>JACPRD010000154.1 GCA_016190145.1 Planctomycetota bacterium | reverse complement strand
CTCGTCCACGCCCAGCGCGATGTCCGCGCTCTGCGGCTCGAGGCACGTCAGCACGCCCACGCTGTAGCAGTTGAACGAACTCGTCGGGTCCGTATACCCGATCTCCTTCACCACCGCCTTCACCAGCTTCGGCACCTCCACGTACCCGTTCGTCCGGATCTCTCCCGCCACGATCGCCAGCCCGCTCTTCAGCATCGTCTCGCACGCCACCCGCGAGTTCGGATCCTGTTCGAGCAGGTTGTCCAGCACGGCGTCGGAAATCTGGTCGGCCACCT
This sequence comes from Planctomycetota bacterium, assembly GCA_016190145.1. Taxonomy (GTDB): domain Bacteria; phylum Planctomycetota; class MHYJ01; order WSZJ01; family WSZJ01; genus WSZJ01. The sequence continues at coordinate 9,751 of JACPRD010000154.1, read as the reverse complement.
TGTCGGGATGGCCCAGCGAAACGGCTTCGGAAGTGAACTGGCGGAGGCCTTTGGCCATGGCGATCTCCTGCTGATTGGGAAGTGAAGAGCCCTTCAGTGTAGGGAAGGAAGGTGCGGGGCGCACGATATTTTCGGAGGCGAAGAGGCGGGCCGCAGGGGAGCCATAAGCTATAAGCCATAAGCGGCGCGCTTCGCGCGCCATATCAACCGGCATGGACTTCAGTGTTCCCGGGCCACCGTGTGCCCGGGAACACTGAAGTCCCCTGCGCCCAGGGTGGCGCGCGAAGCGCGCCGCTTATGGCTTGTGGCTTATGGCTTATGGCGCGCGGGACACGCGAAAACACTGGAGATGAATCCGACCCTTCGCGCCCCCCCCTACTTCAGCATCTCCTCCGCCTTACGCGCATCCAGCGCCCCGCCGAACAGAAAACCCTGCCCCTCGTCACAGCCCAGCGCCTTCAGGCCGCTGAAATGCGCCTCCGTCTCCACGCCCTCCGCGACGACCGTGAGGCTCATGGCGTGCGCCAGCGCGACGATGGTCCGGACGATCTCGACCGCCTCGGCGTCCGTGTCGATCCGCCGCACGAACGACTGGTCGATCTTGAGCGCGTCGAGGGGGAAGCGGTGGAGGTAGCTGAGCGAGGAGTAACCCGTGCCGAAGTCGTCGATCTTGAGCTTCACGCCGAGGGCTTTCAGCGACGCCAGGGTGCGGATCGTGGCCGCGGCGTCGTCCATCGCCACGCTCTCGGTGATTTCGAGGTGAAGACTGCGCGGGTCGGCGCCGGTCTCCACGAGGGTCGCGCGGATGCGGTCAGCCAGGTCGGCCTGCGCGAACTGCAGCGCCGAGAGGTTCACGGCCACCGGAACCACCTTCCGCCGGAAGCCCCAGTCCCGCACCTGCATGCACGCTTCACGCAGCACCCACGCCCCGATCGGCAGGATCTGGCCGGTATCTTCGGCGATCGGGATGAACTCCGCGGGGCCGATGAGGCCGCGCTCGGGATGCTTCCAGCGCGCGAGGCACTCGAAGCCGGTCAGCGAACGGTCGCGGAGCGAGACGACGGGCTGGTAGCCCGCCTCGAGCTCCCCGCGCTCGAGCGCCCGCCGCAGGTCGTTCTCGAGCCGGACGCGCGCGACGGCGCGGTCGTGCATCGCGCTCTCGAAGATCGCGCCTCCCGCGGTCCGGCGCGCCATGGCGCGGTGCATCGCGGTGTTGGCGTCGCGCAGGATCTCCCCCGCCTGCCGGTCGCTCCCCGGCACGGGCGCGATCCCGACGCTCGGCGTCACCGAAACCTCCTGCCCGCCCGCCGCAACCGGCGAGGACAGCGCCCGCTCCAGCGCCTCGGCGATCCGCGCGGGCTCGCCCGGTTCGCGCACCGGATCGAGCACGACCGCGAACTCCGTCTCCCCCACCCGGCCCACCGTGTCGCCCGCCCGCACGTTCCCCTCCAGCCGCCGCGCCACCGCTTCCAGCACCGCGTCCCCGCACCGGTGCCCCCACGCCTCCACGATGGCGTGGAACCGGCCGAGCCCCACGAACAGCAGGGCCGCGGGAAGATTCCCCGGCGCGCCCGCGCGCTCGATCGCGAGCCCCAGCCGGTCGAGCAGAAGCGTCCGGTTCGGGAGGCCCGTGACGGCGTCGTACAGCAGGTCCCGCGCCCGCTCCTCCTCCACCCGCCGCCGCTCCCGGCGGTCCGCCGCGTCGCGCAGCTCCCGCGCCAGCGCCGGCCCAAGCCGCGACAGGTTTCCCTTCATCACATAGTCGTGCGCCCCCGCCTTCATCGCCGCGACCGCGACTTCCTCGCCGATCGTGCCCGAGACGATGATGAACGGCAGGTCCATCCCCCGCGACCGGACGATCGCCAGCGCGTCCGTCCCCGAGAAGTGCGGCATCGAGTAGTCCGCGATGACGCAGTCCCACGGCCCCGCCTCCAGCGCCGCGATCATGTCCGCGGCCGTCTGCACGCGCGCGTGCGCCGGCGCGTAGCCCGCCCGCTCGAGATGACGCACGACGAGCACCGCGTCGTCCTCGGAATCTTCGACGATGAGGACGCGAAGAGGAGTGGCCATCGGGCCTCCTTTACAGACCTCCCGCGGCGGGGGCTTCCGGCGGAAGTTCGTTCAGCAGGAGCCAGTAGAGGCCGAGCTGTTTTACGGCTTCCGTGAAGCGGGCGAAGTCGACGGGCTTGCGGATGTAGCTGTTCGCTCCAAGGCTGTAACCACTGAAGCGGTCCTGTTCTTCCTTGGAAGAGGTGAGGATGACGACGGGGGCGAGCCGGGTGCGATCGTCGGACCTGAGGCGTCGAAGGACCTCGAGTCCGCTGAGTTTCGGCAGGTTCAGGTCGAGCAGCACGAGGGCCGGAATGCGGCGCGGGTCGCGGCCCGCCCACGCCCCGCGCCCGAGCAGGTAGTCGAGGGCTTCCTCGCCGTCGCGCGCGACGACCACCTCGTTCCGGATCTGGTTGATTTCGAGAGCGCGCAGGGTCAGGAGTTCGTCGTCGGGGTTGTCCTCGACAAGCAGGATCGTCCGGACTTCCATGGCAGCCTCCGATCAGAGGGTAAACGTGAACGTCGCGCCCTTCTCGACCGCGCCTTCCGCCCAGATCCTCCCGCCGTGCCTGTGGACGATGCGCTGGACGGTGGCGAGGCCGATGCCCGATCCCGGGAATTCGGAGGCGGAGTGGAGGCGCTGGAAGGCGCCGAACAGGCGGCCCGCGCGGGCGGGATCGAATCCGGCGCCGTCGTCGCGGACGAACCACGCGGGGCGGCCGTCCCGGGACGTGGCACCGAATTCGATCGTGGCGCGCGGGTGGCGGCCGGTGAATTTCCAGGCGTTCTCCAGAAGGTTCTGGAACACGATGCGGAGCAGGCGGGGATCTCCTGAGGCGACGGCTCCGGGCGCGACGAGGAACTCGACGTTACGGGCGGGGTCGCGCTGCCGGAGCTCCGCGGCGATGGAGCCCACGAGGGCGCTCAGGTCGACTTCCTCGCGCCGGAGCTCGGCGCGCGAGACGCGCGAAAGCTCGAGCATGTCGTCGATGAGCTGGGCCATGCGCTGCGCACCGGCGCGGAGGCGCCGCAGATAGTCGCCGCCGCGCTCGTCGAGCCGCGACTCGTAGTCCTGCAGAACGGCGTCGCTGAAGCCTTCGATCGCCCGAAGCGGCGTGCGCAGGTCGTGGGAGACGGAGTAGCTGAATGCCTCGAGTTCGCGGTTGGCGACCTCGAGACGCGCCGTGAGGTCGGTGAGCTCCTCGTTCGCGCCGCGCAGCCGCGTGTTCGCTTCCTGCAACTCCTGCGCCCGCAAAAACACCTCCGCTTCCATTTCCTCCGCCCGTGACCGCAACTCCTCCGTCACGCGCGTCTGCTCCGTGCGCGCCTGCTTGAGCCGCACGAACTCCGTCACGTCCTCGACCCGGTGGATGATCCACGCCAGCCCGCCCCCCGGGCCGAGGACCGGCGAATTCATCGGGCTCCAGTAGCGCTCTTCGAAGACGCCCCCCTCCGCCTCGGGCCGCCGGATGTCGTACTTCTGCACCGCCATCGCGTCGGGTTTTCGGAAGCGGTGAACGCGTTCGAGGGAAGCGCGGAGGTTGCTGACGCCCGTCGCGGCGGGGTCGTCGGGGTTGTCCGGGAAGACGTCGAAGATGCCGCGCCCGAGAATGGTCTCGCGGCGCGTCATCGTGGCGCGGAGGTAAGCGTCGCTGACCGCGGCGATCCGGAGATCCGGCGTCAGCACGAGGTAGAGCCCCGGCGCCGATTCGAAAAGCGCCCGGAAATCGGGGGTGGGAAGAGATTCGCGATCCGATTCCACCGTGGGCTCCTTGGCATCGCTTTGCCGGGAGGGAGGAGCTGCGGATTCCAGGTGCGGATCCTGCTGAAATCATTGTACCGCGAAGCGGGAGCGCGGCTTTCCGGCTCGCTCAGGAGATTTCCCGGAGCGCTTGAATTCTCTTCCCCGGCGCGGGATCATTCTGACGGGGAGGAATCTCGATGCACGGCATGATTCTGACGGGCCTGAACAAGTTCGTGGCCGCCCGGTACGGAGCCGAGGTCTGGACGCAGGCCCTCGCCGACGCCGGTGTGGCGGGCGTCGTTTTCGTGCCGACGACGGACTACCCCGACGCCCAGGCGACCGCGGTCCTCGCCGCCGTCGCGCGCCGCGCGGGCCGCGACCTCGACGCTCTGCTTCAGGAATTCGGCGAGGCGCTCGCCGGCACGCTGATCGGTGTCTACCGCTCGATCATCCCCGCCGGCTGGAAGACGCTGGACGTCATCGCGAGCGCCGAAGCCACCATTCACCGCGTCGTCCGTCTCCGCAATCCGGAGGCCTCCCCGCCCCGCCTCACCTGCCGCCGCACCGCCCCCGACGAAGTCACCGTCGTCTACCGCTCCGGGCGCCGCCTCTGCGCCCTTGCCAAAGGCCTCTGCCGCGGCATCGCCGCCTGGTTCCGCGAGTCCGTCGCCGTGACGGAGTCGGCGTGCATGCTGAAAGGCGCGCCGGAGTGCGTGCTCTCCGTGAGGCTGCTTCCTGTGCCGGCAACGGCGAAGCCGCGGACGGCAGGATCGCCGGCTTCAAATTGAATCGGCCCGCGACTCCGGCGGCCGCGAAGCGGCCCCCTTGAACTTTCTCATTCCGCGCGAAAAGTGGAATCGGCGGCGGCCGGGGCGAGCGAGCGCAGCGAGCGAGGTCCGGACGCCGACGCACGCCGGAATTCGCGCACAATGAAAACTTTTACCTTCCCCTTCACCTTTCCCTGCCCTTGCAGCGGGCGAACTGCAGGGGGATGGAAGCGGGGGCGGGCTTGCGCCGCACGGAACGGCTACCCATACCTGACGTATTGCAGCGCCGTGAACATCGCCCGCGCGGCGAGGATCGGTTCGAAGAACTTTCCGGCCGTGTCCTCGAACCGCTTCCAGACCGCTTCGTCGCCGAGCTTCCGCACGAGTTCCTGCGGGATCTTCGGGGCCTCGATGATCTTCTGCCCGCCGAGGGGTTGTTCGCAGGGGAGGAACCAGGGCATGAGGGCGCTCGTCCCGAAGATGAAGGCCAGGGTGCCGCCGGCCTTGAGGGCGACGGGGAGGTAGCCGAGAAAAGTCTCGCCGCGCGTGGCGCCGAGGAGAAGCGTCGGGGCTCTGCCGCGGGGTTTTTCGAAAACGACCTCGGGTTTGCCTTCGAGGACGATGGAGGGCTGGTCGAACAGGATGCGCAGCGTGTCGTTCTCGCCCGCGCCGAGGGCGGCCTTGTCGTTGGAGAATTCGCTCCAGAGGTCGAGGTCTCCGAGGGCCAGGCGGAGTTCGCCGCGGGCTTCGGGGGCGAAGGCGCCGAGCGATTCGACTTCGGCGCGGCCGGTGCCGATTTTCGTGCCTTTCCCTCCCGCGGGCATTGGGCCGTCGAGCCTGATGCCTTCGACTTCGACGGCAGTCGCGGTCCACTCGACCTTTTTGTAGCCGGTGGTGGACATCGTTTCCTTCTGCAGGAAGAGCTTCGGCCAGTGGAGGGGCATCCGAGCCTCTGGAATGTGGACGGAGGAGTCCGAGCGCACGGTTCGGCTCGGAACTTCAAACGGCAACTTCAACTTCAAAGGGCAAGCAACTTCCAAACTTCAATTCCCAACTTCAACGGTCGGAGCCGCGGGCATGGGACTGAGAGTCGCCGCACGCCTGCGGTTGAAAGTTGAAGTTGCTCTTTTGCTTTTGAAGTTGCCCCACTCTACCCCCTCCCTCTTCCCTGGACCACACTCCAGACCTCGGCGAGGTTCTTCGCCGTCGCGCCCGCCTTGTCCCTCAGGGCTTCCTGTGCCTTCGCGCCCATCACGCGGGCGGCTTCCGCGTTTTCGAACAGCTCGCGCAGGGCCGCGAGCAGTCCCGCGGCATCAGGCACCTGCCGGCACCCCTGCGCTCCGACCAGCAGCTCACGCGCTTCCCGGAAATTTTCCATGTTCGGCCCGAACACCACGGGTTTCCCCATCGCGGCGGGCTCCATGATGTTCTGGCCGCCGCGTGGTGTGAGCGAGCCGCCGACGTACGCGACGGTCGCGAGGCCCCAGAGCGTGCGCAGGTCGCCGACCGTGTCGACGACGACCACGGCGTCGGGCGGCGGCGCCACTCCCTGGTCGATGTCCGTCTTCCGCACGGTTTCGTGGCCCGCCTCCGCCGCGGCGCGCACGACGTCCGCCGCGCGCTCCGGGTGGCGCGGCACCAGCACCAGCCGCAGCCCGGGGTGCGCCGCGCGCAGTTCCTCGAACGCCCCCAGGAGCAGCTTCTCCTCCGGATCGTGCGTGCTCCCGCCCACGAGCACCGCCGCCCCCGCGGCGATCCCGAGCTTCGCCGCGAGCGCCGCCTTCGTCTCCTCCGACGGCGCCTCCGGCAACCCGTCGAACTTCATGTTCCCGGTCGTCATCACACGATCCGCGGGGAATCCGATCTCCCGCGCGCGCCACGCGTACTGCTCCTCCTGCGCACAGAACCGCGCGATCTTCGCGAACGTCCTCCGCACGAACGGAACCCGGTCGTACCGCCCCGCCGAACGCTCCGTGATCCGCCCGTTCACCACCGCCACCGGTATCCCGCGCGCCGCCGCCGCCGCCACGAAACCGGGCCAGACCTCCATCTCGATCAGCACCACCGCCGCGGGCCGGATCCGCCCGAGCGACCGGCCGCAGCAGAACGAGAGGTCCAGCGGCCAGAAAAACACCGGCAAGTCCGAAAAGCTCCTCTTCGCCACCTCGATCCCGGTCGGCGTGAACGCCGAAATCGCCACGTCCCAGTCCGGGTGCGCCTGGCGCCAGGCGGCGACGAACCCCTTCGCCAGAACCGCCTCCCCCACCGACGCCCCGTGCACCCAGAGGCACGGCCGCTCCCCCGCCCGCCGCGGCACCCCGCCCAGGCGCTGGCACAGCCCGCGCCGCCAGCGCGACGAACAGATCAGCATCAACAGGACGTAAGGCGACGCGAGCAGCAGGACCAGGATGTAAAGAATGTCCCTCAGTCTTTTTCTTCCTCGTCGTCCTCGTCCTCTTCAGACTCGGACGGGCCGCTCGATACCTTCTTCCCGTGACACTTCTTGTACTTCTTCCCGCTCCCGCACGGACACGGCTCGTTCCGCCCCGTCTTCTTCCCCACCACCACCGGCTTCGGCTTCTCGTCCGGCGGCGGCCCCCCAGCCTCGGCCGCCGCGTTGCGCGAAGCCGCCCCCGTCGCGTCGTCCTTCCGGAACTCCGTCGCCTTCCACCGCTGCTCCAGCAGCTCCTGATCCTCCTTGCGGATCTGCACCTTCAGGATCAGGTCCGTCACCTCCTCCTTGATCGAGTCCAGCATGATCTCGAACATCTCGTACCCCTCCTTCTTGTACTGAATCTTGGGGTCGAGCTGCGCGTACGACCGGAGCCCGATGCCGCTCCGGAGCTGGTCCATGTTGTACAGGTGCTCCTTCCACTTCTCGTCGATCTTCTGCAGCAGCAGGAACCGCTCCAGCTCCCGCATCGACTCCGCCCCGATCCCCTTCTCCTTCTCCTCGTACACCTCCATCACCCGCTTGTGAAGCTCGTCCCGCAGGTCGGCGTCGTCGAGATTCCGGAGATTGTCGGGAGGCGCCGTCACGCCGAACTTCGTCGACACGAACTCGCCGAGGCCCTTCCAGTCCCATGCCTTCTTGTCTCCCTCGGGCAGATACGTGTCCATCGCGATGCCGAGCCGCTCCGCGAACATCTCGGAGATGCCGGCGCGCATGTCCTTGCCTTCGAGGATCGACTGGCGCTGCCCGTAGATGATGAGGCGCTGCTCGTTCATGACCTTGTCGTATTCGACGAGGTTCTTGCGGATGTCGAAGTTGCGGTCCTCCATCCGCTTCTGCGCCCGCTCGATCGCGCGCGTCACCATCCCGCTCTCGATCGGCTCGCCCTCGGTCATGCCGAGCTTGAGGAGGATGTTCGAGACCCACTCGGGCGCGAAGATGCGCATCAGGTCGTCCTCGAGCGCGAGGAAGAACTGGCTCGACCCGGGGTCGCCCTGCCGGCCGCACCGCCCGCGCAGCTGGTTGTCGATGCGCCGCGCCTCGTGCCGCTCCGTGCCGAGCACGTGCAGCCCCCCCAGCTTCGCCACCCCCTCCTCGAGGATGATGTCCGTCCCGCGCCCCGCCATGTTCGTCGCGATCGTCACCGTCGCGCGCTGCCCCGCGCGCGAGATGATGTACGCCTCCTTCTCGTGGAACTTCGCGTTCAGTACCTCGTGCTTCACGCCGCGGCGCTTGAGAAGGGTCGAGACGATCTCGCTGTTCTCGATCGACGTCGTCCCCACCAGAATCGGCCGCCCCGTCTCGTTGATCCGGCAGATCTCCTCCACCACCGCGATCCACTTCTCCTTCTTCGTACGGAACACGATGTCCGGCAGGTTCGTCCGGATCAGCGGCCGGTTCGTCGGGATCGTCAGCACCTGCAGGCCGTAAATCTTGTCGAGCTCCATCGCTTCCGTGGAAGCGGTGCCCGTCATGCCCGAGAGCTTCTTGTAGAGCTTGAAGTAGTTCTGGAGCGTGATCGTCGCGAGCGTCTGCGATTCCTCGCGGATCCGGATCCCCTCCTTCGCCTCCACCGCCTGGTGCAGCCCGTCGCTCCAGCGCCGCCCCGGCATCATGCGCCCCGTGAATTCGTCCACGATGATGACTTCGCCCTCGTGGACGACGTACTCGTGGTCGATCTTGTAGAGGTTGTGCGCCTTGAGCGAGCTCTCCAGGAGGTGCGGCCACTCCATGTTCTCGCCCGTGTAGAAATCGTCCACGCCGATGATCTTCTGCGCCTTCTCGATCCCCGCCTCCGTCATCATCACGACGTGGTCCTTCTCTTTCACCTCGTAGTCCACCCCCGCCTCGAGCCGCCGCGCCACCCGGTCCGCCTGCGCGTACTTGTCCGCGCTCTCCTCCGCGGGCCCGCTGATGATCAGCGGCGTCCTGGCCTCGTCGATCAGGATGTTGTCCGCTTCGTCGATGACCGCGAACGGCAGCATCCGCCGCTCTTCCCCGTCGATCGTCGCCATCGAGTACCGCTGCACCTGCTGTCCGTGCGACACCTTCATGTTGTCGCGCAGGTAGTCGAACCCGTAGTTGTTGTTCGTGCCGTACGTGATGTCCGCCGCGTACGCGTCCCGCCGCGAGCAGGGCCGGAGGCAGCGCATCTTGTTCTGCGGATCCGGGTTGACCGAGGAATCGAACCTGTAGGCCTCCTGGAAGTCGTGCTGGATGATCCCGAGGGAGATCCCGAGGAACTCGTAGATCGGCCCCATCCACTGCGCGTCGCGCCGCGCGAGGTAGTCGTTCACCGTCACGAGGTGCACCCCGTTCCCCTCGAGCGCGTTCAGCACCATCGCCGGCGTCGCGACGAGCGTCTTGCCTTCGCCCGTCACCATTTCGGAGATCATTCTGTTATGAAGCGCCCACGCGCCGATCAGCTGCACGTCGTAGTGCCGGAGCCCGATCGTCCTCCGGCCCGACTCCCGCACCGCCGCGAACACCTCCGGCAGCAGGTCGTCCAGCGTCTCTCCCTTCGCGAGCCTCGCCCGGAACTCCCCCGCCATCTTCGGGAACGCCGCGTCCGGTTTCGCGCGGTACTCCTTCTCCAGCTCGTTCACCCGCTGGATGATCGGCAGCACGCCCTTGATGACGCGCTGGTTGTGGGAGCCGAACAGCTTCGACAGGAAGCGGTTGACCCAGTTGGCGAAGGATTCGAAGGACAGGCTCATGGACGGGGAACGGGGGAAAGGG
>JACPRD010000005.1 GCA_016190145.1 Planctomycetota bacterium | reverse complement strand
GGGGAGGGGACGGGGGCCGTGGCGACGGCCGGTGCCGGTCCCGCGGGGGTCGGAGCGGGTGAAACGGTCCAGAGGGCGGCTCCGAGGGCGGCGAGGAGGGCTGCGGCTGCGGCCGCGAGGGGCCAGCGGCGGCGGCGGCGGATCGGTGCCGGTGCGGGGGGAGCCGGGGGCGCGTCGTCCTCGATGATGATGAGGTCGTCGGATCCGAACGGCTCCGGCGCGGGGTTTTCGCGCGCGTCGTCGTTGGTCAGGATGTAGAGGTCTTCTTCGAAACCTTTCGGGGCGGGCTCCTCGGGGGCCTGTTCGGGTGACATGTGCGGTCTCCTCGCGGAGGCCGGGTTCTGAAATGAATACTAATCGTTAAAAATGTAAAAATCAAGCACAAACGAAAAATTACGAATAGATGCGTGCAACGTTGCCCGCCGGAGGCGAATCCCCCGCCCGCTACCGGATGTCCGTCGTGATCACCACCTGCCGAACCTCGTTCCGCTCGTACCGGATCGTCCCCTCCGGCAGCCCGATCACGACGTTGGCTTCCGCATCCTTCAGAATGTTCCCGTCCACCCGCTGCCCCGTCTTCAGAATCACGTAACCCCGCCGATACCCGCGGTAGTAGTACCACCCCAGCTCGCCCATCGGGAAAATCGCAGCGACCTCCGGCTTCTCAATCGTGATCGACCCCGCCGCCGCCTCCTCAGCCAGCTGAAGCTTGATCAGGTCCGCCTCGTTCTTCACCAGCCGCCCCTGCATGAAATTCCCGTTCGTCAGCTCGATCACCACCGGCGTGTTCAGCGGAATCTTCTTCAGAATCACCGCCGCAAGCCCCTTCGCATCCCCAGGCAGCCGCTCTTCCTTCAGCCAGTCCGGAATGTTCAGATCCTCGAGCGGATCCCGCTCCACCGGGTCCTTGACCGGATCCTTCACCGGATCCTTGACCGGATCCTTCACGGGATCCTTCACCGGGTCTTTCACAGGATCCTTCACGGGGTCCTTCACCGGGTCCTTGACCGGCTCTTTCACCGGCGGTTTCTTCGCCACGACCGGCGGCGGTTGCCCCCCGCCCCCCGCCGCGGGCTTCCTCATATACTTCCACCAGTACCCGCCCCCGGCGCCCGCCAGCAGGAGCAGAAGCAGCGCCAGCACGAGAGGCAGCTTCGACCCGCGCCGGCGCTCCCAAGGCATCGGCGCCACCGGCGCCACCTGCCGGAGATCGACCGGCTTCGGTGGCTCCGCCGAAACCGAAGACTCCCCCACCGCGGCAAATCCGTGCGACGTTTCGTCCGTCCCAACCGCCTCGCCCGGCACCACGTCGCCCTGCACCGGCGCCTCGTACAGCGCCGCCTCCATGGCCTCGACCGGCGCCGCCTTCGATTCCTCGGGCGGCGTCCACGCCGGCGCCGCCACCTCCTCCGCCGGCGCCGTCCACGCCGCCGCAGCCTCGGGAGCCGGCTCCGGCGCCGCCACCGGCGCCCCCGCCTCGACCTGCTCCTGCGTCGGCAGCTTCCGCCCGAAAACTTTCGTCGGATCGTCCGAGAGCAGGACGATGTCCTCCCCCGACGCCGGCGCCTCCGCCGCGGGCACAGCCGCCCCTTCGCCGGAGTCCTTCCGCCCCAGGATCTTCGTCGCGTCGTTCAGGAGGACGATGTCGTCGCCCTGGGGTGCGTCATCAGGTTTGGGTTCGTCTTCGGACATGAGCCGCTATCCTACCGCCGCGGGAATGGACGATCACGCGCAATCGCGCCTTCATTTCGCGGGGACCTCCCAGAGATACGCACAGGTGTCCTCGCTCGCCGAGACCAGCCTCTTCCCGCCGGACACGAACTGCACCGCCCGGGCGCGGCCCCCCATCGCGTAAAACGTCCGGATTTCCGCCCCTTCGGGTGTGGTCAGCCGCACGGAATTCCCCGACGCCGTGCCCGCGACCGTAAGCCCGTCGGGCGACACCGCGACGGCCTGAACCGGGCCGTCGTAACCCAGGATGCGGCGGACCCTGCGGCCCTCCCTCAGGGACCAGATCTCGACGGAGGCGTCGTTTCCGCCCGAACAGACCCGCTCGCCGTCCGGCGAGAACGCGAGGCCGAGCACCGCCCCCGTGTGCGCCGACCAGCGCGCCAGGCTGCGACCGGAGGAAATCTCGAGGACCTCGATCTCCCCTGAAGGGCCGCCCGCAGCGACGCGGGCGAGATCCGGAGACACCGCCGAGCCGTGGAGGACCCCGATCGAGGTCTCGATCGTCCGAACGATCTTCCGGGCATCGACATCCCAGACGCGGATCCGGCCGTCACGCCCGGTCGCGAGAAGTCCTTCGCCGCCCCCGAGGAACTGCAGCCCCACGACGCTCCGCGATTCGTCGTTCAGGATCACGGCCGCTCTCCGCCCGTCCGGATCGTGCAGCACGATCCGCCCGTCCGATCCGCCGGCCGCCAGCGTCCTGCCGTCCGGCGACCAGCTCAGCGCGAGAAGCCCCGTGTCCCCCGAGGGAAACGATCCCGACTGGCGGCCGTCCGCGAGCCCCCAGACCCGCAACTCACCGTTCATCGAGCCCGTCGCCACGCGCGTGGCGTCGGGGGAGACGGCGATAGCCGTCACGGCGTCCGGATGACACTCGGCGCCCGCAAGCTCCTCGCCCGACTCCACCCTCCAGATCCGGACCGCACGATCGTTCCCGATCGTCGCCAACCGCAAGCCGTCGAAGGAAAACGCGGCTCCGAGAAGGCGCCGGTGAGGCGTCGTCACCCGCAGAACCTCACGGCCGGAAGTCGTTTCGAGGAAGCGCAGCTCCGGACCCTCCGAGAGCACCGCGGCCAGGGCGCCCCCGGGCGCCAAGGCGAGCGTCCCTGGCGTCCCCGTGAATCGGGCCGCCCCGGCCACCTCGAGATTGTCCGTCCGGTAGACCGTCAGTCTCCCATCGCGCGCGAACGCGGCATGGCCTCCGCCGGGAGAGACAGCCGCGGCCAGGACCCTCGATCCGCTCTCCCCCGCAACCTCACATCTCCCCCCCTCCAGCGTCCACTTCGCCAGCGTGCCGTCCTCCCTCAATGCGACAAGCCGCAGTCCGTCCCTCGTGAAGGCCAGGCACGCGGGCCGCGCCCCCGGACCGTCGAGCACCCGGACCGCCCCGGTCGCCGCTTCCCAGAGACACGCCTCCCCGCCCTCCCCCCCCGTCGCGACCTTGCGCCCGTCTGGTGACCAGGCAAGCGCCGCGATGCGATGGCCCTGCCGCTCGAAAGTCGGCGGCGAAACCGTGGCGCCGGAACTCACCAGCGTCAGCCGCGTCCGCGATGCCAGCGCCAGCCGGTCCCCGGCGGGGGACAGCGCCTGGGCGACGGGAAGCGTTCCGTTCCAGGCGATGCCGCGCAGCGGTCGCCCTGTGTCCGCTTCGAGGCGGATCGAAAGACAACTCTCCGCATTGCAGCGGATCTCACGGTCCGACGCCGCGAACTCCACCGATTGCGGATGGGCGGCGAGGCGGTAGCGCAGGGTGCCAAATCGTCTGATGGCGCCGGCCGGCAGCGGGTCGCCGGATCCATCGCCGCGGGGTTCGTGTTCCTGCGCAGGGGCAAGCGAGGCGAGAGCGAACAAGGCCGCGAGGGCGAGGAATGGCAGGCGTGCGACCCGGACATAAACGCGGCCCTCACAGGGGCGAGGGCCGCGCGGGAACGGTCTCGAAGGCGTGGGACTAGCGCGCAAGGATCCGGCGCAGGCCGGCGGCGAGCAGCGCAAGAAGGAGGACGGCGGTGATCGTGTCCGCCGTGGAACCCGCGGCGGACGCCGCGAGGGAGGACGCAAACCGCACCGAGGCGCAGCCTGCCACCGCCGGGGCAGCCATCCCGCCGGTACGGTGGTAGATCCGCGAGGCCATCCGCCCCGCGCCAGCCGTCTCCAGGGTTCCCTGACGCCAGTCCTGAAGCGCCGCCACGGCCGGAGCCTCCGGGCTGCCCCAGGCCGACGTCGCGATCCAGCATTTGCGGCTGTGATTCGACGAACCCGGCCGGACGCCGAAATCGAAATCGTCCCCGATATGGAAGGACTGGGCGAGGCTGAAGGGGCCGGTGAGTCCGCCGAGGTCGGTGAACTGGATGCGCCAGTAGTAGATGGTATCGCGGGCGAGGTTCGTCGTGACCGTGACGTCCGGGCAGCGGGTGTCGTCGTTCAGGGGCGGGCTCAGGACCAGAGCCCCCGAGTCGAAGTCGACCAGGGCGAAGGTCGGATCGGTGGAAACCTGAAAGCGCAGCGAGGTCGCGAAGTCCGTCGTATTGCCGTCCCGGTAAATGGCACTGAAAACGGGCTGCTCGTCGATGACGGGATCCACGAATCCGGAGTCGCCGAACTGCGCTCCGAGCGGGCCGTTCTCGTTGACATGAAGCGTGTCCGCCATCAGCGGCGCGGTCGGCGCTTCGACGGTGAACGACGTGACCGTGCTGTCCGTGCTGACGTTTCCGGCGACGTCCCGGGAGCGCACGCGCCAGAAGTAGACGCCCGGAGCCAGGACGCCGGCGCTGGTCGTGGAGATCGTGACGGTCGCGGAAAACGTGAACGGCGCGACGGGCGGATTGGTGGTATCGACCTCCACGTCGTAGTTCAGGATCGGGGCGGGGCCGCAGCCGCTGGTGTCGGTGGCGTCCGTCCAGTCCAGCGTCACCGCGGGAGGTGCGATGACCGTGCTGAGATCCGCGGGAGCCACGTTCACGGGCGTCGTCGGCGGGATGGCGTCAGGGCAGATCACGCTCAGCGTGTCGACGTACCAGCCGTCGAGTCCCGCATCGGCCGTCGCGTCCGCGGACTGGTTGTAGCGGAAGCGGATGCGGAAGGATGTCACGCCGATCGTGGAGATATCCACGTCGTGGAAATGCGGAGTGTGCGTATTGGGGCACGGGATGTTCAGCTGGGGAGGAACCGGGTTCGGCGCGACGCAATCCGAGTCGTAGGAGACGCAGATTTGCGTCGAGAGCAGCACGGTGGTACCGGCGGCGTCCATGATCTCGATGAATTTCTGATCCTCGCCGAACGGTCCTGCGGTGGCGAAGCCGCCCGCGTCGTTGAACTTGCACCAGAACCGGACGATCGTTCCGGGAGCCAGCGTGGTCACGGAGATGGTGGGGGAGAGGGCATTTCCGACGGCGAGGTGGCCGACGCCGCCGTCGATGTCGGTGTCGTTGTTGAAGTTGAGGGACTTCGGCGCGGTGTCGAACGCGGTCGGGGTGACGACGACGCCCACGCAGTAGGCAATTCCGCCGCCGAACGGTCCGACTCCGTCAGCATCCCACCCGACAGCCGGGGTGCCGGTCGCGGCATCGAGCGTCCAGCCCGGAGGCGTCCCGGTGCCGGAGTCGAAATTCTCGCTGTACTGGGCCGCGCAGGGAATGGCGGATGCGGCGCACAGGACGATTGCGAATGCGGAGCTGCGAAGAAGCATGCGGTCCCCCTCCTCATCCTGGTCGCGCTCTCCGGCGGAAAACCCGCCGGATCTCTGCCGACCGGTCCCCTGGAACGCGGGCAGCCCCCCGGTGCCGCGCATGAGCACTCCTCGAACCGTGGAAGATTACCCAACTCAAGAGGGCCGAGTCAAAGGCGATCTGCTTGGCCCCCAGACCGCCCGAACATCCTGTGATTCCAGGGGACTGCGGATCCTCCATCCGGCCGCTTCTTCAGGGATCGAGCGTCCACCCCAGCGCCGTCGTGTCCTCCATCGCCGTGAAGACCCGTTTCCCGTCCGCCGACCATGCGACGCCGAAAACGCGGCCACCCGCGCCGTGGAGCACGGCGATTTCCCGGCCCGTCGCAACCTCGCACACGCGCGTGGAATTTCCGACCGTCGCGACCGCGATTCGCTTCCCGTCAGGTGAGAACGCCGCATCGAGGATCTGTCCGTCGAAGCCGACGATCGTGCCCTCGAGGCTGCCCGACGCGGGATCCCAGATCCTCAGCTTCGCGTCGTCCGCTCCGGTCGCGAGGCGTCGCCCGTCGGCGGTCCAGGCAAGCGCGTGCACCGGACCTGCATGACCCGCGAGAACCCCCGCGGGTTTGCCGGTGGCCGGATCCCACAGGCGGACCGCGGCGTCGTTGCCGCCGGATGCGAGCCGCGTTCCATCCGGTGAGGGCGCGAGCGACAGAACAATGCCGTCGTGCCCGTCGATCCGCAGGACCTCCGCGCGCGGCTCCAGCGTCCAGACACGCGCCGTCGTGTCCGACCCGCCGACCACGAATCGACGGGAGTCGGGGAAGCACCTCAACGCCCGGATCCCGCCGCATGGACTCTCCACCCGCGTGAATTCTGCGCCCCGGTAGACGCGGATTTCTCTGGAAGCGGCGACCAGGAGGCCCGATCCGTCCGGCAGCCACGCCATCGCCGTCACGTTTCCCGACTGCCGCCCGGGCGACGCCAGCGCCTTCCCTGTCGCCGCTTCCCAGAGCCGGACTCCCGAATCGCGGCCGCCGGTCGCGAGCGTGGAGCCGTCCGGCGAGAGCGCGAGGGCGGAAACGGCGCCCGCGTGGCCGGGGGCGGGCGGGACCTCGGCGAGGCGTTCGAGGTCCCAGAGCCGGACGGCGCGGTCTTCACCGCAGGAGACGAGACGGGGACTGCCCGGCGGAAACGCCACGCTCGCGACCCAGCCGACGTGGCCTTCGAGCTTCGCCAGGAGGCGGCCGCCTGCGACGTCCCAGAGCCGCACGGCCTCGTCGCGCCCGCCCGCCGCCAGGCGGTTCCCGTCCGCCGAGAGCGCAAGACAGGTCAGCTCCACGCCGGGAGGCTCCAGTTCCGCGACCCGGCGCGCCGACTTGAGGTCCCAGACTTCGACGCGCGCCGCCCCCTTGAGGACCGCGGCCCGGCTCCCGTCGGCGGAGACGGCCAGCGCGCGGCAGGACGCTGTCCCTTCCAGAAGCCCGCACTTCTCACCCTTCTCGAGATCCCACGTCTCCGCCCCCGCCGCGCTCAGCACGAGCACCCGCTTCCCGCCCCCCAGCCACTCCATCGCCACGGTTCCGGAAAGCGTTCCCCCGATTTTGAGCAGATCCGCTCCCGTCTCGACGTCCCGGAGACGGAGCCGTCCCTGATCGTCGACCGAAGCGAACGAGCGACCGTCGGTGGAGACGCAGATCGCGCGCAGGACGGTGCCTGCGTCCTCGTGGCGCCGCACGATTCCGGGAAGGAGGGGGTCCCACACGAGGATGAGTCCGTCCGTGTGCGCCGTGAGCATGACGGGGGCGCCGGAACTCAGGGCGAAGGCGGAAGTGGCGTCGGTGTGCGGAAGGAGCCGCCGGGCGCGGACGCCGGACGGAAATTCGAAGAAGGAAAACGTGCGGTCGGAGCCGAGGACGACGAGTCGCCGGGCGTCGGAGGAGAGGGCGAGGCGGTCCGAGCCGGCCGCGGTCCGGAACCGCGCCGTTCCGAATCGCAGGGTGGCGCCCCGGGGAAGCGCGTCGCCGGCGAGGTCGGTCGGGGGGCGCGCGGGGGTGGATTCCTCTGCGGGTGCGGCGGCGCCTGCGAGAAGCACGCACGCGATGAGGCGGACGACGACCCTGACCGGCGCGCCGCGCATGTCCCGGCTCCACAAAAAAGGGCCGCCCTTGGGGGGCGGCCCTTCCAGAGTCCTTTGTGTCACGGAACTCCTACTTCCTGGTGCGGCACCATCCGAGCCCGAGCAGCATCAGCGCCAGGAGCAGGACGCCGGCGGTGCCCGCCGGTGTCGCGGCCACTCCGGCGGTGCCGATGGCTCCGCGGGCGACTTCCGAGCCCTTGAACGCGGGCGCGATCTCGTGCCCGCCGGTGTGATACGTCCGGGAAGCCAGACGTCCGGCCGCCGCTGACTCGAGCGTCGTGGCGCGCCATTCCTGGAGTCCGGCGACCGGAGCCGCCTCGGGGCCGCCGAACGCCGCGGTCGCGATCCAGCACTTCCGGCTGTGATTGCTCGATCCGGGGCGGACGCCGAATTCGAAGTCGTCGCCGATCCGGAAACTCTGGGCGATGCTGAAGGGGCCGGTGATGCCACCGAGGTCGGTGAACTGGATGCGCCAGAAGTAGACGGTATCGCGCTGCAGGCTGATCGAGATGGTCTTGTCGGGGCAGCGGGTGTCGTCGAGGAGGGGCGGCGCAAGAGCGACGGTACCGGAATCGAAGTCCACGAGCGTGAAGGTCGAATCGGTGGACACCTGCATGCGGTACGACGCGGCGAAATCGATGGCGACGTTCGAGTCGTGGTGGACGGCGCTGAACACCGGCCGCTCGTCGAGGACCGGATCCACGAAGCCGGTGTCCCCTATCTGGGCGCCGAAGATGGCTTCGTTCACCTGGAGACCGTCAGGCGCCAGCGGAGGCGTGTTGACTTCCACCGTGAAGGCGGAGTCGGCCGTGAAGGCGCTCATGTTGCCGACGCCGTCGACGGCCCGGACGCGCCAGTTATAGGAGCCCGCGGCGAGAACCTGGAGCGAACTCGATGTGCCGGGCGTGACGGTCACGTCCGGGTTCGGGACCGTCGCCGTATCGTCGATCTCAAGAATGTAGGATACCGACCCGGGACCGCAGGGACCCGTATCGGTGGAATCGGTCCAGTCGAACGCCACCGGGGAAGTCACCGCGGCGGCGGGCGCCGGGAAGATCTGTGTGGGGACGGTCGGCGCCGTCGCGTCGGGCGTGGGGCAGCGCACCTGGACGGTGTCAATGAACCATCCCGTCCAGCTCGTGTCGGCGAACGTGGCGGGCGAGGTGTCTTCGACGGTTTCGTTCATGCGAAAACGGATCCGGAACGAAGTCGTCGCCAGCGAACTCAAGTCGATGACGTGGAAATGGGGCTGGAACATCTCCGGGCAATTCACATCCATCTCCGGCGGCGGAGGAATCTGATCGGAAGCAGGAGGCGGCGCAGGCGCGGGCGATCCGGCCGCCGCACGGTAAATGCACATCTGAATCGAGAGCAGAACGGTCCCGCTCGCATCGACAATCTCGACGAACCGCTGATCGGATCCGATCCCGGTGACCGCGGGATCGAGATTGCAGCTCAAGGCTTCGAACTGGCAGAAGAAGCGGACCGTCACGCCGGCGGTCGACGACACCGCGATCAGCGGGGAGTCCACGGCGCCCGAAAACAGGGCGCCATTGTCCAGATCTGCCCCGTTGTTGAAGTTCAGCGAGTTCGGCGCGGTGTCCTGCGTGTCGGGAGGGATGGGAAGGACGGCCGCCGAATAGCAGCCGCCGGTGAATCCGTGCTTGCCCGTCGAAATCCCGGGAAGCGCCGGCGTGTTGTCCACGCTCCACCCCGCCAGCGGGGTCCCCGCTGCCGGATCCGCCGACCAGCCGGTCGGAAACGTCCCCGCGGGGACACCGTCGAAGTTCTCGGTGAAGAACGGGGACTGCGCCGACGCGATGCCCGCAGGCACCAGGAGCAGCGCTGCGAACAGAACCTGCAATGATCTCCGGCTCATGTTTCCTGCCCCCGAATGGTCCGTGAAACGAATCGGAGCGACACCCCACCCCCCTGAGTCGGGGGGAACTCTAGCAGGGCTACGCAGGGTAAGTCAAATCCCTTCCATCCCTTTCAAATCCCGATTCGTCCGCTGGCGACCGGCCGGCAGACGGCGTGGAGTCGGATGGCACGCGGTCCCGGCGCCTGGCACGTCGAACCGTCCCAGAGGCTCTCGATCTCCATCCTCGCCGCCCGTGCCGCTCGCCCCAGGTCGGACTTCGACCACCCGCGCTCGGTGTGCGTCTCCTCCCACCGGCGCCAGGCCCCGGCCCCGTCCCGCTCGAAGTACGTGAGCGCCAGTTGCGAGAGCCGGTGGAGCCGGCGGGGCTCCCATACACCGAACCACCCTTCCCCGTGCCGGATCCTCGCGGCCCCATCCCCCCACACCGCGCGCTGGCCCCAGGGGGTGATCGCGTCGAACAGGAATCGCCCCCCGGGCGCGAGGTGCGCCGCGACCTGCCGGAAGCAGGCCGCCAGATCCTCGGGACGCAGCAGGTAGTTCACGCTGTCGAACGCGCAGGTCACCAGGTCCACCGGCTTCCCCGCCTCGAACGTCCGCAGGTCCCCCCGCGTCCACCGGATCCCCGCCGACCCCGCGCGCCCGCGCGCCACCTCCAGCATCTCCGCGCTCGCGTCCACACCCTCGACTTCCCACCCGCGCCCCGCCAGCTCCAAAGCCACCGTCCCGGTTCCGCACGCGAGGTCGAGCGCGCGCTTTCCCGGAATCCGGAGCCGGTCGAACAGCGCCTTCCACTTTTCGTGGAAACCGATCCGCGCCATCTCGCCGTCGTACAGGCGCGCGAATTCGCGGTAGATATGTTCGTTGAAGCCCACGGGAAGGAAATGAAAGATAATGCCCCTCCCCCGAAAATGACAGGAGACCCTTGAGCTCCCCCTTCCCGCCCCCCGAAGCCTTCCGCGAATCGCTCCCCTTCCCCATCCACTGGGTCAGCGACCCCGAAACCGCCGAACGCCTGCGCGATCGCCTGCTCGCCCGCGCCGAGCCGTGGGGCATCGACATCGAAACCACGCTCACCGGCCAGCATCACTGCGAAATCGCGCTCGTGCAGATTTCGGACGGCAAAGAGGCGTGGCTCGTCGACTCCCTGTCGTTCGAGTTCAAGCCGGTCATCGAGGCGCTCTACGCGAGTCCGCTTCATGTGCTGGTCGTGCACGGCGGCATCGGCGACCTCGCGGTTCTCAAGCGCGTGCTGGGGATCATGCCCGACAACGTCTTCGACACGCTCGTCGCGGCGCAGGTGCTGGCGATCCCGAGTCCGAACCTCCGCGAGCTCGCGAAGGAGTGCCTGCTGGTGCGCATGACGAAAGGAAGCCAGCAGTCCAACTGGCGCGTGCGGCCGCTCTCCCCCGGGCAGTACAAGTACGCGGCGCTCGACGCGTGGGTCCTGCCCGGGATCGCGCGCGTGCTGGGCGAGCGCGTGGCCGCCGAAGGCAAGACCGATGCCGTGCGGGAGGCGACGAAGGCGATGCTGGAAGCGGTGCGCTCCTACGCGCCGCCGCGTTTGCATCCGTACGAGCAGTCGTTCGCGCACCGTTCGCGCGACAAGCGCGCCCGCGCGCGGCTCCACGCGCTCCTCGAGTGGCGCACGCAGCTCGCGAATCGCGGCAACATCGAAATCCTGATGTCGTTCGGCAACCGCCTGCTGGGCGCGCTCGCCGAGAAGAACCCCGCCGACGCCGCCGCGATGGAGAAGCTCGGCGTGCACGGCCGGCTCGCGCGCCGCTACGCCGACCGGATCGTCAAAGTCCTGGAGAGCGCGAACGCCGCGGACGGGGAGAAGGACGCTCCGAAGCCGTCCCCGCCTACCGCCTGACCCGGGGCTCCGCCGCCGTTGCCGAGGCCCCCCGCAATGGATCTCCCATCGAGGAGCGGATCGTGAGACAGGTTCGATCGGAGGAGCGGTCGGGGCGAGCGAGCGAAGCGAGGTCCGACCGCACCGGAGATCGATCCTGTCTCACGATCCGCTCCTCGATGGGCGGCACAGGATTCGAACCTGTGACCTCCTGCGTGTCGAGCAGGCGTTCTAGCCAACTGAACTAGCCGCCCCCATCAGGCGCGCGATCCTACTCGCGCTTTCCATTTGAAGTCAATTGGGGATTCTCGATGAAAACCGGAATGAAGCGGCATTGCGCCCAATGCCTGAATTCCCGCCGTTTTCAATAATTCCCTTCATTGTTGGCCGCAAATCTGCTATCCCTTTCCTCCCTTCACTTCAGGAAACCCCCACTCAGGAGGATCGATGCCGGCAGCCACGAAGGAATCCGAAGGCAAAATCAAGGATTTCATTTCCAAGCATCTCGAGAACATCACGGAAGCCTCCAAAGTGCGCTTCCGCGAAATCCAGAAACTGGTCAAGCGCGAATTCGGCCAGGGCATGTTCATGCCGAGCCTGTCGAAGATGATCAACTCGATCCGCCCGGACCTGGCGAAGCCTGCGCGCAAGAAGGCGGCCCGCCGCGGACGGAAGCGCGGCCCCGGGCGCCCGGCGGGCGCGGGGCGGAGGGGGCCGGGCCGGCCCCGGGGTTCGGCCGGCGGCGCCGGCGGGTTCCTGATCAAGCTGGGCCGGAGGCTCTCGCTGGCGGGCTCGAAGGACCGCGTGCAGGCCGTGATCGACAAGATGGTGGCCGCGGGTCAGAGCCTGGGACGCCTCAAGGTCTACGCCCTGAGCCCGGTCGGCGTGTCGACCAGGGTGACGCTCGAATAATCTCGAAGGGGGCGCGGGTCCGCTCGCGCCCCCTCTGTTGACTCCGCCGCCCGCCCCGTATAAAATCCCGCCCCTCCCGAAGACGGGCCTGTAGCTCAACTGGGAGAGCGCCAGAATCGCACTCTGGAGGTTGGCGGTTCGATCCCGCTCAGGTCCACTCAGGCGGCGCGATCCACGGATCGCGCCGCCTCCATTTCCGGCGTGAAATTTCCCCCGAACCCGCGTCGGATTCCCGTTCAAGCGCCATCTTTCGCCCCCCCTGAACGCCCCTTCATACCTCACGAAAAGGCGTTGACACGCCCCTCGCGAAAGGGGTACAAGCAATCCCCTGCGACCGGGGACGCCCGGTACCCGGATCACGTTCAGGGGAGGACCCCAAGCGCCATGTGGATCGTGAAAAACGTCCTGCGGGGCTCGATCGCAATCGAGGATCTGAAGGTCCGGATCCCCGCCAAGGACTACTTCGACCTCGACAAGATCGGCCGGGAGAGGGCGGAGCAGTCGCGGCAGTTGAAGCTCGCGCTGGAAGAGGGGTATCTGCAGAACGTGAAGAAGCAGGATCCGGGGTCGAACGAGGCGGTTCTGGTGAAGGAAGAGACCCGGAGCGAGATCAAGACGAAGATCGACGAGCTCCGGCAGGTGATTCTCAAGTCTCCCGACAAGGAAACCGTCCTCAAGGCCCTGACCGAGCTGCGGACGACGCTCGCGGGCTCCAAGGATCTCGACCAGATCCGCGCGGACTTCGACGACCTGAAGAAGCTTGTGGCCCACATGGACGGCGAGGGCGGCTGGCTGAAGAAGGAATTCGACAAGATCCGCGCGAGCTTCTTCGACAAGGAGAAGGACGAGAAGACGCTGATGAAGCGGGAGGTTCTCGAGCTGCGCAAGGCGGTGCTCGAGGAGCGGCAGCGCTCGCAGGTCGTCCTGACCCAGTTCAACGAGTTCCGCGACACGCTTCTCAAGGAGTTCAAAGGTCTGCTCGCCGGCATGATCGCCGCGGGGCCGCGGGTCGTGGGCGGCGAGGGCGGCATTTCGGCGGAGGGCGAGCGCATCCGGCTCACCGAGGTCGAGATCAAGGCCCGGCTCAAGCTGCTGGACTCGAAGGAGAAGGAGCTGCAGGCGAACTTCGAGAAGATCGGCAAGCAGACCGAGGGCGAAGGCGACTCCGCGGGGATCGCCGACCTGCTGGGCGGAATCGAATAACCGGATTACAAAGGGGCCGGCGGGCGGCCACGCGCCTCCCCGCATGCCGAATTTCCAACTTCAGGGAGAAAGGGGCCGGGAATGTGCGCTAAGGGAGTCGACATCGGGACGTGCTTCCTCGTGGGAGCCGAGTTGAAGGACGGGAAGGAAGTGTTCACGATGGAGCGTGACGCGTTCTTCTCGATGCCGAACGAGGACTTCGCCGAGGACATGCTGACGAAGGCCGGCGCCTTCTACATTATCAAGGGCGACCAGATCTACGTCGTCGGCGAGGATGCGCTCAAGTTCTCGATGGTGACGGGGAACCAGAAGGACTACCGGCGGCCGATGGCGAAGGGCGTGCTGAACCCCGGCGAGGAAGAAGCGATCTCGATGATGGAAGTGCTTCTCGAGGCGGTGGTGGGCAAGCCGAACTATCCGGGCGAGGTCATCTGCGCGACGATGCCCGCGAACCCGGTCGACGCCGACTTCGACGTGACGTTCCACCGGATGGTGCTGGAGCGGTTCCTGAAGAAGCTGGGGTACGACGTCCGCTGCATCAACGAAGCGATGTGCATCATTTACAGCGAGAACCCGACGGTGACGATCAACAACGAGGTTCTCCCGTTCACGGGGATCGCGATCTCGTTCGGCGCGGGCATGGTGAACTTCGCCGCGGCCTGGCGCGCCAAGAAGCTGCTCGAGTTCAGCTGCGGGCGGTCGGGCGACTGGATCGACCGGCAGGTGGCGAAGGTGAGGAGCGTGCCGGTGTCGAAGGTACAGAGCCACAAGGAGAAGTACCTGAACTTCGACCGCATCGACCCGACGGACCAGATCATGGTCGCGCTGGAGATCTACTACGAGGACCTGATCCGCTACGTCATCACGAACATCGGCCAGCAGCTGAAGGCGGCCAATGCGACGATCGACGAGCCGGTCGAGATCGTGGTCGCGGGCGGGACGTCCAAGCCGCCGGGCTTCGTCGAGAGGTTCAAGGGCGTCCTGCGCGAGGTCGGCCTGCCGATCCCGGTCAAGGGCGTGCGTCATGCGAAGGATCCGCTGAAGGCGGTCGCGGCGGGCGCTCTGATCGCGGCGATTTCCGACGAGAAGAAGCGCAAGGCTCAGGCGGCCGCGGGCAAGGAGGAGGCGGCGGCCCCGGCTCCGAAGGCCAAGGCTCGGGCGGCGGGTGGGGATGTGCCTCTCATCAGCTAAGACCGTTCGAAGGCATCGAGAAGCGGGGGCGAGGAATCGCCTCCGCTTTTTTTGTAAACCGTGCTTCGTGCTTCGTGCTTCGTGTTTCGTGCCTCGTAACGCACGGTCGGAGAGAATGGCGGCGTGACGAGCGCTCCCTCCAGCACGCGGCGACGGATCCTCGCGGCCGTTTCGATACTCGCCGCGGTTGCGGCGCTCGCGTTCATCGCGTCGAAAGTGGACTGGAGCGCGACGGCGGGCGTCATCCGCCGCGCGGGGTGGGCCGCGACGGCGGCGTTCGTCGGGCTCTGCGCGGGGACGATCTTCCTCCAGACGCTCGGCTGGTGGGTCCTGCTCCGCGCCCGCGGATGGAAGATCCCGCTGCGCACCGCCGCCGCTTCCATGCTCATGGGCAACGCCGCGGCCTATGTCACGCCCTCGATGTACCTCGGCGGCGAGCCTCTCCGGATCTGGCATATCGGAACCCGCTTCCAGCTCCAGAAACGCGAAGTCGCCGCCACCGTGATCGTGCACAAGTTCGCGGAGTTCGCGGGGTTCATCGTGGCGCTGCTCGTCTGCACGGGGACCATGCTCTGGCGGTTCGACGTCTCACCCGCCGTCCGGGTCGGCTCGACCGTCGCCTCCGGCGTGCTCTTTGTCGTCTTCCTCACTCTGGCCCTGGCGTTCGTCGGCCGGTGGCCGCTGGCCTCGGGCGTGATGCGATTGTCCGGGAAACGGGGGGAGTCGCTGAGGGCCAAGACGGTCGAGATGGAGGGGCACATTGAGACGACTTTCCGCGACCACCGGGGTTCCTTCTTCGCTTCCCTGCTCCTCACGGGCGGTCCGCTGGCGCTGGTGGTCGCGAAGCCGCTCGCGTTTTTCGCGTTCCTGGGCCGCCCGCTGTCCTTTCCCGAGCTCGCCCTCGTCTTCGTCTGTTCCCAGATCCTCCTCGCGTTCCAGATCACGCCCGGGAGCCTGGGCGTTCTCGAAGGGGGGCTCATCGGAACGTTCGCGCTGATCGGAATCGGCGCGCCGGAGGCGGTGGCGTACGCGGCGATGCAGCGGCTGGCGGACACGGTGCTCGTGGGAAGCGGCATCGCCCTCGCGGGACACGAGGGACTGTCGGGTTTCCTCAGGGGGAGGAGCCCGGAAGGGTCAGGCTCGGAGCGCGGCGGACCGCCGCGCTAGTTCTGATCGCTGCCTTCGCCTCAGCCCGAGGGACCGCAGTCGCCTTCGGCCTTGCCGTCATTCCCGGCGTCGGAATCCTTCGGATCCGTGCTGGCGGCGGCGCCATCCTTGTTCGAGCCGCCGTTGTCCGCGGGTTCGGGGGAAGAGGAGCAGCCGGCGAGACCGGCGACGAGCGCGAGGGCGACGATGAGTTTCTTCATGCGCAGAAGGATACCGCAGTGTCCGTCATCTGGAAGGGGAATTTCCGAAAAAGTGCCTCTTGCTTAATCGGCTTTCCCATTTGTTCTCGTTCGCGTCCATGCCGTTTTCGTCGTCCCCTATCCGCCGCAGGAGCATCCGCTGCAGCCTTTCTTTTCTTCCGGCTTCGGCGGTTCCTTCTCGTCGACCTTCGGCGGTTCCTTCTCGTCGACCTTCGGCGGCTCCTTCTCGTCGACCTTCGGCGGCTCCTTCT
>JACPRD010000156.1 GCA_016190145.1 Planctomycetota bacterium | reverse complement strand
GCGCGGGTTCGTCAGAACTGGCTATGGGTAAAGCCCTTACATGAGAGTCTGAGAAAAAAGCGAGCGCAGGAGCGGTGGCCGGGACGGCGCGGGCACGAAAACACCCCGACGAGCACATTCACCCCAGGTGCCCGCGCCGGCGCCGGAAGCGGCACGCCCTTCAACCCGAGCGTCCGGACGTCGAGCACGCCGAGTGCGGCGCTCTCGTTGCCCCGCAGGTACGCGAGATGGCGTTTTCCGTCGAGCGCGATCTCGCAGGGATTCAGGAAGTTCGCGTCCACGCCTTTCGGACGGAGCACCACTTCCTGCGCCTCCTCGGCGAAGACCCGGGCCGCGCAGACGGCGAGTGCGAGGAGAACGCGGAGCATGGGGACAGCCTACGGCCCCACCGCCCGCGGTCAATTCATAATTAATAATTCAAAATTCATAATTCATTCGCGGGTCGGCCGCCCGACTCCGGCCACACCGGCTTTCCCCGGGTTCGAACCGGAATGATGCATTTAGCGCTGGGGCGGAACCCCCCTTCCCCATAGAATGGCCTCATCTCTCCGTCCCGGGGGGGACGTCAGGAGACCCCTACGATGGCTGAAAGAACTCTTCACCCCGGAGATCGCCTCTCCGAATACGTCCTCGTCGAGCGCATCGGCGGCGGCGGCTTCGGCGACGTCTGGGTGGCCCGGCACAGCGAGATCGCGGGCCGCGTCGTCGCGATCAAGGTGCCCAGCGACCGGGCGTTCATCCGTGAGCTGCGCGCCGAGGCGTTTCTCCAGAGCGCCCTCGTCCATCCCAATATCGTCCGGACCATCGGGCTCAACACCCACCACGAACCCCCCTTCTTCGTGATGGACTTCGTCGAAGGCATCAGCCTGCGCGACCTGATCCGGCGCAAGAAGAGGATTTCGCCCGCGCAGGCGGCGCGGATCGGGGTGCAGGTGCTGCACGCGCTGGAGTTCGCGCACGCGCGCGGCGTGGTGCACCGCGACATCAAGCCGGGGAACATCATCTGCGGGTCGGACGGGCGGGTGCGGGTGACGGACTTCGGGCTGTCGCAGGTGACGGACGTGTCGGCGAGCACGATGAAGCATTCGGGGGGCGTGAAGGGCACGGCGCCGCGGTTGGTGCCGGGGACGGCGCTGTACATGTCGGCGGAGCAGCGGCGTGGAAACGCGGTCGACGGCCGGGCGGACGTCTTCAGCCTGGGCGTGGTGCTGTTCGAGATGCTGACGGGCGAGCTGCCGGCCGGCTGCGACCTGCCGAGCGAGGTCAACCCGCGGGTGCCGCCGGAGCTGGACGCGATCGTGAAGCGCGCGATGAAGTCGGACGCGGCGCAGCGGTATCCGGGCGCGGCGGCGATGCGGGCGGATCTGGAGGCGTTCCTGCGCGGCGAGGCGCCGGCGGCGAAGCCCGTGGGCGGCTGGAGTTCGCGGGCGCAGCAGAGGTGGCTGGCGGCCAGCGCGGTGGCGACGGTGGCGATCGCGGCGGTCGGGCTGCTCGGTCCGATCTTCGGGAAGTCACGCTCGAGGTCGCCGGAGCCGTACCGGGCGGCGATGGGCCCCGCGGCGGACATCGCGGCGAAGCCCGGCGAGCCCCTGGCGGGGCGCGTCGTGGTGAAGACGGTGCCCGAAGGCGCGGACGTGTACGTGGACGGGAAGAACTTCGGTCCGTCCCCCGCACCGATCGAGGGGCTGACGGCCGGGACGCACGTCATGACGTTCCGCCGCACGAACTTCGCGGAACTCACCGTCGAACTCAAGGTCGGCCCCGGCGAGGACCTCGCGCCGACGTACCGCCTCGAGACGCTCATCGGCGGCCTCTCCATCCGCACCGAACCCGAAGGCGCGCTGGTCTACGTCGACGGCAAGGACTACGGCGCCGCCTCCCCCGTCCTCGACCTCCGCAACCTCCCGGCCGGGCGCCACATGGTCCGCGTCGAAATGGCGGGATTCCACGCGTACGAATGCGACATCGAAGTCGCCGGCGGACGCGTCACGGAGCGGCGGTTCGATCTCAAGCCCTGGGGCTTCGGCACGCTCTTCCTCTCGAGCGATCCCGCCGGAGCGCGCGTGTTCGTGGAGGGCAAGCCCGCAGGGACGTGCGACAAGCCCGTGACCGTGGAGCGCATGAAGGAGGGAGCCTACAAGGTCGCCTTCCTGCTCGACGGGTACGAGCCCCACGAGACGACGCTCGACGTGACCTCGGGCGACGTGACGCCGTACAACGCCGTGCTCACGGCCCGGACGTCGTCGCTCGACGTCGAGGCGCCCGGAGGGGCGCCGGTCTGGGTGGACGGCGAGCCGCGCGGCAGCGGCCCTGTGGTGCTGAACCTCAAGGCCGGCGAGCACCGCGTGCGCGTGTTCGATACGGTGAAGACCGTCCGGCTGTCCCCCGGCGAGAAGGCCGCGGCAGATTTCAGCCTCGAAGACCTCGGGCTCGTCGAAATCCCGGGCGGAGAGTTCACGCTGGGAAGCGACTCCGGCTTCCCGGACGCGCGGCCCGCGCGGGCCGTGGGACTCTCGGCGTTCGCGATCGACCGCCGCGAGGTCTCGGTCCGCCAGTACCGGCGCTTCCTCGACGATATCCGCCGCACCGGCGACCATTCGAAATGCCACCCGGAGGAACCCCGCGGCACAGATCACACGCCCGCGACCTGGGGCGAGGCCGGAACGGTCACCGAGGACTGGCCGGTGCTGGGGGTGGACTGGCACGACGCGTACGCGTACGCGGCGTGGGCGGGGAAACGGCTTCCGACGGAGGCCGAGTGGGAGCGGGCGGCGCGCGGGCCGCGGGGGCTGACGTTCCCCTGGGGTGAAGAAGGCGCCTACGCCGGCGAGAAGGCGCGTGCGAACGTCGGCGGACGGAACGGAGGCCTCGAGGGCCCGGCGAAGACCGGCAGCTATCCGCAGGGCGCGAGCGCCGAGGGCGTCGAGGACCTGATCGGGAACGCGTGGGAGTGGTGCGCCGACTGGTACGCGCCCGACGCCTACGCGGTCGCCGCGGCGCTCGACCCGCGCGGCCCGTCGGGCGGCCGGTCGCGCGTCGTGCGCGGCGGGTCGTTCGGCGCGCACCCCTACGACGTCCGGGCGTTCGACCGGGCGAGCGGAGACGCGGTCGTGGACGCGAAACGGACAGTCGGATTCCGGTGCGCGGCCGATGTGAAGTAGGGATTCCAGGAGAAACAGCCGGGCGGTCGCCGATGCGGCCGCCCGGTTTGTTTTTGGGGGAAGAGGCGATGGCGAAGCGGCGGAACATCTCGAGCGGCACCCCCTGGGAGCCGGTCGTCGGCTACTCGCGAGCGGTCCGCGTCGGGGACGTCGTGTACGTGTCGGGCACGACCGCGACGGGACCCGACGGGAAGATCGTCGGCGCCGGGAACGCCTACCGGCAGGCGAAACAGACGCTCGCGAACATCGCGCGGGCTCTGGAGAAAGCGGGCGCGTCGATGAAGGACGTCGTGCGCACGCGCATCTACGTCACGACCGTGAACGACTGGAAGGAAATCGCCCGCGCGCACGGGGAGATCTTCCGGAAGATCCGGCCCGCGTGCACGATGGTCGAAGTCAGCCGCCTCGTGGACCCGGACATGCTGGTCGAGATCGAGGCGGAGGCGGTGGTCACAACTTCGCTTTCCTGATCGTCCTCTCGACGTATTTCCGGATTCCCTCCAGCGTCTCGGGCGCCGTCCACGCCCCTTCGATCTCCGCGCCCATCGCCACCTGCGCCCGAGCGGCCGCCCCGACAGCCGGGCCGCGCAACTCCCGTTTCGTCAGCGCCCAGGCCGTCCGGTCGATCGCCCCCAACTCGCGCGCCACTTCGAACGCGCGCCCGGACAGCGCTGCAGGCTCTACCAGCTCGTCCACGAGGCCGCGCGCCAGGGCATCTTCGGCCGAGTACGTCCGCCCCGTCGCGACCGCTTCGTGAAACGCCGGCCCCGACAGGAGGCAGCGCATGACCTCGAGCGCGAGCGGCGGGAAGGGGACGCCGACCAGCAGCTCCGGAATCCCGACCCGGCCGCTTCCCCGCGCCATGATCCGCCGGTCGCACGCCGACGCGACGACGCTTCCGCCCGCGATCGCGTGGCCGTTCACGGCCGCGACGACGGGTTTCGGGAATTCGAACAGGGCGAGCAGTCCCGCGTGGAAGGCGGGCAGGAACTTCCGCACGTAGTCGGCGCCGCCTGCGACGAGTCGGGGCAGGTCGACGCCCGCGGAGAAGATGGTGCCCGTTCCCGTGAGGACGACGGCGCGGGAGTCCGCCGCGGCTTCGCGCGCGAGCGTGTCTGCGAGTGCGTTCATGAACTCGATGTCCTGCGCGTTCGCCTTGCCGTGGGACATCGTGAGGACGGCGACGGAGTCGCGGAGTTCGCGGGTGAACATGGGGCGGGGTCTCCTGGGAGTTTCGGGGAAGTGTGCCCGGCGAGGCGGGAGAAGTCACGATCGAGGAAGGCCGCGAAGCGGCGCCTCTTCCCCCGCCCGCGCCCGCGCCCGGCCTTTCGCTGCGGCCGCGCGACAACCCTATCGAAGTGAAACGACCGGGCGCGGGCGCGGGCGGGGGAAGGGGCACGGGGCCGCTTCGCGGCTGCAAGATCTATGCTTTCGATTCCGCCGCCGGTTTGACATATTTACCCCATGAGCACCGGGACGACCAGCGCACCTGTGGACCTCACCGCCCTCGCCCGCCAGACTTCCGCGAACCGCGTCTCGAAGATGGCCGCGGGCCTCGTCGGCTCCGAGATTCTGCGCATCGCGGCGGACATCCGTGCGCTGATCCGCGGCGGACGGAAGATCTGCAATCTGACGGTCGGAGATTTCGACCCCAAGCAGTTCCCGATCCCCGCGCGGCTCAAGCAGGAAATCGGCAGGGCGCTCGAGCGCGGCGAGACGAACTACCCGCCCTCCGACGGGGTGCTCGAGCTCCGGCAGGCCGTACAGCGCTACTACCGGCGCGAGCTCGGTCTCACCTACCCCCTCGAGTCCTTCCTCATCTGCGGCGGCGCGCGCCCCGCCATCTACGGCACCTACCGCACCCTCGTGGACCCCGGCGACCGCGTCGTCTACCCCCTTCCCTCCTGGAACAACAACCATTACATCCACCAGCTCGGCGCCGCCGGTGTGCCCGTCCCCTGCACCCCCGAACACCGTTTTCTCCCGACGCTCGCCGACCTCAAGAAGCACCTCGGGACCGCGCGACTCATCTGCCTGAATTCGCCGCTCAACCCGTCGGGGACGGCGTTCGACCGCGAGTCGCTCAAGGCGATCTGCGAGGGAGTTCTCGCGGAAAACCGGCGGCGCGAAGAAAAGGGCGCTCGCCCGCTTTTCCTGATGTACGACCAGGTCTACTGGCCGCTCTGCGTGGGCGAGACGAAGCACGTGACGCCGCCGGAGCTGATTCCGGAGATGGCGCGGTACACGGTGTTCGTGGACGGCATCTCCAAGGCGTTCGCGGCGACGGGCGTGCGCGTGGGCTGGGCCGTCGGCCCCGTGGACGTCATCGAACGCATGAGCGCGATCCTCGGCCACGTCGGCGCCTGGGCGCCGCGCGCGGAGCAGGTCGCGACCGTCGCGCTCCTCGACGATCCCGCCGCCTGCGCCGGGTTCCACACGGAGTTCATCGCGGCGATCCAGCGCCGCCTTGACAGGCTCCACCAGGGCTTCCAGGGGATGAAATCGAAGGGTCTGCCGGTGGAGAGCATCCCGCCGATGGGCGCGATCTACCTCACGGTGCGGATCCACCCTTTCGGCCGCCGGACGCCCGCGGGCGGCACGCTCAAGACCAATGAGGACGTGCGCAAGTACGTCCTCGATACCGCCCAGATCGGCATCGTCGCCTTCCAGGCCTTCGGCGTTCCCGAAGACTCGGGCTGGTTCCGGCTGTCGGTCGGCGCCGTCAGCGAAGACGACATCGCCGCCGCACTCCCCCGCCTCGAACAGGCGCTGGCGGCGCTCGCATGAGCCGCCTGCGCTCCTCCGCCCTGCTGGCCGTCGCGACGGCAGGTCTCGCCCTCGCCGAGGACCCGCCGAAAAAGAACGAGGCGGAGGAGGTGTTCGCGAAATTCGAAGAGCGGCTCGTCGCCGCCAGAACGCTTCGCGTCGTCTGCAGGGCGAAGAGCGCGGGCGAGGACGGCGACCGCCACGACTCGAACCTCTGGCTCGCGGAGGGGGACCGCGCGCGGATCGACTTCGACTGGGCGCGGGGAAAGGGGCCGGCGGTGAAGTCCCGGTACGTGTGCGACGGGAAGGCGATGGGTTCGGACCGGGCGCCGGGGGCGACGAAACCGGCGGCGAAAGGGATCGCGGCGGGGCTCGCACGCGGATTCGCGCGGTCGGGGATCACGGCGCTCTCGGAGGGGTCGGGGTTGTTCGAGCGAGGCGGGGAAGCGGCCGACGGGAAGCAGTACGCGCTGAGCGGATTCGCGATTGGAAAGAAGGAGAAGATCGGAGGACGGGAGGCGCAAGCGATCGAGTTCACGGTCAATGCGGGAAAGAGGGACGAGACGAAGACGGTGCTCTGGATCGACGTCAAGACGGGCCTGGCGGTCCGCCGGACGGCCGATACCGGGGGCTGGGTGCTCACGGAGACGTACGAAGTCTTCGAACTGGACGCGAAGCTCGAGGACGGAGTTTTCACCCTTCCCAAGGGAAAATGACCCGGATTTTGGGCAGGTCGCTATTAATGTAGAAGGGAGGATGTCAATGCAAAAAGGCGTCGTTTTCCACCGTGCGCCGTCCCGGTCCACCCCCCGCGCGTCCAATTCTTGCACCCCCTCCCGCCGCCGGTAAAATAAGGCGCTTCAAGGATTTGCCGTAATTCCGGCACCCTCCCGCAGCGGGTCGAAATGCCCTCCGAGTCCGAACCGAAACCCGACGTCATCCGCGATCTCCTCATCGAAGAGGAGATGAAGGACTCGTATCTCAACTACGCGATGAGCGTCATCGTGTCGCGAGCCCTTCCGGACGTGCGCGACGGCATGAAACCCTCGCAGCGGCGCATCATCGTCGCGATGAACGACCTCAACCTCGGGCCGCGGGCGAAGTTCCGCAAGTGCGCCAAGATCGTGGGCGAGACCATGGGCAACTACCACCCCCACGGCGACGGAGCGATCTACCCGACGCTCGTCCGGCTCGCGCAAGACTTCGCTTCGCGCTACATGCTCATCAACGGCCAGGGGAACTTCGGGTCGATCGACGAGGACCCGCCCGCGGCGATGCGGTACACGGAAGCGCGGATGAGCCAGTACTCGTCGCTGATGCTCGAGGATCTCGAGAAGGACACGGTGAAGTTCGTGCCGAACTTCGACGAGACGCGCGACGAACCGTCGGTTCTGCCTTCGAAGTTCCCGAACCTCCTCTGCAACGGCTCGAGCGGGATCGCGGTCGGGATGGCGACGTCGATCCCGCCGCACAATCTCTGCGAGGTGTGCGACGCGATCGTGAAGGTCATCGACGAGCCGGAGGCGACGACCGAAGAACTGATGCAGATCATCCCCGGGCCCGACTTCCCGACCGGCGGGATCATCTGCGGCGCGCGCGGGATCCGCGAAGCTTACGAGACGGGGCGCGGGCAGTGCCTCGTGCGCGCCCGCATCGCGGTCGAGGAGGGAAAGAAGGACCGCCGCAGCCTCGTCATCACGGAGATCCCGTACAACGTCTCGAAGAAGCGGATCATCGAGCGCATCGGCGAGCTGCACCGCGAGGGCCGCATCCAGGGCCTCGCGGACCTGCGCGACGAGAGCGACAAGGACGGGATGCGGCTGGTCGTCGATCTCAAGAAGGACGCGGAAGAGCAGGTCGTGATGAACCAGCTCTACCGCAACACGCCGCTTCAGGACACGTTCTCCATCATCATGATCGCGCTCGTGAAGGACCGGCCGCAGGTGCTTTCGCTCAAGGAGTTGCTGGTCGCGTACAAGGACCACCGCATCGAGGTGATCCGGCGCCGGACGAAATTCCTGCTCGACAAGGCCGAGGCGGAGGCGCACATCCTCGAAGGCCTGCTGATCGCGATCGACTCGATCGACGAGGTCATCGAGATCATCCGCCACTCCCCCAACGTCCCCGAGGCCGAGGCGCGGCTCATCCAGCGCTTCAAGTTGTCCGTCCTCCAGACGCAGGCCATCCTGCGGATGCAGCTGCAGAAGCTGACGGGCCTCGAGCGGGAGAAGCTGCAGAAGGAGCTGGCGGACCTGAAGGAGAAGATCGCCGAGTACCGCGCGATCCTGTCGGACGAGACTCTCGTCCTGGACATCATCCGCGAGGACCTGATCGAGCTGAAGAAGTCGCAGGGCGACTAGAGGCGCACGGAGATCGCGGCCGAGGTCGGGGAGTTCGTGCGCGAGGATCTGATCCCCGACGAGCTGATGGCGGTGTCGATTTCGCACGAGGGGTACGTGAAACGGGTGCCGATCGCCACGTACCGGCGGCAGGGCCGGGGGGGGAAGGGGATCATCGGTGCGGAGACGAAAGAGGGCGACTTCATCGAGCACCTGTTCGTCGCCTCGACGCACGACACGATCCTGTTCTTCACGGACCAGGGGCGTGTGCACTGGCTCAAGGTCTACGACCTGCCGCTTCTCGCGCGCACGTCCAAGGGCCGCGCGATGGTGAACCTCGTCGCGCTCCAGCAGGGCGAGGCGATCCAGGCCGCGATCCCGATCCGCGATTTCACGAGCGGGTACATCGTGATGGCCACGCGCAAGGGCACGGTGAAGAAGACGGAGCTCTCCGAGTATTCGAACGTCCGCAAGGGCGGCATCATCGCCATCAAGCTCGACGACGGAGACCGCCTGATCGGCGTCCGCCGCACGAGCGGCGAGGAGCACGTCATCCTCGGCACCCGCCAGGGACGCGCCATCCGCTTCCCCGAAAAACAGGCCCGCCCGATGGGGCGCGCGACGTACGGCATGCGCGGCATCCGCCTGCGCGGCGACGACGTGGTGGTGGACATGGTGATCGTGCCGTCGGACCTCGTGCCGCCGGGCGCGGACGAGGTCGAGGAGCCGGTGGAGGGCGATACGGCGGTCGTGGCGGCGGCGGAGGAGGCGCACACGGGGGACACCGGAGTCGAGGTCGCCGACGACGCCGACGCGGGGCCGGAGGAACGACTCGCTCTGCTCACGGTGTGCGAGAACGGGTTCGGCAAGCGCACGCCGTTCCATGAATACCGCACGCAGGCGCGCGGCGGGATGGGCATCATCAACATCCGCGCGAGCCAGCGCAACGGCCCCGTGGTGTCGCTCAAGGCCGTGGCGCCCGGCGACGACATCGTCATGATCACCCAGCAGGGAATGGTCGTCCGCACCAACGCCGGCACGATCAAGCAGACCCGCCGGGCGGCCCAGGGCGTCCGCCTCATTTCCCTTCATGACGGAGACCGGCTGGTTTCGCTGGCGGTCGTGGAGGAGGACGACCGGAATGCGGCGCCCGCCGCGGCCGCGGCGGCTCCCGCGGGCGGCGTGCCTTCGGAGCCGACGATCGGCGGGGACAAGATGCTGAACGAGCTCCTCCGCCGCGCCGAAGAGGGCGAGGGCGGCAAGGAAGAGGGGCAATAGGGGCCGCCCTCGGATGGTAGGATCGTGGGTCCATGAACGCGCGTATTCCCCTTCCGGCCCTTCTCATCGCACTCGCCCTCTTCGCGCCCGCCGCGGCGGACACGGACGAGGATCTGGTGGCGCGCCTCGGCGCGGAGGCCTGGAAGGACCGCGAGGCGGCAATGAAGGCGTGCCTGGACCGGCCCTCGGCTCGGTCGCTTCTTGAGGCGGCCGCGAGCGGATCCGATCCGGAGGTACGCTGGCGCGCTAAATGGGCGCTCGACGG
The DNA here is from genome assembly GCA_016190145.1 of Planctomycetota bacterium. Taxonomy (GTDB): domain Bacteria; phylum Planctomycetota; class MHYJ01; order WSZJ01; family WSZJ01; genus WSZJ01. Next base: position 19,215 of record JACPRD010000156.1, on the reverse strand, counting down.
GCTCGACTGGGGCGTCGACGCGGCGCTCGCGCATGAAGTCGGAAATCCGTTCGACCAGTGGAAGGACATGCCCCCGGCGGAGCTCGGCGGGGCGATCCAGCGCGTGATGGGCTGCCAGAAGCCCGCCCGCGCGGGCGTGCTCCTTCGGGCGCTCCGGCGCGTGACGGACGAGTCGGTCCGCGCGGGCGCGATGGCCGGGCTGCGGCAGCGCGCGGAGGGGTTCACGGAGTGGGCGAAGGAGAAGCTCGCTTCCGAAGACCCTGAAACCCGCACGGGCGCCGCCCTCGCCCTCGCGCTCTGGGGGGACAAGACCGGCGTGGACGTGCTCAAGAAGGACCTGGAAACCGGCCAGCCGCTCTTCGGGCGTCAGGAAACCATCGAGGCGCTGATCGGCCTCGGCGAGAGCGCGGGCCTCGCCGCCGTCCTGGCCGCGATCCGGGACGCCGTGAAGTCGAAGAAGCTGCCCAGCCCGCGCGAGATCGAGGTGATTGCCGGCGCTCCCGTCGGGACGGCGGAAGTCGAGGCCATTCTCCTCGAGCTGCTCGAGGCCGACTGGGGCGAAGGCGTGGACCCGGCGGAGACGAACGACAAGGCGCTGGAAGCGCTCGCCCGCTGCGCCGGGCCCGGTGCGGTGCCGCGCCTCGCGGCATGGTGGGAGAAGGACCCCTCGGCGCGCTCCGACGCGATCTCTGTGGCCGTCGCCATTTCCGACGAGCCGGGCCGGGAAGCCCTCGCCACGCGCGTCGCTACCGCGCTGGGCGGCGAAAAAGCCACCCCGGACGACCTCTTCATGGTCGCAGCCCTCCAGCGCATCGCCGGCCGCAAGGAAGAGCACCGAAAGGCCGTCGACCGGCTCGCCGGGGCGGAAGGCGTGCCCACCGGCTTCGAACGGATCGCGGAGACGGCGCTCACGCTCCTCGAGGCCGGCGACGGCAAGGCCGCCGAGGCGTACCTCCAGAAAGCCATGGAAAAGGCGGGCGGTGACATCGGCCCGCTGCAGCTCGTGTGGCGCGAAGCCATGAACGCGGCGGGCAAGGACGGCGATTCGCTCGACGTCGACCGCGACTACAACAACGAGGCCTGGGGCCTCGTGACCCACCCGGAGAAACTCGCCCACCCCGGGCTCGCCGTCCGTCTCGCCGATTGGAGCACGAAGAACGCGCCCGGCGTGCTCGCCCTCCGCGGCACCCAGGGCGCCGCGTACTTCCGCGCCGGACGCTTCGATGAGTCCGCCAAAACGCTGGAACAGAACCTCGAGCCCTTCTACGAGGGCAAACAGGAAGACCTCGCCTTCCTCGCCATGGCCTACAAGCGCCTCGGCCGCGAGGAGGACGCCCGAAGGATCGACGCGAAATGCCGGGAGTGGGAAACGGCGGACGGCAAGCCGAACCCGATGCGTCCGGAGCTGGAGCGCGTGATGCGCGAGAGCCAACAAGCCAAGTAGGCGCGTCCGGCGGTCCGCCGGGCCTTCACGCGCTGCTACAATCCGTCGTCGCTTCCCGGTGGTGTAACGGTAACACTAGGGATTTTGGTTCCCTTGTTGGAGGTTCGAATCCTCCCCGGGAAATTTCTCATTCTGCGTGAAAAGCGGGATCGGCGGCGTCCGGACCTCGCTGCGCGACGCCGCCAAAATGCCGGCGGCGTCGCTCCGCTCGCCCCGGCCGCTCGCAGCCCCTCTTTTCCCGCAGAATGAGAACCTCGGTATTCGGGGGGGGATCCGTCCAGTCGCCAGGAAATCGCCTGATTTCCCTTCGAAAATATGGCGCCCGCCCCCAACGTCGCCACCCTTCGATTTTCCGAAGGTCCCCTATTCGGAAACGGAGATCGCGATTCCCCAGCCGCGCAGGCGCTCGACGAAGGGCCCGGCGGGGACGCTGGTCTCGAGCGGGATGGCGCCGCGCATCGTCTCGCCGCGCGCCATCATGTGCGCGACGAGCGCGGCCGGATAGGCGGTCGTGCGCTCCATCGCGCTGAAGCCCGTCGCCTCGTCCGTGTACTCGAGCACGTCGTACTGCACCCGGCGGCGCTTCCCCGCTTTCGTCCCCTCCGCCCAGACGCGGAGGACGACGAGGTCCTTTTCGCCGGGGAAGGAGAGCCTGGGGATCATGCAGGCGGCGGCGACGTCGCGGGGGCGGATCGAGAGCGGGCCCACGGTGACGGGGCGGAGGTCGAAGAGTCCGAGGTCGTTCAGGGCCTTGACGCGGTCCCAGTGGCCGGGGTAGCGGACGGTCTTGTAGTCGTAGTCCAGGACTTTTCCGGCGAAGGTCTTCGGAGCGGTGGATGTCCCGCCGCTCGTGACGGCGCACTCGCAGCGGCCGAGGGGCGGGGCGAGGTCGATGGGCTCGAGCTCCGTGAGGGTGGGGACCCGGACGATCTTCCCGCCGCGGAGGAACTCGGCCTCGCCCGTGTATTCGTTCAGGAGGCCGTGGATGGAGAAGACCAGCATGTAGTTGAGGGGAGGCCTGGGGCGCACCGGGAGGCCGCCGCAGCGCACGTGGACCGAAATGTCGCTTTCGAACTGCCCGGCGGCCAGCGCCCCCAGCGTATTGCCGAGCCCGGGCGCGAGTCCGCAGTCGGGAATCAGGGAGATGCCGGCGCGGGAGGCGTCCGGATGAAGCGCCAGTTCGCGTTCGACGACGTCCGTGTTTCCGCCGAGGTCGCAGAAGTTCACGCGGGCTTCCACCGCCACGCGGGCGATGTCCTCGTTGAGGAAGTACGGAACGCACGAGAGCGCCGCGTGGTGGCCGCGCAGGAGCGCGCGCGTCGTCACGGGATCGCTCGCGTCGAGCCGCGCTGCCCGCGCGAGGTCGCGCCCGAGAAGAGCGTTCACGCGGGCTGCCGCGGCGGCCGCCGCGGCCTCGTCCACGTCCGCGAGCGTCACCCGCTCCGCTTCCCCGAACTTCCCCAGCCCCCAGGCCGCCGCCGTTCCCTGCCGTCCGGCTCCGAGGATCGCGTATCGGAATGGCATGGGCGGCATTCAAACACGGATGCGCCGGGGCGGCAACGTGCGTCCTTGCCCCCCGCTTCCCCCCCCAGTAAACTCCCCGTCCCATGCTTCCCGAGCGTCTTGTCGAGTGCGTGCCGAATTTCTCCGAGGGGCGCCGCCCCGAGGTGGTGGAGCGCATTGTCGCGGCCATCGCCTCGGTCCCGCGCGTCCGGGTGCTCGACGAATCGATGGACATGGACCACAACCGGAGCGTGGTGACGTTCGTGGGGGAGCCGGACGCCGCGGCCGACGCGATGTTCCGGGGGATGCAGACGGCGGCGGACCAGATCGACATGACGCAGCACAAGGGCGCGCATCCCAGGATCGGCGCGACCGACGTGGTGCCGTTCGTGCCGCTGCGCGGGGTGACGATGGAGGAGTGCGTCATTCTGGCGCGCCGGTTCGGGGAGACCGCGGGGCGCATGCTCGGAATCCCGATCTACCTGTATGCCGAGGCCGCGGCGCGGCCGGAACGGCGGATCCTGGCCGACGTCCGCAAGGGCGAATACGAAGGCCTGCGCGACGAGCTGGGCCGGAAGCCGGAACGGGAGCCGGACTTCGGCCCGAACACGTTCAACGCGAAGGCCGGAGCCACCGCGGTCGGCGCGCGCAAGCCCCTCATCGCCTACAACATCTACCTCAAGACGACCGACGTGACGGTCGCCAAGAAGATCGCCAGGGCCATCCGCGAGTCCAGCGGCGGCCTCCCGAAGGTCCAGGCGCTCGGCCTGTGGATCCCCGAGCGCAACATGGCGCAGGTCTCCATGAACCTCCTCGACTACCAGACCACCGGGTTCCGGGAGGTCTTCAAGGAAGTCGGCAAGCGCGCCAAGAAGGCCGCCGTCGAAGTGGCCGAGAGCGAGCTGATCGGCCTCGTTCCGCGGGACGCGTTCGCGGAAGTTTCGCCGGAGCAGCTCCTGCTGGCGGGATTCTCGAAGAACCAGATCATCGAGAACCGCCTGGAAGATTGAGGATCGCGGGGAAGCGCATGGGAACGGACGCGCCCGGGAGCCCTTCCCCACTCGCCGCTTTCTGCCGGCGCCACGACGTGCGGCTGGGAGAGGCGATCTGGGCGGCGGCGCACGGACTGTACGTCCTGCTGATTCTGGGGGCGTGGGCGAAAGCCGGGATCCGGCAGGCTCCGGCGTTCCTGGCGCTGAACGCGGCCACGTTTTTCGCCGTGCTCGCCCTGCGGCCCCGGATGCTGGCGGCCCGGTCGGGCGTTCTCTGGGTGCTCCGCCACTGGTACCCCGTCCTGTTCTTCGGGATGTTCTTCTTCGAAAGCGGAGTTCTCGTTCCCGCCCTGAACGGCTCCTCCTTCGACGACCTGCTCGTCCGCATCGACCGGGCGATCTGCGGGACCGATCCGACCGTGTGGATGCAGAAGATCCACCATCCCGCGCTCTCCGAGCTTCTGATGCTCTGCTACGTCTCCTATTACTTCATTCCGCTCGTCGTCGGCGCAGCTCTCATGGTCAGGCACGGCGTGCGCGCCTATCATCTCGCGCTCACCGCCATCTCCCTCAGTTTCTACGCTTCCTACATCGGGTACCTCCTCGTTCCCGCCATCGGCCCGCGGTTCACGCTTCCCCACGATCTCGACCTCCACGGTGTGTTCGCATTCGAGGCGATCCGTTCGTTCCTGCACGCGGCGGAGGGTCGGATGCCCGACTGTTTCCCCTCCGGGCACACGGCGGTGACGCTGATCTCGCTCTGGTTTGCCTGGAAGTGGCACCGGCGGGTGTTCTGGGTTCTGTTGCCGATCGGCGTGGGGCTGATCTTCTCCACGGTTTACCTGCGGTACCACTACGTGGTGGATCTGGTGGCGGCTGTGCCGTTCACGGTGGTACCGATCCTGATCACCGCACCGCTGGCGCGCGCCTGGGACCGCCTGCGGGGCGAGCCCGCCGCCGAGGCCGCCTCAATGAAGGCCGAACCCGCGCCGGCCTGTCGGTCCTGACCGGACCCAATCCCAAGCGCCGCATTCGTTTACGTCCCGCGTCCGCCTTGACTCCACAGGCCGCATTCTGGTCTACTGGCCGGGCTTAATTCCGTCCCGAGGGAACCGTGGCGAAACTGATCGTGACGGCCGGCCCCCTGGGCCAGCGAGAGATCGAAGTCAACAAGGACGTCTTCTCGCTCGGCCGCATGCCGGAAAACGACATCGAGCTCCGCGACTCCCTCGTGTCCCGGAAACACTCCGAACTCATCCGCCGCGGCAACCGCTTCACACTCTACGACCTCGGCTCCTCCAACGGGACGTACGTCAACAAGAAGCGAATCGACGTCAAGGTTCTCGACGACGGCGACGAGGTGACGGTCGGCGAGTCGGTGTTCGTGTTCAAGGACGAGAATTCGCCGCCGCGCCCCGCCGAATCCGCGCAGGAACCGGCCGAGAGCGAGCTCATCGCGAGCCTCTACGGCGGCTCGAACGACATCGTGAAGAAGGTCGCGGACCTGCCCGAGGAATACCGCATCGACGTCAAGGAGTCGATCGCCCGCGGGTACTCGTGGAAGGACCTGAAAACGGGCGACGCGCAGGCGCCCGCGAAGAAGGACGAAAAGGCGCAAAAGGGCACCGAGCAGCAGGACGACCGGTTCAAGTTCCTGTACCACCTGGGACGCGATCTGTCGTCCAAGGCGACGCTGAAGGAAGTTCTCCAGAGCGCGCTCGAGACCATTTTCGCCGTCATCAAGGCCGAGCGCGGCGTCATCCTGACCATCGACAAGGCTTCCGGGAAGCTCATCCCGCAGGTCGCCAAGCACTGCGCCCAGGGGAACATCTCGACCGGCGAGGTCGTCCCCAGCGGCCAGATCGTGAACCGCGTGGTCCAGGAAAAGAACTTCATCATCACCAGCGACGCCAAGCACGACCAGCGCTTCCAGATGGGCCTCTCCATCATCCAGTACAACATCCGCTCGGCGATGTGCGTGCCGCTGTGGGAGAAAGAAGAGGTGTTCGGCGTTATTTACCTGGACAACCAGATGAAGACGCACCCCTTCGAGGTGGCGGACCTGCACATTCTCGGCGCCATCGCGAACCAGGTCGCGATCCGTATCAAGCAGGAGGAGCTGTTCAACAAGCTCAAGCAGGAGGAGGTCACGCGCTCGAACATGGAGCGCTTCTTTTCTCCGGACATCGCGGAGATCCTGCTCAAGCGCGGCGAGGCGGGGCTGTCGCCCGAGGAGAAGGAGGCGACGATCGTCTTCTGCGACATCGCCGATTTCACGACGATCTCGGAGAAACTCAAGCCGCCGCAGATCGCGGAGATGCTCAACGGGTACTTCGAGCTCGCCAGCCGGATCATTCTCGACAACAAGGGTTCGGTGAACAAGTACATCGGCGATTCGGTCATGAGCGTCTTCGGCGCGCCCGTGCACATGGAGGACCACGCGCTCCGGGCGGTGAAGGCCTCGCTTCAGATCCAGCGCGAGCTCAAGCGCCTGAACGACAATACGGACACGCGTCTGCACTATCACGTTCACATCGGGGTGAACACGGGGGACGTGGTCGCGGGCAACATCGGGTCGCAGAAGCGCATCGAGTACACGGTTCTGGGGGACGCGGTGAACGTGGCGGCGCGGCTGGAGAAGAAGGCGACCGCCGGCCAGATCGTGATCGGCGATCGCACGCACGGATTGGTGAAGGAAAGGATAAACTGCCGGCCGCTCGGGGCGGAGAAGCTGAAGGGTCGCGAGCGGGAGATGCAGCTGTACGAGGTGATCGGCGAGAAGTAGGAGAAGGACGGGCGTCCCCGGTGGGGCGTCCGCGACTCAGCCGATGAGACGAGAACCGGGGGGCGGCAGGAATGAGCTCCCTGATTCACTGAGAAGGGGGAACACCATGCTGTTCGTCGCCCTGGGAGTGCTGGGCGGATTCGTCTGCGGGCTCGCGTATTCGAGCCTGTTCGAGTGGACGCTTCACAAGTACGTGATGCACCGCCCGTTCCTGGGCTTGCGGTATCCGTTCAAGGCGCACGCGCTGACGCACCATCGCGTCTTCGACTGGGACGAGACGTACTGGCTTCAGAAGGAGGAGGACACGCCGCTCGTGACGTTTGCGTGGTGGAACGCGCCGGTATTGATCGGGATGAACCTGCCGGTGATGTCGGCCGCGGCGTGGCTGGTGGGTGGCGGGTGGTTCACGCCGGTCTTCTGGGGGACGCTGGGCGGCGAGGTCGGGGCGATCACGACGTACTACTTCCTCTACGAGTATCTGCACTACTGCATGCACGTCCGCGGCGAGCGGTGGTTCATGAAGACGGCGTGGTTCCGGTGGATTGACGACCATCACCGGATGCACCACAAGCGTCCGAACCGCAACCTGAACGTTGTGATGCCGCTTGCGGACTTCCTGTTCCGGTCGAGGGCGCCGGGGCTTGCGCCGGTGTCGCGGATTGCGGAAGAGGCGTTGAGGGCGGGAAGGTAGGGATCGGAACCGGGATCGGCCCATTCCTTGACAGGGGGGCCGCGGAGGCTACCCTCTCTGACGCGTGGTCAAGGGAACACGGTTCGAATCCGTGGCGGTCCCGCCGCTGTAACCGGGGACGAAACCCGAAGAATGCCACTGCTCCCGTACCAGGCTGGAGGCCGGAGGGCCTGGGGGGGTGGGAAGGCTCGGGGAGTAGGGCGATCCGGGAGCCAGAAGACCTGCCCATGCGCCCATAGGCGGTTTTCCCGGATCTGGTAGAGCCGCCGCTCGGAGCTGTCGAAGACGGGCGAACATCTCCGCGTCTCTCCCTGCAAAGGGCGGGACGCGGAGATTTTTTTTCTCCGGCCGTGACTGACGGGAGGTGCGGATGCGCACCGTGATCCTGGGGTTGCTGGTGGCGGGGCTGTGCTGGGCGCAGGAGCCGGCGGGAGAGGCGGAGAAGAAGCCGGAGGAAGCGGTCGAGGAGAAGGGGGAGGAGAAGGCGCAGGAAGGGGAGGAGATGGTCGTCACGGCGGAGCGCATGGAGACGCCGCGGCGGCTGTCGGGCGAGTCCTACACCGTTGTCACGGCGGAGGACCTGCAGATCCGCCAGGACGACGATCTGCACGAGGCGATCCGCATGTCGCCCGGAATCCATGTGGCTCAGACGGGTTCGAAGGGCGGACTCTCCAGTCTTTTCGTCCGCGGCGGGGAGTCCGACCATGCGCTGCTGCTCGTCGACGGCATGGAGGTCAACTCCGACGGCGGGGGCGTGGACCTGGCGATCTTCACGATCGACGGCGCCGGCCGGCTCGAGATCGTGCGCGGGGCGGGCTCGTCGGTCTGGGGCGCCGACTCGATGTCGGGGACGGTGCATCTCATGACGAAGCGTGGGAGCGGGAAGCCGCGGGTGTGGATTTCGGCGGAAGCGGGGAACTTTTCCACGATGAGGGAGCGCCTTCGCTACGAGTCCGGGGACGACACGTACGGCGTCAACCTCGTGATTTCGCGGTATGACCGGTGGGACGGGCGCTGGGACCATTCGGACTACCGGAACACTACCGTGGCCGGACGGTTCGATTACGCGATCGGCGAAGCCACGACGATCAAGGCGACCGTGCGGTACATCGCGGAGGAGGCCGAGCAGTTCGGGGAGGACCCGGGGCCGGCGTTCGTGGTCGAAGACCCGAACGGGCTGAAGGAGGAGGACGACCTGATCCTGGGCCTCGAGGTGGCGCACAAGCTCGCGGACTGGTGGTCGGTCACGCTGCGCGCCGGGCGGTTCGACGAGGACGTTCGCTTCGACAATCTCGGCTCCTTCGACTTCGATTCGACCAGCGACTTCGAGCGGACGAAAGCCGGGCTGCAGACGGACGCGGCGGTCATCGACACGGAGGACTTCAAGTACATCGTGACGGCGGGGGGCGAGTGGGAGCGCGAGGAGTTGACGACGTCCGACTCGTTCTCGGGCGGGCTCGGGACGAACGAGAAGCGCAACAACCGGGGGTTCTACGTGCAGAACCGGCTCGAAGCGTGGGGGCGGCTCGGGCTCGTGCTCTCCGGGCGGGTGGACAGCAGCGGGGCGTTCGGGACCGCCAAGACCGGCCGAGCGGCGCTGACGTACGACATCGAGGAGATCGGCACCCGGCCGCATGCTTCCATCGCCAACGGCATCAAGACGCCCACGATGACGGAGTCGTTCAGCACCAACCCGTTCTTCCTGGGGAACAGGGACCTCGATCCCGAGAAGAGCCGCACGATCGACGTCGGCGTCGAGCAGCGGATCGCCGGCCACTTCCTCAAGGCCGACCTGACGTTCTTCGAAAACCGGATGTTCGACCTGATCGCGTTCACGGGCGGAACGCCGGCGTTCGCGAACGCGGGGCACGCGCGGGCGCGCGGCTGGGAGTTCTCCCTGGAGGCGCGGCCGCTCGACTGGCTGCGGATCTCGGGAGGATGGACGTACCAGCGCACGCGGGTCACGCACAGCGAGACGACGTCGCTCGTCTTCCAGGAGGGAGAGCGGCTCATCCGGCGGCCTGACAACGCGGGATACGCGGAGGTCGGCGTGGAGTTCTTCTACGAGGACGAGATCCCCGAGGCGCAGCGCCACGAACACCCGCGTTTCTCGGCCTCCCTTCACGCGCAGTACGTGGGCAACCGCGACGACGTCCTGTTCTTCTCCTTCCCCGACTCCCCCGCCCGGATCCGGAACAACGACTACCTGAAGGTCGACTTCGCGACGGAGTGGTGGGTTGTGGACCGCGCCGTGCGCGTTTTCGGCTCCGTCGAGAACCTCGCGGACACCGACTACCAGGAGGTCGCCGGCTGGCCCAACGACCCGGTGAATTTCCTGATCGGGATGGAGTTCACGTTCGGGGTGCCGGAGTTGAAGAGAAAGGGGAAATGAAGGGCCGGAGGGCGAAAGGGCGCAAGAAAGGGCGACGAAGAGCGGGGGGCGACCCTTCCGCCCTATCGCCCTTTCGCCCCCGCCTTGCTACCATCCCGGCCCCGATTTCCGCGGGAGAACCCCTTGCCCGGCGTCGCCATCCTCGGCTCCACAGGCTCCATCGGCCGCAGCACCCTCCGCGTCCTGGAGGAACTGCCCGATCTCCATGTGCGTTCGCTCGCGGCCAACGGCGACTGGAAGACGATGCTCGAGCAGGTCCTGCGCTGGAAGCCGGCGAAAGCGGTCCTCGCGGATCCCGCAGCGGCGAAAGAACTCGCGTCGCGCGCGCCGGCCGGGGTGGAAATCGGGTCGGGGGCGGAGGCGGTCCGCGGACTGGCCTCGGAGGAAGGGGCGGAGATCGTGGTTGCCGCCATCACGGGCGCGGCGGGGCTGCCGAGCACGGCCGCGGCCGTCTCCGCGGGGAAACGCGTCTGCCTGGCCAACAAGGAAGCGATGGTGATGGCGGGTCCGATCCTCACCGCCGGCGCGGTGGAGACGGGCGCCACGATCCTCCCGATCGACAGCGAGCACTCCGCGATCCTGCAGTCGATGCGCTCGGGAAATCCGGACGAGGTCCGCCGGGTCATCCTCACCGCGAGCGGAGGACCCTTCCGCGACTGGAGCGCCGAGCAGCTCGAACAGGCGGCCCCCGAGGAGGCGCTGAAGCACCCCACCTGGAACATGGGCGCGAAGATCACGATTGATTCCGCCACGCTCATGAACAAGGCGCTCGAGATCATCGAAGCGCGGTGGCTGTTCGGGCTCGACGTGGCGAAGATCGAGGTCGTCGTGCACCCGCAGTCCATCGTGCATTCGATGGTGGAGTTCCAGGACGCCTCCACCGTCGCGCAGCTCGGTTATCCCGACATGTGCATTCCCATCCGCTACGCCCTCACGTTTCCGCGCCGCGCGCCGACGGCCTGGGGGTTCCTGGATCTCGCGAAGTCGCACCGCCTGGACTTCATGCCGCCGGACACCGGCCGCTTCCCCGCCCTCTCCCTCGGCTTCGACGCCGCCCGCCGCGGCGGCACCGCCGGCGCCGCCCTGAACGGCGCCAACGAGGCCGCCGTCGCCCTCTTCCTGGAAAAGAAGATCCGCTTCACCCGGATCGCCCGTCTGGCCGGCGGCGCGCTGGCGGAGCACCCGTTCGTGGCGTCGCCGTCGCTCGAGGACTTGTACCGGACGGACGGGTGGGCGCGGGAGTGGGTTCGGCGGAACGCGGAAAACGGTTAGGATAAGGGCTTCCCGAAACCTTCCGGAGGTGAGATGGAGTTCCTGCTCAGCATCTGGTTCGCGATCGAGATCATGCTCGGGATCGGGTTTCTGATCTTCGTGCACGAGCTGGGGCATTTCCTGTTCGCGAAGTGGCACGGCGTGCGGGTGGAGACGTTCAGCCTGGGGTTCGGGCCGCGGGTGTGGGGATTCAAGCGCGGGGAGACGGACTACACGATCCGGGCGATCCCGCTGGGCGGGTACGTGAAGATGACGGGCGAGAATCCGACGGAAGTGCGGACGGGGGCGGCGGACGAGCTGTCGAGCAAGGGGGTCTGGGCGCGGTTCCAGATCTTCGTGGCGGGGACGGCGAGCAATTTCGTCTGGTCGTTCCCGATCATGATCTGCGCGTTCCTGGTGGGCAAGGAGGCGGCGGCGCCGATCGTGGGGGACGTGCGGCCGGAGACGTCGGAGTGGACGAGCGAGCTTCAGACCGGCGACGAGGTCGTGTCGATCGGCGGCGTGAAGGTGCTGGCGTACGAGGACTACGTGAAGGAGATCGTGCGGCGTCCGAGGGGGCAGGTCCTGGAGGTCGAGTACCGGCGCGACGGGCAGCTGCGCAAGACGACGGTGACGGTGGGGACGGCGCGGCAGATCGGGCTGTCGCCGGTCTCGACGGTGGTGGCGGATGTGGAGAAGGGGAAGGCGGCGGACGGGGCGGGGCTGAAGAAGGGCGACGAGATCCTCTCGGTGGACGGGACGCCGGTGTTCGATGCCGGTGAGATCGCCGGGATGGTGGACCGCGCGGTGGATCGCGAGATGTCGCTGGTCGTGCGCGGGAAGGACGGCCAGACGCGGACGGTCAGGGTCAGGCCCGGAAAGGGCGAGGAGCGGTGGACGCTCGGCCTCGGGATCGAGGCCTACCCGGCGGCGGTCGGCATCGTCCGGCCCGGGTCGCCCGCGGACAGAGCGGGGGTGCGGCCGGGCGACGTCTTCACATCGATCGACGGGAAGGACATCGCAAACTTCCAGGAAATGACCGCCTGGGTGCGCGCGAGGCCGAATACCGCGCTTCAGGTGACCTGGCGCCACGGCGAGGAATTGAAGTCGGCGACGATCACCGCGGGAAGCCAGGGCGGCCGCGGATTTCTCGGCGTCACCCCGGAGACGTCGAGCACGATCGCGACCGTCGTCCCGGATTCGCCCCTGGCGAAGGCGGGCGTCAAGGCGGGCGACCGCGTTCTCGCCGTGAACGGCAAGGAAGTCCGCCCGACCGCGAGTCCCGGACCCGACGACGTGAAGCGGGTTTCCAACGAGGAACTCTTCACGAACCTCGGCCAGATCGAGGAATTCGCCCGGAAGAAGGGCGAGAAGCTGGAGCTCGGCATCAAGCGCGGGTCGGAATCGATCACGATCGCGGTGATGCCCGAGAAGCGGGCGGACGGGGATCTCGGAATCAAGCTCCAGCACAAGACCGTGATGCTCCGGCCCGGCTTCACGGGTTCGCTCAAGCGCGGGTGCGCGGAAGCTCTCGACGTGTTCCTGCTGACGTTTCAGATGCTGAAGAAGCTCGTCTGGGCCGAGGAGGAGGCCTCCAACCTCTCCGGCCCGGTCGGCATCGTGTCCGCCAGCTACAAGAGCGCGAGGGAAGGGCTCGGGAACCTGCTCTGGCTGCTGGGCCTGATCAGCGTCAACCTGGCCGTGATCAACCTCCTGCCGATCCCGGTCCTCGACGGCGGGCACATCATGTTCCTGCTGATCGAGAAGGTGAAGGGCAAGCCGGTGAGCGAAAACGTGCTCAACGGCGCGCAGTGGGTCGGGATCATTCTGCTCCTGACGCTCGTCGTCTTCGTCACGATCCACGACGTCAGGCGCCTCTTTACATGAGCAGCGCGGGCGAGACGTTCAAGCCCTTCGTCGGGTTGGAAGTCGTGATCGACACCACGTCCTCCTACATTTTCATCGGGACGCTGGTCGAGGTGACCGATCACATGCTGACGCTCAAAGACGTGGACGTGCACGACCGCACCGAGAGCACCTCGACGAAGGAGCGGTACGTGATGGAGGCGAAGAAGTTCGGGGTGAAGACGAACCGGCGCGGCGCGACGGTGAGGACGGAGACCGTGGTGTGCATTTCCCGGCTGTCGGACATCATCGAATACTGATTCGAACTTCAATTCTCAACAGTACAACTTCAAAACCCACGTGGGGCCAGGGCTGGTCAACAAAAGCCTGAGCGGCCCACGTTCGGGCCGGGGATAATCCCGCCGTGTCCCGCGCCCCCGAGATGCCCGTTCTCCGCCTTCTCCGCTTCCAGAACGTCTTCACCGCCGCCGCCGACGCGTTCGGCGGCTATGGGTGGACGGGGACCTGGGACTGGAAGCGCGCCGCGATCACCTCGGCGGCCTCCGCCTGCCTCTACATGGGCGGGATGGCGATCAACGATCTGTGCGACGCGGAGCGCGACCGGCGGCTGCATCCGGCCCGGCCGATTCCGATGGGGAAGGTCAGTCCCGCGCAGGCGTTCGCGATCGGCGGCGGCCTGATCGCCGCCGGCGTCCTGATCGCGGCGACGCTCGGGCCGCGCGTCGCGGCCGTCGCGGCGCAGATCGCGCTTTTCGTCGTGGCCTACGACGCGTTGCTCAAGAAATGGCGGTTGCCGGGCGCGGCGGCGATGGGGTTGCTGCGCGGCCTCAATTTCGCGATGGGCATGGCGGCCGGCGGCGCGCTTTTCCATGACCCCCCCGCGTTCTTCGCGCCCGCGACGCTGGCGACGTTCGTGTTCGTGCTGACGTTTCTGAGCACGTTCGAGGAGGGGCCGAAGACGCGCGGCTTGCTGGGCCTGGGGATCGTCCTCGCGGCGGCGGCGCTGCTCGCACCCCTGGTCTTCGTGCGCACGCCGCTTCGGGCCGCCGTCCCCCTCGGCCTCGCCGCCGGAGCGCTTCTCTGGACGGGGTTCCGCGGCCTTCGCCGGGAACCCGACGATTTCCTCCCTGCCGTGATCAGGACCGGCGTGCGCGCGATCATCCCCTTCAATGCCGCCGTCCTCCTCGCCACCCTCGACGATCCTGTGCCGGGTCTTGTCGTGCTCGCGTTCCTCGTGCCGACCTTCGGGATCGGGAAGTTCCTGCGGGGGAGCTAAGCGGGTCCGGCGAAATCCCTCGCGGCGGACTCCGCAATAATTTCGCCGAACCCGCTCAGGCCACCGCCACCGGCGCCGCCACGGACTTCCGGCTCGCGGCCCTTTCCATCCGCTTTCCCAGCCGCGACATCGCGACGGCGGCCACGGCGAACAGCGCCGCGGCGAAGGCGTAGACGGCCGGGAGGCCGAGGCCCGGGGCGCCGACGGCGGGGTTGTCGAAGACGAGGACGAGGCCGTAGCCGAGGGTGGGGCCGAAGAATCCGCGGAAGCCGACGCAGGCGACGTGGACGCCCATGTAGGCGGCGGCGTCGCGGTCGCCTGCGAAGCGCATGGCGCCGAGGGACCAGGCGGCGTTGACGCCGGACATGGCGACGCCGAAGAAACCGAAGGCGACGAAAGCGAGGGGAATGCTCTGGAGCACGGCGGCGGCGGCGAGCGTGCCGGCGTGGCCGACGAGGACGGCGAACGAGAGCGCGGCGACGCGGGGGGCGCCGATCCGGTCGAGGAGCCGGCCGCCGAGGCGGGAGGTCGCGGCGTTGACGATCTGGAAGAGGACGAGGGTGCAGAGGGAGACCTGGAGGTAGGAGAGGCGGAGTTCGTCGATGAGGAGGAAGACGTTCAGGGGGAGGATGATCATGAAGGCCATCCCGTAGATCATGAAGTTGCGTTCGAAGCGGTCGAAGTCGCGGTCGGTGCGCATGATCTTGAAGAAGGAGCGGAGGGCGGCGCCGAGGCCGCGCGGGGCATCGTGGGCGGGGGCGACCCAGCGGCGGATGCGGATGCGGGCGTACTGGAGATAGGCGACGGTGCCGACGGCGCCGGCGACGGGGAAGAGCCAGAGGTAGGCGCGCGGGTGCGCGTCGAGGACGTACCCGGCGGCGAAGGCCGAGAGGAGGAAGGCGATCTTGGAGATCGCGGTGATCGTGCCGAACACGGTTCCGCGGATCGACGAGTGGTAGTTCGCCTGGAGGAGCGCGTTCTGGGCGGGGATGAAGATGGGCTCGGAAAGGAAGTAGATGCAGCAGATCGCGATGAAGATGCGTGGGTCGACCGCGAACGCCATCAGGACCAGGGTGGCGCGGCCGAGGAGCGCCGAGGCCAGGATGAAGGGTCTCTTGGAGCGGCCCTCCATGAAATGGGACCAGAACAGGGCGGTGAGGAGGGCGGCGGAGCCCGCGGTCGTGAGCACGGTGATGCCCAGGTCGCTCGCGTTCAGGCCCTTGCGGGCGACGGCGCCGGCCAGGCCGATGACGCCGGCGAAGACGTTGTTGAGCACCTCGGCCCGCAGGTGCAGCGTCCGGGTGTAGCGCGAATAAAAAGGCAGCCCCGCGCTCGCGGGGCGCGGGGCTGGCGTCGTGTGGACCATGGAGGGCGGATTGTACCACTTCCGACGTTTCTCCTTGACCCGACCCTCCACACATCCCTTTACTGGATTAAGGGTTGGACAGGGGAGGGTCGGAAATGACAGCGACCATCGTCGTCGCGGACAGGGTTCCGGCCGACCGCGCGGCCTTCACGGAGACGCTCAAGGGAAGCCCCTACCAGGTCGTCGCCGAGGTGGCACACGGGGATGCGCTTCTCGAGGCGGTCGACAGACTCAAGCCGTGGTGCGTCGCCATGGACCTGCTTCTCCCGGGCCACGCGGACCGCCCCGGCGACGGAGGCGTGCACGCGATGAAGAAGGTCATCGAGCGCCCGTTCAAGCCGAAGATCCTCATTATCCACGACGTCAACACCGCTCACCTCGTCATGGGCGCCCTTCAGACCGGTGCCGGCTCGCGCGTGCGCAAGCCGTTCAAGCGCGAGGCTCTGCTCGAGGCGCTGACGAAGCTGAATACCGGACAGGAGGGTGAGCGAGCGGTCAAGCAGATGGGAGTCAGGCTGAAGAAGGCGTTTGTCATCCACTACAAGGGGGTGAACGAGGGGTTCTTCGCCAAGAAGCGGGAAGCCGTGACCACGGATCTGAGCGAAAGCGGGATCGGGATGCAGACGGGCGAGAAGCTTCCGAAGGGAACGGTGCTGAACGTGGAGGTGGACCTCCCGGGCGAGGCGCCGCTCAAGGCGAGATGCCAGGCGATGCGTGTCGAGCATGTGACGGGGATGCAGCGCTACGACGTGGGGATGACGTTCGTCGAGATGGACCAGGCGGAGCGGGACAGGCTGAAGAAGTTCATTTCACGGCTCGTGGAGCGGGGCACGGGGATCATCAAGGCTTGAGACCCGCGCGGCTCCCGCGCGCGAGCCACGCCAGGAACGAGCGGCCTATCGCCTTGTGAAGTGGCAGCTGGAGCGCCTGGTAGAAGAACATCGTCATGCGCGGGCGGAAGCCACGGAGTTCGATGCGCACTTTCCCGCCCTTGCGCACGAAGGAGAGAGTTCCGCCGCGGCGCGAAAGCAGGCCGTTGCCGACGGTGAGGATTTCGCGATCGTCCTCGCGGCGCAGCGAGCCGAACCGGACGAGGGGGACGAAAAGGCAGCGCACGGAGGAGGACTGCTCGGACCACCAGGACTGCAGACCGAGGTAGCCCCCGAGCCGGCGGAGGCGTTTCACGTAGAGCTCGGCGATGTTCTCCGGCGGGTCGGCGAGCGCGACCTCCTGGATCGAGAGGACGCTTCCCGCCCTGATCTCCGTGTGGTCCGTGGTGCCTTTCCTCCGGAACCAGGGCGCGGCGGTCCAGGCAAGCCAGAGCAGGAGGGCGCCGCCGCCGGCGAGCCAGGGGATCATGAGAGGGATCCGAGAAGGGCTTCCGGCGCGATGCCGGTGACGCGGATGGGGAGGAGGCGGCCGCGGAGGGGCGTGTCCGAGGCGGCCAGCACGGAAACGTAGCGGTCGGTGAAGCCGCCGGCGAGGCCCGAGGGCTCATCGAGTCCTTCGAATAGAACATCCACGGTCTTCCCCTCGAACCGGGACCGGTAGGCGCCGCCGAGGCGGCTCCCCAGAGCGTCGAGGCGGTCGCACCGCTGCGCCAGCTCGCGCGGGCCGACCTTGCCGTCGTACCCTGCGGCCGGCGTGCCGGCGCGGTCGCTGTACGGGAAGACGTGGATCTTCGAAATCCCCGCCTCCTCGCAGACCCGCAGCGTGTTCGCGAACGCCTCTTCCGTTTCCCCCGGAAACCCGGCGATGACGTCCGTGGTGATCGCGGCGTCCGGCACGCGCCGGCGGATTTCGCCGGCGGCGCGCAGGAAGTCCGCGGCGGAGTACCGGCGGTTCATGCGGCGCAGGACGCCGTCGTCCCCGCTCTGGAGCGGGACGTGGAAATGGCGGCAGAACCGGGGCTCGTCGAGGAGCGCGAACTCGCGTGCGGTGAGTTCCTGGACCTCGATCGAACTCAGGCGGACCCGATCCACCGGCGCGCGCAGGGCGGCGAGCACGGCGTCGGCGACGCGCGGGCGCCCCGGCAGATCCTGCCCCCATGCGCCGGCGTGGACGCCGGTGAGCACGATTTCGCGGTGTCCGGAAGCGGCGAGGTCGCGTGCCTCGCTTTCGATCCGGGCGAGCGGCTTGGAACGCGGGAGGCCGCGCGTGTAGGGGATGATGCAGAACGAGCAGAACAGATCGCAGCCGTTCTGGATCTTGAGGACGGCGCGCGTGTGGCCCTCGAACGAACGGATCGTCATGAGCTCGGTGGAAGTCGCCTCCTCCGCGGTGAGAGCCGGATCGGCCATGCGCTTGCGCCCCGCGAACCGGGAGCCTTCCCAGGCCACGCGGCCGGCCAGGCGGCCCCGGAAGGGCGTCCCCGCCTCCCGGGCGGCGATCGCGCTCCTCACGACTTCGGCGAGCCGGCCTTTCGACGCGTTCGGCACGACCGCGTCCGCCTCCCCCGCCCAACCCCCGAGGGAGTCGCTGTCCGCGTAGCAGCCCGTCACCACGATCACCGCTTCCGGATTCCGCCGCCGCGCCTGCCGCACCGCCTTTCGCGACCGGCCGTCGGCCTGGGCGGTCACGGCGCACGTGTTGATCACCACCACGTCCGCGGGCGCGCCCCAGCCGACCTCGCGCATGCCGCTTCCCTGCAGCGCCTCGCGGACGGCCTGCGTTTCGTACTGGTTGACCTTGCAGCCAAGAGTGAGGAGGGCGACGGATTTCATGGTTGGGGAAGGGATTATACCGGTGGGGGGGATGCGGATCCCGGGAACTCCCGGGGGGTACCTTGCGTCCAAGGGGCATGATTCATGGAAAGCTGCTCGGGGCGATCGCACTCGCAGTCGTCCTGCTGCTGGCGGGGAGTGCCTGGGCGAAGCGCGCGCCGATGCAGGATGCGCGGGAGGTCTCGGGCGAGGCGAAGGAGGCGAAGGGGGAATTCGAGGGGGCGATTGCGGATTTCACCGCCCTGATCCAGGACCGGCCGCTCGACTGGCGGCTGAGGCGGCGCGTGATCCAGCTTCACCTGAAACTCGCCCAGGGAGGGAATGCGCTCGCGCAGGCGGACGAGTACCTGAAGCACCGGCCGCAGGCGGCGGAGGCGCACGGGGAGCGCGGGGACATCCTGTACCTCGCGGGGCAGTCGGCGGAGGCGACGGCGGCGTACCGGAAGGCGCTCGAACTTTCCGGCGGCGACGCGGGCCCGGAGACGAAGGCCTGGGCGGCGCGGCTTTGGGTCCTCGAATCCCGGGCGGGCGACCGCGCGAAGGCGACGGAGAACCTGCGGAGCCGCCTCGACGGGATCGCCGCGGACACGTTCGAACTGAAGATCGCGCAGTATTTCGCGGGCTGGTGGGAGGAGGCGAAGATGCGCGAGGCGGCGGGGATCGAGAATTCGGAGGCCTCGGATGACATCGATCCCGGTGCGCGGGTCCGCGCGCTGCACGCGCTGGGCGTGAAGGCGCTTCTCGACGGCCGGCGGCAGGAGGCGGCGGGGCGGTTCGAGGCGGCGGCGAAGATGGTAAAGGGGCTGCCCGGGGCCGGAGGTTTTTTCTTCGAAGCGCACGCGGTGGCGCGCGAACTCGAGTGGCTGCAGGCCGACTGAGAGCGTGAGAAAAATTCGATCTACGGTGCGGTCGGACCTCGCTCGCTT
>JACPRD010000150.1 GCA_016190145.1 Planctomycetota bacterium | reverse complement strand
TCCTCAAGAAGCTTACAGCCGTTGGGTTCAAGAGTTTCGCCGACAAGATGGAACTCGAATTCGGTCCGGGGACCACCTGCATCGTCGGCCCGAACGGCTGCGGCAAGTCCAACGTCGTCGATGCCATCAAGTGGGTCCTCGGCGACCTCTCCGCCAAGTCCATCCGCGGCGATGACATGCTCGACTGCATCTTCAACGGCTCCGGAAACCGCCCGGCCTCCGGCTTCGCCGACGTCTCCCTCACCTTCGAAAACGCCGACGGCAAACTCCCCACCGAATTCTCCGAAGTCACCGTCACCCGCCGGCTCTTTCGAAGCGGCGAGTCCGAATACCTCATCAACCGCCAGCCCTCCCGCCGCAAGGACATCCTCGACCTCTTCATGGATACCGGCGTCGGCACCGACGCCTACTCCATCATCGAGCAGGGCAAGATCAACCAGGTCCTCGAAGCATCGCCGCGCGACCGCCGCGCCCTCATCGACGAAGCCGCCGGCATCTCGCGCTACCGCGCCCGCAAGAAGGAATCCCTCGCGCGCCTCGAACGCGTCGGCCTCGACCTCGTCCGCCTCGCCGACACGCTTCGAGAAATGGAAACCCAGATCCGCTCCCTCAAGATCCAGGCCGGCAAGGCCGAGCGCTACGTCCGCCTGAAGGACGAGTGGAAGGAAAAGCGGACGCTTCTGGCCCTCCTTTCCTTCGATTCGCTGAGAGCGCAGGCCGACGCCATCGCCGCCCGGCTCGCGGACGCGGAGACGGAGCGCGCGCGCGTCTCGGAGGCGATCGTCGCCGTGAACGGCGACGCGCAGGCGGCGCGGGCGGCGGAGGAGGAGGCGACGGCGGCGTTCCATGCGGCGGGGCGGCGGCGCGAAGCGGCGGCCAAGGAGGTGGAAGGCTGCGAATCCGCGATCACGGACGCGGAGAACCTGGCGGCGCACATGGAGGAACAGGCGCAGCGCGAGGAGGAGGCGCTCGCGGGTCTCCGGGCCGAGGCCGAGGATCTCGCCCGGCGCGAATCCGCGGCGCGGGCGGAGTTCGAGGCCGCCGAGGCCGAGCTGGCCGGCGTCGCGCGCCAGATCGAGGCGCGCCGCGAGGCGTGCGCTTCCGCCGACGAGGCGGCGCGCGAGGCGGAGCGGGCGCGGGAGGACAAGAAGCGCGAGTCGCTCGAGGCGATGGAGAAGCGCGCCCGGTACAGCAACGAGGGCACTTCCATCGAGGCCCACCGCCAGAATCTCGCGGCGCAGCGCGCGCGGGCTGCGGAGCGGACCGCGGCGAGGAGGACGGAGTCGGAGGTGCTGGCGGGGAAGATCGCGGGCATCCTGGACGAGAAGGCGTCGATTGACGCCGAGGTGGACCGGCTCAAGGCGGAGCATGCGACGGCCGACGCGCGCCAGAGTGCGGCGAAGACGGCGGCGATCGAGGCGGGGAAGGCGCTTGCCGAGAGGCGGGAATCGCTCGCGAAATCGCAGTCGAAGCTGGACACACTTCGCGACATCGAGCGCCAGATGGAGGGGGTGGGGGCGGGGGCGAAGCGGCTGGTGGAGGCATCGCGGAAGGGCGGGGGCGTGGCGGGTTTCCGCGGCCTGGTGGCGGACCTGGTGGAATTCGATCCCGCGATCGCGCTGGCGGCCGAGGCGATTCTCGGCGACCGGGCGCAGGCGGTGGTGTTTGACGACGCGGAATCGATGCGCGCGGGTCTCGGGATCGCGAACGGCCGCGTGGCGGTGCTCTCGCTCGACCGGTACCGGGGCGGCCGGATCGTGACGTCGGCGGACGCGCTGGGGCTCGTGGGCGCGGAGTTCGAGCCCGCGGCCGCGGAGAATCGCGAAGCCGAGCTGGTGGACGCGCGGCTCGCGGACCTGCTCGACGCCGACTTCTACGGCGAGACGTTCGGGTTCACGGGTCCGGCGGAGCCCGCGGCCGACGACGAGTTCTTCGCCGCGTTCGCGGCCCCGACCGGCCCCGACCTGGTCGAGCAGCTCTTCCCCGAGAAGTCCCCCTGCGGCCTCCTCGCGTCGTTCGTGAAATGCGCGCCGGAACTGATGCCGCTCGCCCGCGCCCTGTGCGGTCGCGCGCGGATCGTGGGGACGCGGGACGAGGCGCTCAGGCTTCTGGCCGACGGCGAGCTGGACGCGCCCGCGGCGACGCTCGACGGCGACGTGGTGCATCCGGACGGCCTGGTGGTGGCGGGGGGCGCGCGCGCTGGGCTCATCCGGCGGCGCGCGGAGGCGCGGGCGCTGGCGGCCCAGGTCGAGAAGCTCGTCACGGAGGTCGAGGAGCTGTCGAAGGCGCGGGCGGCGCGGGCGGTGGAGGAGGCGGAGGCGGTGAAGCGGTGCCAGGCGCTGCGGAACGAGATTTACGACCGGTCGCACGATGCGATCGAGCGGAAGGCGGCGGCGGAGGGGATCGAGAAGCAGCTTCACGTGCTGCGGAGCGAGCTCGAGCTGCTGGAGCGGGAGGAGGCGGACGCGCGGGCGGAGGAAGCCCGGCTCGCGGCGCGCGCGGAGCGGATCGCGCAGTTGCTGGCGGAGCTGGAGGCGCTGGAAGCGCGGCTTCACGGGGAGGTGGAGGACCTGGCGCGGGCGGCGGTGGCGGCAGGCGGGGCGCGCGACGAGGCGCGGCGGCTGCTGGGCGAGCTGCAGGTCGCGCAGGCGCAGGCGGCGGGGCGCCGGGACAAGGCGGCGATGGCCGCGGCGGACCTTGGCCGGCAGATCGGGGCGAACCGGACGGCGGCGGCGCAGGTGGGCGTCCGGATCGCCGAGTGCGGCGAGCGCCACCGGAACGCCCTCGCGGCCGTGGAGGAGCGCCGGGCGCGCCTCGCGGACCTCGAACGCACGCTCGAGGCCGCGGCGGCGGACGCCGCGGCGGCGGAGGGCGCGCGCGAAGGGGCGCTTGCGGCGGCGCGGGAGGCCGCGCAGCGGAAGTCGGCCGCGGAGGCGGATCTCCGCGCCGCCGAGCAGGTTCTTCAGAAACTCACGATCGAGCAGAACACGATCCAGGTCAACGAGGAGAACCTCGTCGCCAACTTCCGCAGCGAGCAGGGCATCGACCTCCGCGAGGCCGAGAAGGCCCTTCCCCGCGACCCCGCCGCTTCCGCCGAGACTCTCGGGCAGGAGGTGGAGGAACTGCGGCGGCGGATCGACAACATGGGCGGGGTGAATCCGGAGGCGATTCACGAGCTGAAGGAGAAGGAGGAGAAGTTCACGTGGCTGAAGAATCAGGAGCAGGACCTGATCGCCACGAAGGGGCAGCTGGAGGAGCTGATCCGCAAGATCAACCGGGAGAGCCGCGAGCTGCTGGTGGCGACGCTGGAGCAGGTGAAGGTGAACTTCAACGAGATGTTCCGGCGGCTGTTCGGCGGCGGCAAGGCCGAGCTGGTTACGGAGGAGGGGGTGGACATTCTCGACTGCGGGATCGACCTGATGGCGAAGCCGCCGGGCAAGGAGCCGGCGACGATCGCGCAGCTTTCCGGCGGCGAGAAGACGCTCACGGTGCTGGCGTTCATCATGGCGCTGTTCCAGCTCAAGCCTTCGCCGTTCTGCATGCTCGACGAGGTGGACGCGCCGCTCGACGAGGCGAACGTGGACCGGTTCAACGGGCTCATCCGCAGCTTCTCCTCAGGAACGCAGTTCATCGTGATCACGCACAACAAAAAGACGATGGCGGCTACAGATGTGATGTACGGCGTGACGATGCAGGAGAGGGGCGTCTCGAAGAAGGTGAGCGTCCGGATGGGAGACAAGGCGGCCTAGCCGGCGATGGCCGGGGCCTGATGCCGCAAACCGGGGTAGAGAGGGGTCGCGTCATGTTTCAGTCCGTCACCCGACAGGGCGTGAACGGGGAGCTGTTCATCCGGGGCACGCAGGTGCCCGTGGATTTCGTCATGGACATGATGAGCGAGGGGTTCGCGTTCGAAACCGTGGCGGCCGCGCTGCTCGAGAACAGCCAGGCGGAGGCGCTCGAGGCGATTCACTGCGCGCTGCTGTTCCCGGAGGCGCTGCTGGGCTCGCGGAACTGAGAGCGTGAGAAAAAATCGATCTACGGTGCGGTCGGACCTCGCTCGCTTCGCGAGTTCGCCCCGACCGCGCCTGCGATCGATTTTTCTCACGCTCTCAGGAAGTGCTTTGCCCCCCAGAGATTGTGAAAAAATCGGATTGGGGGGCGGAGTCGGCCGGCTCGTCCAGTTCTGCCGACCGTGGGTCTCCCTGCCGGCCGACGGAGCATCCCAGGCCGATTTTTTCACAAACTCTGAGTGAAGAGGGTCCTGTTTCTGGTGGCCGCGACGGCGCTCGCGCCCGCGTCGGCGCGGGGGCAGGACACGGTCGGGACGCTGGTCGCGCGCGCGCTCGAGGCGCCGGCGGCCGAGCGGGCTGCGGCACTGGGGCGGCTGGGGCTGCTCAGGGCGGAGGAGGGGCTCGAGGCGCTGAAGAAGGCGCTCGGCGATGCCGACCTCGACGTGCGGCTGGCGGCGATCCAGGCGCTCGGGCGGTTCGCGCGCGAGGACCTGGCGCCGATCCTCGCCGCGCAGGCGCGCGACCCCGACCCGCGGATCGCGGGGGACGCGGTGCGCGCGCTCGAGAAAACCGGCTTCGCGGCCGTTCCGGCGCTCGTTGACGCACTGCGTCATCCCGAGGCGGCCGTCGCGGAGTCCGCCCTGGAAGCGCTGCGCCGCGCGACGGGCGTGAGGACGCGCGCCGACGTTTACGCGGAAGCGGCGAAGTCGGCGCGGGGAGACCGCTTCGCCTTCTGCCGCGAAGTTCTCGCGCGGGACGCGGGCCCGCGCGCGGCCGGGGACGTCGTGAGGACGCTTCCCAACGACCCGAGGTCCGCTCCGCTGCTCGTGGCGGCGCTCGACTCGGAGTTCGAGCCGGTGAGGGACCTGGCGGTGAAGCGGCTGGAGGGGCTGGCGTGCCGGAGGCTGGACGCGGCGGGGTGGCGCGCCTGGATTGCGCGGGCGCCGGAGGGGCCGGTCGTCGCCTGGCGCGCGGCGGCGCTCGCGGACGCCTCGAACCCGATCCGGCTCGCGGCCGCCCGCGGCCTGGCGGTCCCCGACGCGGCGGCGGCCCGGGCCCTGGCGGAATGCGCCGCCGGCGGCGCGCTCGAGGAGGAGATCCTGCGCGCGCTGCCCGCCGCGACCGGCCTCAGGCCGCGCCCGCGCGCGGATTGGAGCGCCTGGTGGGAGGGGAACCGCGGGCGGTCGCGGCTGGAGTGGCTCCTGGCGGCGCTTCTCGACCCCGCGGACGCGCAGGACCGCGCCGCGGCGGCCCGCTCGCTTGCCCGGGAGCGCGACCGCAGGAGCCCCGAGTACCTGGTCGTCTACGGGCTCCATGACCGCGACGCCGTCGTGCGCGAATGCGCCGCCGCCTCGCTGGCGGCCCTCAGCGGCGCGCGCCGGGAGGGCGCCGCAGCCTGGGAGGCGTGGTGGCGGGAATCCCGGGACTCATGGAAGTAACGCCGAAAGTCGCCCCGGTCAGCTTAAAATGCCTCCCCCCCCGAATCCGGATGAACCCTTGCTCCGATTCAAGTGCCCCTCCTGCTTCCAGAAGATCAAGATCCGCGAGGAAGACGCGGGTCGGGTCGGGGACTGTCCCAAGTGCAGGGCGCCGCTCGAGGCGCCGAAAGTCGAGCTTCCGATGCCGTCGGTCGACGGGATCACGGACGATTTCGAGCCTGGCGACGACGTCGGCGAGTACAAGCTCGAGAAACTCCTGGGAAAAGGCGGGTTCGCCCAGGTCTGGTCGGCCAAAAAACAGGACGGCCCTCCCGTCGCCATCAAGATCCCCCACGACACGGGCGCGGTCCGCGACCTCCTGAACGAAGGCATGCAGCTCCGCCGCCTCAACCACCCCAACATCGTCCGTACCATCGACATCAACCTGAAGGCGCTTCCCCCCCACATCGTCATCGAGTTCGTGGACGGCGTCGCCCTGAGCCACCTCATCAAGCGCAACAAGTCCGCGGGGGAGTTCTTCCCGATCGCGTTCGTGGAGCGGATTTTCCTCCAGCTCCTGGACGGCGTCGAGCACGCGCACCGGCAGGAGCCGCCGGTCGTGCACGCCGATCTCAAGCCGCACAATGTCCTGGTCGCGGACCAGATCGCGCGCATCGTGGATTTCGGGCTGGGGAGGGAGGAGAAGAGGCTCGAGCGGATCCTCTCGACGTCGGTGCATCCGAAATCGAAGAAGCGGCTGCTCGGGACGGAGGCGTACATGGCGCCCGAGCAGAAGAAGATGGAGGGGACGGACGAGCGGACGGACATCTTCTCGCTGGGCATGATGCTTCAGGAGATGCTCTGCAACGAGGTGTACTGCGGGCACACGCTGCCGGGAGAGCTGAACCCGCTCGCGCGCCCGCTGGACGGGGTCGTGCGCAAGGCCACGGCGGCGTACCCGAAGATGCGCCACCAGACGGTCGCCGAGCTGCGCGAGGCGTTCCTCGCGGTGCTCCGGCCCTCCGAGGCCGCGCCGGAGGAACCGGCCGACTCGTTCGAGGAGTCGCCGGCGCCGGCCGGATCCCGTGCGCTCTGGCGCGACCCCACGATGCTCGCCGCCGCCGCGATCGTGGGCGGCCTGGTCCTGGCCGCCGTGTTCGCCGTCCTCTGATGGGCGCCTCCTACCGCGACCTTCTCGCCGAAATCGACGCCTGGTTCCGCTCCGTCCAGGAGCGGCACGGGGGGTGGATGAAATGTGGAAGCGGCTGTTCGGACTGCTGCCATGGCGTCTTCGACCTCGGGCCGCACGACGTCGCCATCGTCCGCGACGCGTACCGGGCGCTTCCAGCGGAAGCGCGGGCGATCGTGCGCGCGGAGGCGCGGCGGCAGACGGACGCGCTGGGGCTCGAGCCGCCGTACGAGCTGGAGGGGATGTCCGAGGCGGCGATCGACGCGCTCGCGGAGAAGCTCGGGCCCGTCGCGTGCCCGCTTCTCGACCCCGGCGGGCGCTGCCGGATCTACGCGGAGCGTCCGAGCACGTGCCGGTTCATGGGGCTTCCCCTCGTGGACGCGGAGGATGGCGTGGTGCACGCGGAGTGGTGTTTCCGGAATTTCGAGGGGACGGACGCGCTGAAGCTGCCGGGGCTGGCGTTCGGCTACCACTCATGGGAGGAAGACGTGGACGCCCTTCCGCCGCCGCCGGGCCCCCGGTCCACGTTCATCGCCTGCGCGATTCTCTCCGCGGACGAGCCGCCCGTCCGCCGCGTGTATAATCCGCCCCTTCCATGAAAGGCTACCGTCTCTTCGCCGCCCGCCTCTTCCGGTACAGGTGGTGGGTCCTGGGCGTGATCGTTTCGATCGTGATCGTGGATCTCATCGGGCTGCTGCCGCCGAAGATCATCGGCGAGGCCGTGGACTACCTGCGGATGGAGTCCGCGGAGCGCTGGGTGCTCGGCGTGTTCGCGGCGGCGTTCGTGGGGGTCGAGATCTGTCGCGCGTGCATGCGGTTCACGTGGCGGCGCATCGCGTTCGATTTCTCGCGGCGGGTCGAGCTGGACCTGCGGAACGAGTTCTTCGAGAAATCGGTGAAGCTGCCTCCGGCGCATTTCGATCGGACGACGGTGGGGGACCTGATGTCGCGGGCCACGAGCGACATCGACCAGGTGCGCATGTTCTTCGGGATGGGGCTGTTGACGCTGTTCGACACGCTCACGATCGTGGTCACGACGTTCCCGATCCTGCTCTGGCTGAACCCGCGGCTGACGCTCTACACGACGATCCCGCTTCCGTTCCTCGCGATCGTCTGCTGGCGGATTTTCATCGAGACGCACCGGCGCTCGCGTGCGGTGCAGGACCAGTTCGGCGACCTGACGGCGCGCGTGATCGAGAACCTGAACGGGATCCGGGTGGTGAAGGCGTTCGCGCGCGAGGACACGGAGATCGAGCGGCTGGACGAGCTGTCGCGCGAGCAGGTGAGGCTGTCGATGCGGCTCGCGCGCGTGCAGGCGGTGTTCTTCCCCGTGTTCACCATCGTCATGGAGACCGGGACGCTCCTCGTGCTCTGGATCGGCGGCTCCGGCGTCGTCAGGGGCAGCCTGACCGTCGGGGACTTCATCCAGTACAACCTCTACCTCGCGTGGCTCACCGGTCCCATGGTCGGCCTCGGCTGGACTCTTTCCCTTTACCAGCGCGGCATCGCCTCGATGGAGCGCCTGAACGAGCTCCTCCTGTCGAAGGACCCCGAGGACGGCGCCGCTGCGGGAGCGGACGCGGTCGACGGCGACGTCGAGTTCCGCAATCTCGGATTCCGGTTCTCCCCGGAGCTGCCCGAGGTGCTCCACGACGTGTCGTTCACCGTCCCCGCGGGATCCAAGGTCGCCATCGTGGGCAGGACGGGCGCCGGGAAGACCGCCCTCGTCCAGCTCCTCCCGCGCCTCTACGAGCCCCCGCGCGGCGCCGTCTTCATCGCCGGCCGCGACGTCCGCGACATCCCCGCCGCGCGCCTCCGCCGCCTCATCGCCTTCGTGCCCCAGGACGCCTTCCTCTTCTCGGATACCCTCGCCGAAAACATCGGCTTCGCCTTCGAATCCCCCGACGCCGCCAGAGTCGAAGCCGCCTCGAAGGCCGCCTGCCTCCACGAGGCCGTCGAGGACTTTCCGGAAGGCTACGGTCAGATCGTCGGCGAGCGCGGCGTCACCCTGTCCGGCGGCCAGAAACAGCGCGCCTGCATCGCGCGCGCCATCGCCGCCGACGCCTCCATCCTCGTCCTCGACGACGCGTTCTCGAGCGTCGACGCCGAAACCGAGGAGCGCGTCGTGAAGTCGATCCGGGAGGCGGGGAAGGGCCGGACCGTCTTCGTGATCTCGCACCGGCTGTCGAGCGTCATGGACGCGGACCGGATCGTCGTGCTGGACCAGGGCCGGGTCGTCGCGACCGGAACGCACGAGGAACTCATCCGCCGGGGCGGCGTCTACGCCGAACTCTGGAAGAAGCAGCAGCTGCAGGAGGCCTTGAAGTAACCGTGGGGCTCACGCACACCGCGTTCATGGAAGAGGACGTCCAGAAGGGATTCGACCCCCGGCTGGCGCGGCGGTTCTTCACGATCGTGTGGGCGTACAAGGGGCTGCTGTTCCTCGGCGTCGGGCTCCTGATGGTGTTCCGGCTGTCGGACATCGCCGCTCCCTGGATCACGAAGACCGCGGTGGACGCGTTCATGAACCGCCCGGACCGGCCGGTGGAGGAGCGGCTCAACGGGGTTCACTGGCTGGCGCTCGCGTTTCTCGCGATCGTCCTCCTGAAGATCGCGGCGAACTACGCCGAGACGATCACGACGCTCCTGATCGGGCAGCGCGTGATGCACGACCTGCGCATGCGGGTCTTCAATCACATGCAGTCGCTGAGCCTGTCCTTCTTCTCCCGGAATCCCGTCGGGCGTCTGATGACGCGCGTCACCTCGGACGTCTCCGCGCTGAACGAGATGCTGACGAGCGGGCTCGTCGCGATCGCCGGCGACATCATCACGCTCGCCGCGGCCGTCGCCGTCATGCTCCATTACGACTGGCGCCTCACCCTGGTCGCCTTCGCCGTCGTTCCCGTCATGCTCTGGGGCACCCGCATCTTCCGCCGGTTCGCCCGGCAGATCCACCGGATCACACGCGCCAAGGTCGCCCGCCTCAACGCCTACCTCAGCGAAAACCTCGGCGGCATGAAGGTCGTCCAGCTCTTCCGCCGCGAAGCCGAAAACCGCCGCCGTTTCGACGAGTACGGCCGCGACCTCTACCGGACGCACCTCCGGGCGACGTTCTACTCGGCCGTGTTCTTCCCGTTCGTGGACATCATGCGCGCGACCGCGGTCGCCCTCGTGGTCTGGTACGGCGGCGGCCGCGTCGTGCAGGACCGCATCACGCTCGGCACGCTCATCGCCTTCATCGCCTACATCGAATTGTTCTTCCGGCCCCTTCGCGAACTCGCGGAAAAGTACAACATCCTCCAGAGCGCCATGGCGGCGGCGGAGAAAATCTTCTCGGTTCTCGACGAGAAAGCCGAAATCGTCGATCCGCCCGCGCCCGAACCCCTGCCGGACGTCCGCGGCGAAGTCGAATTCGACGCCGTGACGTTCGGCTACGAGCCGGGACACGACGTGCTCCACGAGATCGCCTTCCGCGCGAAGCCCGGCGAGATGATCGCGCTGGTCGGCCCCACCGGCTCCGGAAAGACCTCCATCGTCAACCTCCTGTGCCGCTTCTACGACGTCCGCCGCGGCCGCGTCCTCGTCGACGGCCACGACGTGCGCGCGGTGGCGCAGCGCGAGCTCCGCAAGCGCGTCGCCATCGTGCTCCAGGACGTCTTTCTCTTCACCGGAACCGTCGCCGAAAACATCGCGATGGGCGACCGCTCGATGCCGCGCGCCTCGATCGAGGCCGCCGCCCGGGCCGTCCACGCCGAGTCCTTCATCCGGTCGCTGCCGGGCGGCTACGACGCCCGGGTCTCCGAGCGCGGCTCCACCTTCTCCGCCGGGCAGCGCCAGCTCATCGCGTTCGCCCGGGCCTTCGCCTCCGATCCGCGGATCATCATTCTCGACGAAGCGACGTCGAACATCGATACGGAGACGGAGATGCTGATCCAGGACGGGATGAAGAGGCTGCTGGCGGGGCGGACGAGCGTGGTGATCGCGCACCGGCTTTCGACGATCCAGCGGGCGGACCGGATTCTGGTGCTGCATCACGGGCGACTCCTGGAGAGCGGCACCCACGCGGAGCTGCTCCGAAACGGTGGTATGTACGCGCGGCTGCACGAGTTGCAGTTCGAAGCGGAGGCGCCGGCGCCCGCTCCCGGAGTCTGACATAGGTTAGACGCCTCCCGTTCCCGGCTGCTATACTCTCAGGTTTGACGTCGAAACCAGGTCCTTCCGGAGGAACTGATGGCGAAATACGACACGCCGGACATCCGTAACTTCGTCTTCGTGGGGCACGGCGACAGCGGAAAGACGACGTTGACCGAGTCGATGCTCTTCAAGGCCAAGGCAACCAACAGGTTGGGAGAAGTTGCCGAAGGCTCCACGGTCACCGATTTCGAGCCCGAGGAGAAGGCGCGCAAGATCTCGATCGAGGCCGCCGTCGTCCACGTGCCATGGAAGGGCAAAGAACTGAACCTCGTCGACGCACCCGGGTATGCGGACTTTTCCGGAGATGCGGTCGGGGCCATTTCCGCAGTCGAGACGGCCGTGGTGTGCCTCAATGCCGTGACCGGCATCATGGTCAACACGCGCCGGATGTGGGGCTACGCGGCCAAGGCCGGCGCGGCCCGCGCGATCTTCATCAATAAGTGCGACCTCGATAACGTCGACTTCGACGCGCTCCTCGCATCCGTCAGGGAAACGTTCGGCGAGACTCCGCGCGTGGCCGTGATGCCGGTGGGGACGGGACCGGGGCTGAAGGGTGTGGTGAGCGTGCTCGACGCGGACGCGCACCCTGACGCCGCCGTGAAGAAACAGGCGGCGGCATTCCGCGAGAAGCTGGTGGAAGCGGCGGTCGAGACGGACGACAAGCTGATGGAGCGGTATCTCGAGGGCGGGGAGATCTCGAAGGAGGAACTCGAGGGGGCGCTTCGCAAGGCGATCGTCCAGGGCAAGGTCGTCCCGATCGTCTGCACGTCTTCGCGGAAGGACATCGGCGTGGACACGGCGATGGACTTCATCGCGCGGTACTTCCCGTCGCCCATCGAGGGACGGCAGCGGGAGGGGCACGCGCCGGGCAAGAAGGAGGAAAAGGTCGCGTTCCCGGCGAAGTCGGACGCTCCGTTTTCCGCGCAGGTCTACAAGATCATCAGCGACCCGCACGTCGGGAAGCTTGCGTACTTCCGCGTCGTCAGCGGCGCGCTTGCCGCCGATACGAATTTCTACAACGCGCGCTCGGCGCGCACGGAGCGCATCGGCAAGATCTTCCGCCTCTTCGGCAAGGACCACCAGGCGGTGGACCGGCTCGTCGCCGGCGACCTGGGCGCGGTGACGAAGGTGGACGACCTGAAAATCTGCGACACGCTCTGCCAGGCGGACAAGCCGATCGAGTATCCGGGGATCGAGTTCCCGAAGCCCATGACATCGCTGGCGATCGAACCTAAGAACCGCAACGACGACACCAAGATCGGGATCGCGATCCCTAAGCTCGCGGAGAGCGATCCGACCTTCCTCTGGACGCGCGACCGGCAGACCCACGAGCTCGTCGTCACGGGCATGACCCAGCTCCACCTCGACGTGACCTTTCACAAGCTCAAGGCGAAGTTCGGCGTGGAGGTCACGACCAAGACCCCCAAGATCCCGCTTCTCGAGACCATCACTGCCAAGGGCGACGCCCAGTACCGGCACAAGAAGCAGACCGGCGGATCCGGCCAGTTCGCCGAGGTCTGGATGCGCGTCTACCCGCTTGAGCGCGGAGGCGGCTTCGAGTTCGAGAACGCGGTCGTCGGGATGTCGATCGGCCGGCAGTTCATGCCTTCGATCGAAAAGGGCGTGAAGAGCGTGATGGAGCGCGGGGTGGTCGCGGGGTATCCGGTCGTGGACGTGAAGGTGGAGATCTACGACGGCAAGGAGCACCCCGTGGACTCCAAGGACATCGCGTTCCAGACGGCCGGCCGCGAGGCTTTCAAGCTGTGCGTGCAGCAGGCGCGTCCCGTGCTGCTCGAGCCCATCGCGAAGGTCGAGGTAACCGTGCCCGCCGAGAAGATGGGCGACATCATGGGCGACCTCTCCGGCCGCCGGGGGCGCATCCAGGGAAGCGAGACTTCCGGCAAGTACGCCATCATCACCGCCCAGATTCCGCAGGCGGAGATCAAGAACTACGCCTCCGAGCTCCGCTCGATCACCGGTGGCGAGGGCGATTACGCCGTCGAGTTCAGTCACTACGACGTGGTTCCCTCGATGATCGCGGAGACGATCATCGAGAAGTACAAGGCCTCCAGGGCCGGAGAAAAACCCGAGGAATAAGGAGAGTTCATGGTTTCGCTCGAGGAACTGCTCACCATCCTGGTCCAGCGGAACGGGTCCGACCTCCACATCGCCGCCGGCGCGCCGCCCAAGCTGCGCATCGACGGCAAGCTCGTGAACAGCGAGTACGACCCGCTCACCCCCGACGAAACCCAGAAACTCATCTACTCCATCCTCGACGCCGACCAGATCGCGCGCTTCGAAAAGAACTGGGAGCTCGACCTGTCGTTCGGCATCGAAGGCCTGGGCCGGTTCCGCACCAACGTGTTCCTTCAGCGCGGAGCCGTCGGCGCGGTGCTCCGCATCATCCCGCAGAACGTCAAGACCTTCGAAGACCTGGGACTGCCGCGGAAGATCTGCGAAGAGCTATGCGCGAAACCCCGCGGGCTGTGCCTCGTCACGGGCGCGACCGGCTCCGGCAAGTCCACGACCCAGGCCGCCATGATCGACTTCATCAACACGACCGAAGCCGGCCACATCATGACGATCGAAGACCCGATCGAATTCGTGCACAAGAACAAGAACTGCCTCGTGAACCAGCGCGAGGTGGGAAGCGACACCAAGGGGTTCAAGGAATCGCTGCGCGCGATCCTGCGGCAGGACCCCGATACGGTGCTGATCGGCGAAATGCGCGACATCGAGACGATCGAGGCCGCGCTCACGATCAGCGAAACCGGCCACATGACGTTCGCGACGCTTCACACGTCGGACGCCGTGCAGACCATCAACCGCGTCGTGGACGTATTCCCCGCGTACCAGCAGCAGCAGATCCGGACGCAGCTCTCGTTCACGCTGGAAGCCGTCTTCTGCCAGCAGCTCCTGCCCAAGCGCAACGGCAAGGGACGCGTGCTGTGCAACGAGGTGATGCTGGCGACCAGCGCTGTCCGCTCGCTGATCCGCGACAACAAGGTTCACCAGATCTACTCGAGCATCCAGACGGGCGGAAAGCTGGGAATGAAGACCATGAACCAGTCGCTCGCCGACGCGGCGCGCGCCGGGTTCATCACCGTCGACGACGCGATGTCCCATTCGAGCGACCCCGAAGACCTCAAGCGGACCCTTCAGAAGGCGTAACCTTGGTCAACATCTCGAAACTGACGCGCAAACGGCTCGGCGAGCTCCTCCTCTCGGAGGGCCTGGTCTCCGAAGACCAGATCGCCGAAGCCCTCCGCCAGCAGCAGCGGACCGGGGAGCTGCTGGGCGAAGTGCTCGTCAAGCTCGGGTACGTGACCGCCTCCGACATCGCCCGCACGATCGCCACCCAGTTCGGTATGCCCTACATCGACTGCTCCCGGTACTTCCTCACGAAGGAAGTCGTCGAGCTCTTCACGACGGAGACTCTTCACAAGCACCAGTTCGTCCCCCTCGACCGCATCGGGAACATCCTGATCATCGCGCTGTCGGGGCTGATGAACGAGCAGGTGCTGTCGGAGATCGAGCGATCGACGGGGTGCGAGCTGCAGGTTTACGTGTCGACGTGGGACCAGGTGCAGAAGGCGCTGTCGAATCTTCAGACGGTGGGGGCGAAGTAGGGCATGGCCTCCAACTCGATTTTCGCGAAGAAGACGCGCAGCCTGATCCTGAAGAAGGGGCTGCTGACGGAGCCGAAGGCGGACGAGGCGCTCGAGATTGCGATCCGGGACAACAAGAGTTACCAGGAGGTGCTGTTCGAGAAGGGGATGCTGGACGAGCTTTCGTTCATCGCGGGGGTGGCGAGCGAGATGGGGCTGCCGCCGATCGACGTGACGAAGGTGGAGCCGGAGGAGCGGGCGATCCAGTCGCTGTCGCAGGAGTGGTCGACGTACTACGGGGTGCTGCCGATCGCGCGGATCGGGAACATCCTGACGCTCGCGGTGGCGAACCCGTTCGACATCCTGAAGCTGGACGAGCTGCGGCTCCTGACGGGCTGCGACATCCGGCCGGTAGTGTCGACGGAGCGCGCGATCCGGAAGGCCGTGACGCGTGCGTACAACCCGGGCGCGCAGGAGATGAAGGACGTGCTCGAGAGCGCGGAGAAAACGAACGCGGAAATCGAGCTGAAGGAGGGCGAGGAGGAGGAGCAGGTCGACCTCTCGCAGATCACGAACGCCTCGGGCGATTCGCCGATCGTGAAGCTGGTGAACATGATCATCAGCCAGGGGCTGAAGGAGGGGGCGAGCGACATCCATATCGAGCCGTACGAGAAGGCGGTGAAGGTGCGGTACCGGCGCGACGGCGTGCTGGGGGAGGGGGTGGCGCCGCCGAAGCGGATGCACAACGCGATCGTGTCGCGCATCAAGATCATGTGCGGGATGGACATCGCGGAGCGGCGCCGGCCGCAGGACGGCAAGTTCCAGATCCGCTACGAGAACCGCCAGATCGACTTCCGCGTCAGCATCCTGCCGACGATCCACGGGGAAAAGTGCGTGATGCGAATCCTGGACTCGGGGTCGCTGGCGCACGACCTGGGAAAGCTGGGATTCGAGACGCAGACGCTGGACGCGATCCGCAAGGCGGTGAATTCGCCTTATGGCATGATCCTCGTGACCGGCCCCACGGGCTCGGGCAAATCCACGACGCTTTACTCGTGCGTCTCGGAGGTACTCAGCCCGGAGGACAATTTCGTGACGGTCGAGGACCCGGTCGAGTACCAGATGGAAGGCGTGGTGCAGGTCCAGGTGAACGAAAAGCAGGGTCTCACGTTCCCCGGCGCGCTCCGGTCGATTCTGCGCCAGGACCCCGACGTGGTGATGATCGGAGAAATCCGCGACCACGAGACGGCGGACATCGCGGTCAAGGCGGCGATCACGGGCCACCTGGTGCTGTCCACTCTTCACACGAACGACGCCGCGTCCACCGTGACGCGCCTCGTGGACATGGGGGTCGACCCCTTCATGGTGGGCTCCTCGGTCGTCCTGGTCTGCGCGCAGCGGCTGCTCCGGAAGCTGTGCGATTCGTGCAAGGCGCCGGAGGCGGACATTCCGAAGGAGCGGCTGCTCGACGTCGGGTTTCTGCCCGAGGAGCTGCCGAATCTGAAGCTGTTCCGCGCGGTGGGATGCGCGCGCTGCAAGAACGGGTTCAAGGGCCGGTTCGCGGTGATCGAGGCGCTCGAGATCGACGACAACATCCGCAAGCTGGTGATCAAGGGCAACGGCGCGCTCGCGATCAAGGAGTACGCGGTCAAGCACGGAATGCTGACGCTCCGGCGATGCGCGCTTCTCAACGCGGGCCGCGGGAAGACGGCGGTCGAGGAGGTGCTCCGGATGACGATGGAGGACGGAAAGTCGGAGGCGCCTCTCGAGACTTGATGCAAGGCACGACCTGGTATAGGCTTATGAGCCGGTTTCCGGACCCACGGGGGAGAACAGAATGCCCGCATTCAAGTACGCCGCACGGTCCGCCGACGGTAAACAGGTCAAAGGCAGCATCAACGCCATCAGCGAGACCGTCGCCGTCCAGGAACTGCGCAAGCAAAACCTGACCGTCGTCACCATGACCGCGGAAGCCGCCAAGAAGAAGGGCGGCGGCCTCTTCGGCGGCAACCCGCGCCCCCACGTCAGCAACGAAGACCTCGCGGTCTTCACGCGCCAGCTCGCCACCATGATTTCGGCAGGCATCCCGCTCCTCGAGTGCCTCGAAATCCTCGAGGAACAGGCCGAAGACCCCGGCTTCAAGTTCGTCCTCGATACCATCCTCGCCCGCGTGCGCGGCGGCTCCGACTTCTCCGAATCGCTCGCCGAACACCCCAAGCTCTTCACGCGTATCTACGTCTCCATGATCAAGGCCGGCGAAGCCGGCGGCGCCCTCGACGCGATCCTGAACCGCCTCGCGGAATACATGGAAGCCACCGAAAAACTGCGCCGCGAGATCAAGAGCGCCATGACCTACCCCGTCGTCTCGCTGTGCCTCATCCTGCTCATCACCGTCGGCCTCATGGTCGGCATCGTGCCGAAATTCAACGAGATCTTCGTCGGCCTCAACATGGAGGACAAACTCCCCGCCCCCACCAAGGTCCTCCTCCTCACCTCCAAGTTCATGAAGACCCAGTGGTACATCTGGGTCGGCGGCATGATCGGACTCTTCGTCGCATTCAAGGTCTGGAAGTCCACGCCGGCCGGCGAGCGCCAGTGGCACTGGCTCTCCCTGCGCGCCCCGATCTTCGGCACCCTGATGAGCAAGGTCTGCATCAGCCGCTTCGCCCGCACGTTCGCCACCCTCGTCCAGTCCGGCGTGCCGATCCTCGGCGCCCTCGAAATCGTCGCCGCCACCTCCGGCAACCGCATCGTCGAGGACGCCATCAACTCGGCCCGCGAGTCGGTCCGCAAGGGCGAAACGCTCGGCGAACCGCTCGCCAAGTCCGGCGTCTTCCCCCTCATGGTCACGCGCATGATCTCGATCGGCGAGAAGTCCGGCGCCCTCCAGCAGCTCCTCGAGAAGATCTCGGAGTTCTACGACCAGCAGGTCGAGGCCACCGTCGCCGCCCTGACCTCCCTCATCGAACCGCTGCTCATCGCCGTCATGGGCGTGCTCGTCGGCGGCATCGTGCTGGCCATCTTCCTCCCGATCCTCAAGATCCAGGAAGCGGTGCGCGGCGGAAAGAAGTAAGGGATGGAGCTCGACAGGGCCGCGAGGGGCCGGCTGCGATGGGTCCACGCGGCGCGGCCCCTGGTCGCCGCCGCGGGGATCGCCGCTCTCGCGGCGGAAGGACGCCCCCTGCGCTCGGATCCCGCCCAGGCCGCCCTCATCGCCGCCGCCGCCCTCGACCTCCTCTACGTCCTGGTCGCCCGCTCCATCCGCGACCACGCCAACCTCGCCCGCCTCGAAATCGCCCTCGACCTCCTCCTCGTCTCCGCCCTCGCCTACTTCACAGGCGGCGTCCAGTCCGTCTTCGCGTACCTGTACTTCGCAAACGTCCTCGCCGCCATCGCCGTCGTCTCCCCGCGAGCCGGCCTCGCCTGCGCCTCCGGCGCGACCGTCCTCCTGAGCGCCATCACCGTCGCCTACTTCTGGGCCGGCGATCGCCGCGAATCACTTCCACTCGTCAGCCCCGACCAGCTCCGCGGCTCCTATAACCAGCTCGGCTTCGCCCTCCCTTACCTCTTCTTCTTCTCCCTCTCGCTCCACCTCGTCGCCGCCCTCGCCGGACGCCTCGTCGCCGAACTCCGCCGCGCCCGTATCTTCACCGACGAAATCCTCGCCAACGTCAGCGCCGGCGTCATCACCGCCGATCGCGACGGCCGCGTCGTCTACGCGAACCGGCAGGCCCGGGGACTCCTGGGACTCTCGGATAGCCCCGTGGAACGGCGGCCGGTCGCCGAAGTCCTCCCGGAGAGCGTCCACGCGCCGGTGCGGGCCGCACTGGAGCGCGAAGAGGAGACGGAGGAGGAGGCGGAGTTCCGCGCGGGCGGGCGGGTCACGCACGTCCGCATCACTTCCTCGGTCCTCCGCGATCCCGACGGCACCCGGCGCGGAAACACCGTGATCCTCACGGACGTGTCGCTTCAGAAGGAAATGGAAGAGACGATCCGCTGGGCCGAGCGGCTGCAGCACCTGTCGCAGCTGGCGGCCTCGATGGCGCACGAGATCCGGAACCCGCTGGCGTCGATCCGCGGGGCGATCCAGGAGCTGGGCGAAGCCGAGAAGATGACCGACGACGACCGGAAGCTGATGTCGATCATTCTCAAGGAGTCGTCGCGCCTGAACGAGCTGATCACGAACTTCCTCGAATTCGCGCGCGAGCGGCCGCCGGTGCTGACGCGCTGCGACGTCGTACCGGTACTGCAGGAGGTGGTGACGCTCCTGCGTCAGCGGGAGGACTCGAAAACGGTCAGCGTCGAGCTGGACGCGCCGCGGGACCTCGTCTGCCTGGCGGACGCGGTGCAGCTCAAGCAGGTTTTCCTGAATCTCGGGGTGAACGCGATGCAGGCGACGCGCCGGGGCACCACGGTGCGGATCCGCGCCTATCCGGCGACGCCTCCGGATGGGCGGCGTTCCCAGCCCGGCATCGCCGTCGACGTCGTGGACGAGGGCGAGGGAATCCCCACGGAGGCCATGGATTACCTCGGAAACCCTTTCTTCACGACCAAACAGGGCGGCACCGGAATGGGCCTCGCAATCGCCGGGAAGATCATCCAGGCGCACCGGGGAAGGCTGATCGTGGATTCGACGCAGGGGAAGGGAAGCCGCTTCTCCGTGTGGTTGCCGGCCGCGGCGTGAATTCGAGGTCGACGCGATGTCGACGTGGAAGCTGACGCTGGAGTACGCCGGGACCCGGTTTCGCGGGTGGCAGGAGCAGCCGGGGGAGCGCACGGTTGCCGGGGAAATCGGGCTGGCGGCGCGGGGGGTGTTCCGGGAGGAGGTCGAACTCGGAGGCGCAGGACGCACGGACGCGGGCGTCCACGCGCTGGCCCAGGTCGCCCACCTGCGCGGCCGGCGAACGGTCCGCGCGCTCGCGGACGCGCTCAACGCGGGACTCCCGGCGGACGTTCACGTGCTCGCCGCGGAGCCGGCCGCCGCCACCTTCCACGCCCGCCGCGACGCGGTGTCGCGCTCCTACCTCTACCAGGTGTCGCGGCGACGCAACGCGTTCCTGAAGCCGTATGTCTGGTGGGTCCGCGAACGGCTCGACCTCGAGGCGATGCGGCGGGCCGCCGCGCTCCTCGCGGGAATGCACGACTTCGCCGCCTTCGCGGAGCCCGATCCGGAAATCCGCTCGACCCGCGTCCGCGTCCTCGAGGCCCGCGTCGAGGAACACGGCTCCCTCCTCCTCCTCCGGCTCCATGCCTCCCATTTCCTCTGGAAGATGGTCCGCCGGCTCGCGGGCGCCCTGGTCCGCCTCGGCGCCGGCGACCTCGATCCCGCCAGGTTCCAGGACCTGCTCGAATCGGGGCGGGGAAGCGTAGCCGAGTGGACCGCGCCCCCGTCGGGGCTCTTCCTGGAGCAGGTGCTCTACCGGGGCGACGTCCTCCGGCCGCTTCAGCCGGCGATCAGGCTCGCGGATGGAACGCCCGGTGCATCCTGAGCAGGCGCGCCGAGTCGACGTGCGTGTAGATCTGCGTCGTGGCGACGCTTGCGTGCCCCAGCATCTCCTGGACCGCTCGCAGGTTGGCGCCGCCTTCGAGCAGGTGCGTCGCGAAGGAGTGCCGCAGCGTGTGCGGGTGGATTCCCGTCATGCCGGCGAGCCGCGCCGCGCGGGCGACGATGCGCCACGCCGTTTCGCGCCGGATCGGCCGCTCCGCGCCCCGACCCGGGAAGACCCACGGCGGCCGCCGCTGCGGGAGCCAGGCCTCGAGCCGCTCCGCCGCCCGGCCCCCGAACGGCACGAGCCTCTCCTTCGACCCCTTCCCGAATACCCGGACCACCCGCAGCCGGAAATCGACGTCCGCCTCGCGCAGCCCCACCGCCTCCGAAACGCGCGCGCCCGTCGCGTACAGCATCTCGAGAAGCGCCCCGTCGCGCGGCGGCAGGTCCTGGTCGAGCAGCCGCGCCAGCGCCGCCGCCGACAGCGTCCAGGGCAGCCGCTCCCGGTCCTTCGGCGACTCGGCGTCCGCCGCCACGTCCTTCGCGCGCTTCTCGGACGACAGGAAGCGGAAGAGCATCCGGATCGCCGCGAGCGCCCTCGAGCGCGAGGACGGACGCAGGCCGCGCTCCTCCTCCGCCTCCAGGAACCGCGCCACGTCCTCCTGCGTCACCCGCCCGAACGACCGCCGCCCCGCGACATGCCGCGCGAACCGCCCCAGGTCCCGCGCGTACGCCGCCCGCGAGTTCGCCGCCAGTCCGCACTCCGCCGACAGGTAGTCGTCGAATTCCGAGAGGTCGTCGCTCAGCCCGCCCGGCATCTCCTCTTCCTGCATGCCTTCGTTATCGGCAAGCCGCCGCCGCAGGGTGCAGCCTGTCAAGACAGCCCCCGACCTGAATCCCCTGCAGCAACCGCCTGGTAAACCGCCCCGTGAGCGCGCGAAGAAACCCGATCGCAGGAACGGTCGGGGCGAGCGAGCGAAACGAGCGAGGTCCGACCGCACCGGAGATCGGATTTCTTCGCGCGCTCAATCGATGTAAGCGCGCGCGAAGTCGAAAATCTTCGACTCCACGAAGCCGTTGACCTTCTCCGGCGCGAAGTGGTCGATCGAGATCGTGATGTAGTCGCTCTTCTTCGCCTGCTTCCCGGAAATCTCCATCGTG
The DNA here is from genome assembly GCA_016190145.1 of Planctomycetota bacterium. Lineage (GTDB taxonomy): Bacteria > Planctomycetota > MHYJ01 > WSZJ01 > WSZJ01 > WSZJ01. The sequence continues at coordinate 7,028 of JACPRD010000150.1, read as the reverse complement.
AACGTGAGCTGCACCGCCTGGCCGCTCTCCGTCTGCGTCACGCGGAACTCCACGACCGCGTCGCGCTTGAACTTCCCTCCGGCCTTGAAGTTCAGCTGCCGGCCGATGAAGTCGAGCTTCTGGGGTTCGGTGATGTTGGTGAAGCGGTCGTAGAGGAACTTCCGGCGCTTGTCGACGAGCTCCATCACCGTGTCGATGGTCTTCTTGACCTTCGTCTCGGCCATTCGATCCATCTGGCGCTTGATCTCGTCGGATTCTTTTGCGGCGTCCGAGTCGCCGAAGATCTCGCCGTCGAACTTGCGAGTGAACTCGCCGCGCATTCGCGCTCTCCGATGAACCTGGGGGCTGGCCGGATTCTAGGCGGGTGCCGCGGGGACTGTCAATGCTCTAAGCCGGCCGCCGGCCGGCCGGCCGCGAATCCGGTTGACACCCCTTCGAAATTCCACCTAAAATCTCTCGTTCCAAAGGGGTACGTCAAAAAGAGGGGGCTGCGTGAGCGAAGTCGCGGAAAACCGCTCGATGCCCGCGCCTAAATCCGCCATCAAGATCGGCGCCGAGCAGCTCGTCTTCTTCAACCGTCAGCTGGCGTCCATGGCCCGGCTCAATCTCCCGCTGTCCCGGGGGCTCAAGTCGCTCGCCAAAGAGGTCCAGGACGAGAATTTCCGGGCCGTCATCGAATCGGTCCAGAAGGACCTCGAACAGGGCGTTCCCCTCAAGGATACGCTTCTCAAGTTCCCCGGCTCGTTCCCGAAGCTGTACATCGAGATCCTGAGCGCGGGCGAGGCCACCGGGAACCTGACGACGGTCCTGGATCAGCTTGCGCACTACTACGAGACGATGGACATCGTCGACAACCGCCTCGCGACCGCGACCGTCTACCCGAAATTCGTGGGCGCGTTCACCGCGCTTCTCGTGAGCTACATTCTCCTCCTCGCGGTGCCCGAGTTCGAGAAGATGTTCGCCGCGCGGGGAAGCCTCGATACCCTGCCGTTCCTCACGAAACTCGTCATCGGCGCTTCGCATTTCCTCAAGGCGTGGTACATCTCGATCCCCGTTATTCTCATCGTGATCGGCGGAGGCTGGGCCGCCATCCGCTGGTTCCGGAGCCAGAGCGAAATCTACGACCGCTTCATCCTCCGCCTCCCCCTCTTCGGCACCCTTTTCAAGTCCGTCATCCTCGCCAAGGTCTGCGGCACCATGGGCGCCCTTCTCCGCAACGGCGTCTCCATGGTCGAGTCGCTCAACCTGACGGGGCGGGTCAGCGGGAACGTGGCGGTGAAGAACGTGATCGAGGACATGAAACGCGCGGTCGAGAACGGCGAGCGCATGAGCGCGCACTGCGGCAAGGTGGACATCTTCCCTGAGACGATGGTCTGGAAGCTGCAGACGGCGGAGGATCGCGGGATCATCGAGGAGGCGTTCGAGGAGCTGGCGCGGCAGTACGAGCGCGAGGTCGAGTTCAACTCGCAGCGCGTGTCGAGCCTTCTCGGTCCGCTCATGATCCTGTTCATCGCCGTGACCGCGGGGCTCGTGGTGATCTCGCTCTACATGCCGCTGTTCAACCTGCAGGGGAAATAGCATGCCCTCCGGCGCTGTGGCGGAGACGCGGGCGCCGATCGAGGCGGTCGCGGGGAAGATCCAGGAGATCCTGCGGCGGCCGAATTTCATGGTCGCCGAGGTGGTGGACACCGTTCTCGAGCGCGCCATCGCGTGCAAGGCGAGCGACATCCACGTCGAGCCCTACAAGGGCGCCGTCCGCGTCCGCTACCGCGTCGACGGCGTCTTCCACGACGTCGGAACCCTTCCCAAGGAAATCCACGAGCAGTTCGTGAGCCGGGCGAAGGTGATGTCGAACCTGGTCTCGCACAAGCGCGAGGTGAGCCAGGAGGGGCGGATCACGATGAAGCTCGGGGGGACGGCGAGCGACCTCCGCGTCTCGATCGTGCCGACCGTGAACGGGGAGAAGATGGTCATCCGGATCTTCGACCCCATGCGGGCCCTGTTCGAGCTGGAAGAACTCGGCCTGGGCGGCGGGCTCCGCGACAAACTGGTCGACCTGCTGTTCAACCTGCAGGGCATGATCATCGTGACGGGGCCCAGCGGGTCGGGAAAAACCACGACGCTCTACTCGTGCCTGCAGAAAATCTCCACCGACCTCGGGAAACTCGCGTCGATCATCACCATCGAAGATCCCGTCGAGTACGACCTCGGCCTGTTCGCCCAGATGCAGGTCAACCGGATGCAGAACATCGACTTCGCCTCCGGCCTGTCCTTCGTCCTGCGGCAGGACCCCGAGGTCATCATGGTCGGCGAAATCCGCGATACCGAAACCTGCGAGGTCGCCCTCCAGGCCGGCCTTACCGGCCACCTCGTCCTCACCACCATCCACGCCGGGACCGGCTGCGAAGTCGTGACCCGCCTCCTCGACATGAAAATGAAACCGTTCGTCGTCGCCTCGGCCGTCACGGGCGTCGTGTCCCAGCGCCTCATCCGCACCCTCTGCGCGGACTGCAAAGCGGAGTACCAGCCGCCGAAACAGCTCGTGGAACTCTGCGAGAAAATGACGGGACGCAAGGACATGCAGTTCCGGAAAGGGAAGGGCTGCGCCGCGTGCGGAGGCACCGGATACCGCGGGCGCGCGGCCATCGCCGAACTCCTCGTCATGGACGAGGAAATCCGCAACAAGGTCCTCGCCATCCCCTCCACCTCCGAACTCCAGAAGTTCGCCATGGCGCGCGGGATGAAACCGCTTCTCCTCGACGGCCTCGAAAAAGCCGCCGACGGACTGACCACGCTGGAGGAAGTCCTTTGGGTCGCCGGCGTATCTACCAAGTATCTGCCGCTGTGAAGCGCCTCCGCGGATCGATGCTCGTCGAGGCGATGGTGGCGCTCACGGTGCTCACCGTGGTGGCGGCCGGCTATACGTCGCTCACGTCGAGCAAGGCGCTGCTCCTCGAAGACGCGAAGGCGCGATCCACGGCGACCCGGGCGGCGGAGGCGGAAATCTCGCGGCTGCGGGCCACGGACTTCAACGCGCTGGCGAAGCAGAACAACCGCTCCGAGGCGGTCACGGGGCTGCCGGGCGGACGGCTGCGCGTGCAGGTCAAGGCGGCGGAGCACGGGCTGAAGGAAGTGCGCGTGGGGGTCACCTGGACCCTGCGGACGGGCGGGGAGGAGACGCTGGTCTGCTACACCCTGATCGGGCCGGGGGGCGAATGAGGCGCGCGGGTTTCACGTTGATCGAGATGATGATCTACCTGGGCGTGCTCGGGGTCGTGCTCGCCGCCGTCGCGTCGGTGGAGCTCGTGGCCCGCCGGAGCGCCGCCAGCGAATCCGGGGCGCTCATCGCCCTGCAGGACGAACGCCGCGCCGCCGAGCTGTTCATGCGCGACGTCGAGGGAGCCGCCGCCGCAAAGATCCTCGACGGGGGACGCGGGCTCGAGCTGAAGATCCCGGCCGAGAGGGAAGGCCGGCGGCTGTCCGGCAGAACCGCGACCATCGTCTGGAAGCTCGATCCGAAACGCCCGCACCTCGTTCGGGAGACCGATGCGCCGGGGAAAGGGACGGACAGTTCGGCGATCCTCTGCCAGTCGTGCGACGGCGCCCGGTTCACCCGGGACGGCGCCTCCGTGACGGTCGAAATCGACCTCACGGCGCTGCAGGGCGGCACCGTGCTCTCCCGCCGCACCGTGACGCTCAGGGCCGTGCGCCGCGTGGACGCGGAGGAAAAGGAATGAGCCGCCGCCGCGGAAGCGCCCTTCTCGTCGTCATGATCCTCGCGCTCGCGCTGGCCGCCGCCGGCATGGCGCTGCTCCCCGCCGTGACCGCCGCTGACGCCGCCTCGCAGGAGGAAGCTCGCTGGGTGCGCGCGGGACACATCGCCGAGGCCGGCATCGAACAGGTCTTCGCGCTCATGCGCGAGGGCGAGGACGTCTCGGGGAACAACCTGCTCTCCATCGGAGACGGCTCCGCCTACATCCGCGTGGATCCGCTTCCCGGCGCCGCAAAGGACGTCCTCGTGGTCGAATCCACCGCGAACGTCTCCGACCGGCCGGACGCGATGCGCACCGTCCGCGCGGTCGTCCGCCGCGAGGGGAAACGCGTCCGCGTCCTGCGCTGGGAGCGTCCGTGAAGACGCGCGCCGCCCTCGCCGTTCTGCTCGCCGCGCTGTTCACGCCCGCCGCCGCCCAGCAGCTCCCGCCCCCGGAACTTCCGTACGGCGACGGGCTCATCGCGACGGTGAATGAGGAGCGCATTTTCGGAGCGGACGTGCTGCGCGAAATCGAAGACGTGATTCCCGGGCTGCGCAACGCGCATCCGGACCCCGCCGATTTCGAACAGGAGTTCCGCGCGATGTACGTCTCTGCGCTTCTCTCCCTCATCGACTGGAAGGTCGTGGAGCACGAGGCGAGAAAGATCCCCCTGACCGTGCCGGACACCGAGCTGGACGCGCAGGAGCGCGACGAAATCCGGCACGCGGCCGGCGGCGACCGCGAGAAGTACAAGGCGCTGCTCCAGCAGAAAGGGCTGACGATCGAACGCGCGCGCGAAGGCCTGAGGCGCCAGGTGCTGATGATGAAGGTCGTGCGGAACGAGATCAACCCCGCCGCGCTATACGTCTCGCCCGAGGAGCTGCGCCGGTACTTCGCCGATCATCCCGCCGAATTCCGGCGCCCGGAACGGGTCCGTCCCCGGATTCTCCGCGTCGTCGCCGCTTCCGGAGGCGCCCAGGACCGGGCGCGCCGTATGGCCGAAAGCCTCCGGCGGCAGCTGGACGCGGGGGCCGACTTCGAGGCGATCCGCCGCTGGACGGACGGCGAGGCGGAAGCCCCTTCCACGGAATCGGAATGGCGGATCCGCGGGGACCTGGATGCGTCGCTCGAGGCGGCGGTGTTCTCGGCGGAGAAGGGCTCGGTCGTGGGCCCGATCGAGGCGGCGGGCGGGTACTATCTCGCGCGCGTGGAGGACCGGGAGCCCGCGGTCGAGGAGACATTTGAGGAAGCGCAGGAGCGGATCCATTCCCGGCTGTACCGCGAGCGGATCGTGGGGGAGCACAACGCGGCGGTCGTGCGGCTGCTCCGGCGCGCGATCGTGAACATCGTCCCGCCGGAAGTGGCGGAGTACCAGCGGCGGCGGCTTGCGGAAGCGCCGCAGCCGAAGTAGGCGGGGGATGCGGGAGCGGATCCTGCGCGTGCACCGGCCCGGCCGGGTGTCCTGGGGGGAAGCGTGGGCGGCGCAGAAGCGGCTTGCGGCGCGTGTCCTGGGCTCTCGCTGCGAAGGACACCTGATCCTGCTCGAGCACTCTCCGGTTTTCACGATGGGCCGCCACGCGAATCCCGCGAACGTCCTGCTTCCGGCGGAGGAGCTTGCGAAGCGGGGGATCGCGCTGGAGAAGACGGACCGCGGCGGGGACGTAACGTACCACGGTCCCGGCCAGGTCGTCGGCTACCTCGTCCTGCATCTTCCCACCTGGCACCTCGGGGTGGCCGACTTTGTCCACGGCCTCGAGTCCGCCATGGCGCGCGCCTGCGGAGCGTTCGGCGTCGCGGCGCGGGCCGGCGGATCGGCGATCGGCGCCTGGGCGGGAGACCGGAAAATCGGTTCGATCGGGATTCACGTTTCGCGCGGAATCACCACGCACGGCTTTGCGCTCAACGCGAGCCCCGACCTCTCCGCGTTCGGCCTCATTCATCCCTGCGGCATGCCCGGATGCCCGATGACGAGCCTGGAAGCGGAGTCCGGAGTTCCGGTCCCCTGGGCGGCCGCCGCCGCGGCCGTGGAGCGGGAGTTGCTGGATCTGCTCGGCCCCGACCGGGTCGAGGATGCGCGGGTCTGAACTATTAGCTTCGAAAATCGTCGTGCGGCGCGACGATTTGGCGGCGGTGGACGGTCGCGATTGGCCACGAAAAGGCACAAAAGGCGCATAGAGGATCGGTCGAGGAGGGGGGCTCGGTCGACGGATGCCGTCGGAGCACGAAGCTCAACTCCTCGGATCCTTGAGGGCTTCGAGAATCCGACCGGGCTTGCTGGTGAATTTCGGCGCCTCGGAGTACCAAGTCACAAAGGAAATTCTGTGACCTTTTGTGGATTCTGTGCCTTTTTGTGGCCACTCCCGAAGTTCTTCGTGAGGCGGATCCTACTTTGGTTGCGGCCGGCGGCCGCGCTATGAGTCTGAGAAAAAATCGAGCTTTCGGAGCGGTGGCACGGGCCGGCGCGGGCCGGCGCGTTTCCGGCGCGCGGGAAAATCGGCGATAATGGGCGCATGCGCCGGACGGCCGCCCTGCTGCTCTTCTCGCTGACCTTCGCTGCGTGCGACAGCCCGAAGCCGCCGCCTCCCGCGCCCTCGGGACCCGGCGTCGTCCGCATCGGCCGGATCCGCTCGCCGGGCTGGGATCCCGAGCGCGCCGACGATCTCCTGACGGGCCGACCTCTGGTCTCGCTCGACGCCTCGGGCGCGGCCGCCCCTGCGGCCGCCCGTTCCTGGACGCACGACCCGGCGCACGCCCGATGGACTTTCGAAACCGCGGATCCCGCCGCGTGGGCAGCGGTCTGGCCGGCGCCCGCACGCGCCCGCGCCGATGCCGGCGTGCTCGTCGTCGACCTCCCCGCCGACGATCCCGATCTTCCCGCCCGCCTCAGCACCTTCGCGCCTCTTCCGAACGGCGACTACGCTTCGCCGCGCCGCGCGGGCGCCAGCCTTTCGTATGCCCCGCGGTCGGGCGGTCCCGTCCTTCTGGTCGCCGAGCTGCCGGATCCGCGGGCGGCCGTCCTGGAGTACGAACGCGGCCTGCTCGATCGCCTCGACGGGCTTCCCCCGGGGCATCGCCAGAGCGCGGGCTACCGCGCGCTCGAAACGGCGGAGACGTTCGTGCTCGTGATCGACCTGCCGGACGAGGAATCGCGCGAGGCCCTCGCGGCGCTCGTGGACGCGCCGGGGGCCTGCCGGCGGGCCTTCGCCGATCCGGACCGCGCCGCGATCCGGCTGGCGCCCGCCGCCCTCCGGCTTCCGGAGCCGCTGCCGATCCCTC
>JACPRD010000147.1 GCA_016190145.1 Planctomycetota bacterium | reverse complement strand
CGGGCGAGGGCGCGCGCGCGGAGGGCTTCGCCGAGCCTCTCACCGGCGTCGATGGCTTCGCCCCAGGCGGTTTCGGCGGCCGCGAAGTCGCCGCGCTCTTCGGCGGCCTGGGCCCTTCGGAAGGCGGTCTCTCCGCTCACGGCGCGAGACCGAGGACGGCGGGGAGTCGGCGGATGTCGTCGATGACGGCGTCGGCGCCGGAGAGCTCGCCGGGGGTGCCGTAGCCCCAGGTGCAGCCGACGGTGGCGAAGCCGTTGGCGCGTCCGGCCTCGATGTCCCAGACCTTGTCGCCGACCATCGCGCCGCGGCGGGTGCCGAGCTCCGCGGCCGCGCGGCGGACGAGGTCGGCCTTGGAGCCGCCGGGGGCGTCGTCGATGCAGAGGGCGACGGCGAAGAAGGAATCGAGGCGGAGGGCCTCGCAGGTGGCGCGGAAGTACCCGCGGCCGGCGTTCGTGACGAGTCCGAGGCGGAGGCCGCTTTGACGCAGCGCGTCAAGCGTCTCCTCCGTGCCCGGAAACGTCCCGCCGCGCCCTTCCCGCAGATATTCGATCTCGAGCGCGAGCACGTGCCGCCGGACGTCCGCCCAGCGTCCGCGGAGCCGCTCCGGCAGCAGGCCCGCGAAGTACTCGCTCGAGGGAAGCCCGATCATCCCGCGGATCCGCTCGCGCGCCGGCGCCTCGGCGCGCTCCCCCGCTTCCACGTAAAACCGCTCCAGCCCCCGCTCCGCCGCGTCCAGCGCGAGCCTCTCCGAACGGGACAGCGTCCCGTCCATGTCGAACAGCACCGTGTCGACCGCGCCGAACGTCATTGTCTTCCTCCCCCGAAGGGGCCGCATTATACTAAGCGGGTCCGGCGAAATTCTTGCGGACCCGCCGCGGGTCTTTCGCCGTCTGGCTGCGTTGCCGATCCTCATCGATGTACAACGACATCGATTCCGGTCGGCGCCTCGCCAGCCGGTGAAATCCCTCGCGGCGGACTCCGCAATGATTTCGCCGAACCCGCTTAGCACGAACTCCTCTTGCGAGCCCCCGGATGCCCGATCGCCGCCTCCCCGGCACCCTCTACGCGGAACGCCTCGAACGCCTGCAGGAGCTCATCGTCGCCGCGGAAGCCGAAGCGTTCCTCTGCCTGCCCGGCACGAATTTTCTCTACCTGACCGGGCTCGGCGCGCACCGCTCCGAGCGGCTCATCGCGCTTCTCGTCCCCGCCGAGGGCCACCCCGAAATCGTCGCCCCCGCCTTCGAACGCGAACGCCTCGCGCAGAACCGGCTGTTCGCGGAAATCCGGACCTGGGAAGAGAACGAGGATCCGTTCCGCCTTGTCACCCAGCGCCTCTCGCACCCCCGCACGCGGGCCCGCGAAATCCTGCTCGAGGCCTCGACCGACGTCGTCACGGCCGCGCGGCTCGCCCGCGCGGACGACAAGCTGGACCTCGTGGCGGACGAAGAGGCGATGGACACGCTTCGCGCGCGCAAGTGCGCGCACGAACTGGCGCTGCTCCGGCACGCGATCCGGCTGACGCACGACGCGCGGGACGAGGTGGCGAAGGGGCTCAAGGCGGGCGTGACGGAGGCCGAGGTTGCGGCGGCGCTGACGACGACGCTCTCTTCGAAATCGGGCGAGCCCGCCTGGGCGCTGGCGCAGTTCGGGCCGTCGGCGTCCGTCCCGCACGGCGAGCCGGGCCCGCGACGGCTGGCGAAGGGGGACGTGGTGCTCCTCGACTGCGGAACGTCGTTCGGCGGGTACCAGGGGGACATCACGCGGACGTTCGTATTCGGCGGGGAACCGGCAGGCGAGGTCCGGAAGGTGATGCAGATCGTGAAGAAGGCGCACGACGCCGCGATCGAGCTGGCGGGGCCCGGCGTCCAGTGCGAGGACGTGGACGCGGCCGCGCGGAAAGTGATCGAGAAATCCGGTTTCGGAGATTACTTCACGCACCGCACGGGCCACGGCCTCGGCATGGACGTCCATGAGCAGCCGTACCTCGTGCGCGGGAACAAGCGCCGGCTCACGGCGGGCAACGTCGTGACGGTCGAGCCAGGGATCTACCTGCCCGGGAAGTTCGGCGTCCGCCACGAGAACGACGTGCTGATCACCGATTCCGGGGCGGAAGTCCTGGTCGAGAAATGAGAGGCGGCGTCGCGCTCACCTGCCCTCGACGATTCCGTTGATCTTCCAGTTCACCGCCCCCCGTCGCGTCCCGCCTCCGTCGATCGTCATCCCGATCCAGTAGCTGATCCGATCCGAAATCTCCGCGGCCGGAACCTCCTTCACCGGCTGCCCCAGCTTCTCCACCCCGCGCAACACCCCCTCCGCGAACTCCCCCTTCCCCACCGCCTGCCGCCACCAGTCCGCCGGGTCCCCACCCCACGCCGGACCCCAGAAGTTCGGCGTCTCCACCGCTGCCTTCGGGTCCATCCCGTAATCGAGCACGTTCACCAGGTTCTGCGGCATGCACTCATGGAGCGCCGCACCAATGCAGGCGGCGGCCAGCACGGGCCGGCCGTCGCGCAGGACGATCGCGGGGTTCGTGATGTTGGGGAAGCGCCTCCCCGGCCCGGTCCGGGCGACGCGTTCCTGCTGGAAGCAGGCGGAGTCGGGGATGGAGACGCCGTCCACGAAGAGTCCGGTATTGCCCCAGGACGTGGTGTTGATGGAGTGGACGAGCGCGGCCACGTTGCCGCGCGCGTCGGCCACCACGATCCCGTCCGAATGGCCCGCGCCGCCCGCCATCTGCTCCGCGAGCTCCGTCTCCCAGCCCGGCTTCTTCATCCGCTCCCACGCGCGCGCCGCGGCCTCCTTCGTCACGCGCTTCTCCGGCGACCACTCCGGATCGCCGTCCGGCACCGGGTGCTTCCACGAAATGAGGTGGCCGTACCGGCAGATGCGGATGAACTGGTACAGGGCGTCGGCGGACTTCGTGAAATGTGGAAGCTGCCGCTGCCGGGCGAGGTCGAGGAGGTTCATGGTCTCGACGAGTTCGACCGCGCCGATCTCCGTCGGCCCGAGGGTGCAGATGTCGTTTTCGCCGTACGAGGCGCGAAGCGGTTCCTCCCAGAGCGGCGCGTACCGCCTGAGAGTCTGAGAAAAAATCGAGCTCCGTATCAGACGCCCGAGCGGTGCGGCGCGGTGGCACGGGCCGGCGCGGGCACCTGAGCGGACTTGCTTGTCGGAATGATTGCGTGCCCGCG
>JACPRD010000148.1 GCA_016190145.1 Planctomycetota bacterium | reverse complement strand
GTCGGCGCTGATCGCCTTCTGGACCTCGTTCTTGACGATGTCCTCGTACTCCTCCTTCACCTGCGCGAGCAGCTCCTTGAAGCGCTTGCGCTCGTCCTCGCTGGTGATGAGGGAGTGGTGGGCGAGGCCCTCCTCCAGTTCGTTGAGGACCATGAAGGGGTTGACGCACCCCCCCTCCTCCACCTTCACCAGGGCGTTGGAGATCTTGTCCTGGATGTACCGGGGCGAGATCCCCTCCATCCACTCGCGCTCCGACTCGATCATCAGCTCGCGGATGTTGTCCTCGGTGTAGCCGGGGAGGGTCTTGCCGTTGTAGAGCTTCAGCTTCTGCAGCAGCGTGAGGTTCGCCTTCTTCGGCTCCTCGAGCCGCGTGAGGATCGCCCACATCGCGCACACCTCGAGCGTGTGCGGCGCCACGTGCTTGCCCTTCACCTTCCCCAGGTGGTAGTCCCGCTCGTAGATCCGGATCTCGTGGTCGAGCTTCAGGTTGTACGAGATGTCGATCTTGAGCGTCCTGTCGCGGAAAGCCTCCATGAGCTCGTTGTTCTGCAGCCGCTTGTACTCGGGCTCGTTCGTGTGCCCGATGATGACCTCGTCGATGTCCGTCTGCGCGAACTTCTTGGGCTTGATGACGTGCTCCTGCGACGCCCCCAGCAGGTCGTACAGGAACGCCACGTCGAGCTTGAGCACTTCGACGAACTCGATCATGCCGCGGTTGGCGATGTTGAACTCACCGTCGAAATTGAACGCGCGCGGGTCGGAGTCGGATCCGTAAATCGCGATCTTCCGGTAGTTCATGTCGCCGGTCAGCTCGGTCGAATCCTGGTTCTTCTCGTCCTTGGGCTGGAAGGTGCCGATTCCGATGCGGTCCTTCTCGCTCAGCATGAGGCGGCGGACCTTGACGTGGCTCAGGACCTTGCGCCAGTCGCCGCGATACTTCGCCATCAGGTCGTTGCACGTGCGACGGCACGCCGGGCACAGGTCGCCGTCGATGCGGAGCTGGTAGTTGCCGGGCCCGAGCGTCGCGTTCAGGTCCTTCAGCAGCGTCTCCCGGACGTCCAGCGGCAGGAGTTTCAGCGGCTCCTCGTGCATCGGACACGGGCTGAACCCGCCGGACGCGTCGTTGTCCTCCCACGCGAACGTGTAGAGCGCGCCCTCCTTCGTCCGCGAGTAGGCCTCCAGCCCCTTCTTCAGGATCCGCACGATCGTGCTCTTCGACGACCCGACCGGGCCGTGCAGGAGCAGGATCCGCCGCTCGGCTCCGTAACTGTACGCGCCCGACTTCACGGCGTTGACCATGTCCATGAGCGAACGCTCGAGGCCGAAGATCGCGTCGCGGCCGTTGCCGATGGGGTCCTTGAAGAAGTGGTACCGGACGAGGGACTCGCGGTGTTCGGAGTACTGCTCGAACCCGTACGACAGGATCATGTCGTAGATCCGCTGGAACGCGTTGCGCACGACCCGCGGCTGCTCCACGACGACCCCGAGATACTGCTCGAACGACCCCTCCCAGTGCAGTTCCTCGTACGACTCGCCGTTCATGGAACGGTCCATCAGTTCGAGGTATTGCCCGATCCGCTCGGAGGCCTTTGCGCCGGGGCCGTTGTCGCGCGTTCTGGGGTTGACCATATCGGGATCCTCGCCTAAATGGTGAGCTGTTATCTAGTTAACGTCATTCGACTGAAATTCGGTACGCAATTCCAGCCCGAACTTTCCCCTAAATCCTGGCCCGCGATACCTTCGGCGAAACCCAGCGGCCCTTCGCCGCATGCCGGATCGCGTCCGCCAGGATCGGCAGCGCCTCGTCCACGTCCCGCGTCGAGCACACGAGCGGCGGACAGAAGCGGATCGTCGACTCCCCGCACCCGATGATGAGCAGACCGTGATAGAACGCGCTGTCGACGATCGCGTCGCGCGCCTGCGGGAACGGCTCGCGCGTCTCGTGGTCCTTCACGATCTCCATCCCGACCATCAGCCCGCGCCCGCGCACGTCGCCCACGATGTCGAACTGAAGCGCGAACTGGTGCAACCTGTTCTTCAGGTAGGCGCCGACTTTCGCCGCGTTTGCCATCAGCCCGCCCCGGATCAGATCGATCGTCTTCAGCGCCGCCGCGCACGCCACCGGATTCCCGCCGAACGTGTTCGCATGCGCCCCCGCCTTCCACGTGTGCAGCCCCGCCTTCGAGACCATCGCCCCCATCGGCAGCCCGCTCGCGATCCCCTTCGCCACGCACAGAATGTCCGGCTCGACCCCCGTGTGCTCGATCGCGAACATCTTCCCCGTCCGCCCCATGCCACTCTGGATCTCGTCGACGATCAGCAGGATCCCGTGGCGGTCGAGCAGCTCCTTGAGCGCCGGCCAGAAGTCGTCCGGCGGCACGACGTACCCGCCCTCCCCCTGGATCGGCTCCACGATGCACGCCGCGACCTCCTCCGGCGGCACGCTGCGATGGAAAATCACGTCCTCGATGAACTTCACGCACTCCCGCCCCGTCGTCTTCGAATTCCCGCACGGCGGCCGGTACGGATGCGGATACGGCACGTGCGTCACCTCGGGCACGAGCGGCGCGAACCCGTTGCGCTGGATCGGCTTCGAAGCGGAGAGGCTCAGCGACCCGAACGTCCGCCCGTGAAATCCGCCGAGAAACGCCAGCATCCGCGGACGCTTCTTGTACCACCGCGCCAGCTTGAACGCCGCCTCCACCGTCTCGGTCCCCGAATTCGTGAAAAACACCCGCTTCTCCCCGCGGATCGGCGCGATGTCCGAGAGCGCCGCCGCGAGGTCGCTCTGCGGCGCGTAGTAGAAATCGGTTCCCGCCATGTGAAGGAACTTCGCGGCCTGGCCCTGCACCGCCGCGACCACCTCCGGATGGCAGTGCCCCGTCGAGCACACCGCGACCCCCGCGGTGAAGTCGAGGAACTCGTGGCCGTCGACGTCCCACACCCGCATCCCCGAAGCGCGGTCGACCACGAGCGGATAGCAGCGGGTGTACGAAGGCGACATGAACCGGGTGTCCTTCGCCAGGATTGCCTTCGCCTTCGGTCCGGGCAGTTTCATCCTGCGGGTCGTCGTCACGGTGCGGCCTCCGGAGAGATTCAGCTCGATTGCGCAGGACGGATCTTAGCAACGCCCCTGTAGAATGTCATTTCATGCCGGAGGCGGGAGGAGGCCGATAGAGATGGACATGAAGCGGTTTCGCGCGCTGGCCCTGGGGTTTGCGCTCTCCGCGCCGCTCGGCGCGGACGAGGTCGCGGTCCCGATGGCCGACGGATCGGTCCTGCGCGGCGAGCGCGTCGACGATCCCTCGGTTTCCGCGCGCGGCCTCCGCCTCCGCACGGGCGGCGTGACGGTCTTCGTCCCGTGGGAAGAGATCGAGCCGCAGGCCGCCCGGCTCCTCCGCGACGGCGGCCGCCCCGAGGCGCCCCTGGCGGGGCCGCCCGTCGCGCCCGGACCGGGCGAAGTCGATCCGCCGCCCTGCGACGAGGAAGTTCCGGTCGTCCCCGGCGAGCCGCCGGCGCTTCCCGACTGCTGCGACCCCAGGTACTAATCCGGGAGCTCCACCCCGTATTCCGTCTTCAGAATTTCCGCCAGCTCCCCGAACTCCCTCACCTCGTGCGCCGGCTTCGACTTCCCGGGCTCGCCCCCGTGCCGGCCGCCGCGGCGGACCAGGACGGTCGCCATCCCGAGCGCATTGCACGGGTCGATGTCGTGGACCGGGTGGTCCCCGACGTACATCGCCTGCTTCGGCGATACTCCGAGCGAGTCGCACGCGCGCGCGTAGAGCTTCCGGTTGGGCTTCGAAATGCCGATCTGGTCCGAAATGAAAATCGCTCCCGGCGACAGGTAACCGAGCACGCCGAGGCGCACGAGCTTCTCCGCCTGCTTGACCTCCAGCCCCGACGTGATGATCCCGCGGATCAGCGGCGTCCTCGCAATCCGCCGCAGCAGGTCCAGCGCGTCCGGGAAGGCGACCAGCTCCCTCGACTTCGTCTCGTGATACGCCGCGATCGCACCCGCGATCAGGACCGCACGGTTCACCCCCTCCCAGCACCGGCGCGGAATCCGCAGAAGCAGCTTGTCGAAATGGTGCTCGTAGTTGCTCGTGAATTCCGAGATCACCTCCTCCAGCTCCCTGTACAGGTCCTCCGCCGGCATGTTCAGTCCGAGCGCCACCATCGCGTCCACGGAGGCCCGCCGGGCGTGCGAAGCGAAATCGGATGTCGAATAGAGCGTGTCGTCGATGTCGAAGAAGACGGCCTGGAGGTTCATCGCCCCTCCTTCAGCCGCCGGCGAAGCGCGCCCATGTCGAGCTTCCGGCCAGGGCAGAGCGTCGCGTTTCCGTGAGTCTCGCCGTGCCCCAGGACGTTATCCGGCGGAATCCCGCATCGCCGGCTCAGCCAGGAGCACAGGGACTGCAGCGAGGCGACCTGCTCGGCGGACGGCTCCGCCTTCTCGAAATCCCCGACGAGACAGATCCCGATCGCGCGCCCGTTCCACTCCGGCTTTGCGTGCGCGCCGTCCCGCTGCTCCACCCAGCGCTCCCCCGCCTCCACCCGTCCGTTCTCCGTCATGGATCCGTTGCCTATCACGAAATGATACCCCAGCCCCTCCCACCCCTTGTCCCGGTGCGCCCTGTCGAAATGCGCGGCGCTTCCCGTCGGCGACGCCGAGTGGTGCACGATCACGTGCGTCCACGTCGTCCGCAGCGCCGCCCGCGGCTCCCAGGAGCCCGCGCCCGCCGCGAACCCCGCTTCAGACGGAGACCGCTTCCCCGGCAGCGCGAGCACGCCGGCGATGAAGACGGCCTGGGCGAGGGCGAAGGCGGCGACGAGGCGGTTCATGCGTGGTCGTTCAGCATAGTGAGGAACGGGGCGGGCGCAGAAACAAAAAAAGGCCCCGTCTCGCGACGGGGCCTTCTCAGGGACGATACGTCTACCTGCGGCCGAACGCCGTGTTCCGCTCGATGTCCGCCAGGTCCAGGATCTCCGAGCTGATGATCACGATGAGGTTCCTCTTTTCGATCGACTTGCCCTTGCGCGCGAAGAGCCACGAGATGATGGGGATCTTCGACAGGAATGGGGTCGAGCTGGAGAGGTCGCGATCGATGGTGTTCTTCAGGCCTGCGACGATGAGGTGACCGCGATCGGGCATGCGGACCGTCGTCTGGGCCCTCTGGAGGTCGATGGTCGGCAACTGGATGTACGTGTCCGGGGTGGCGACCGAATCGGTAGTCGCGTCCGGCGTGATATCGAACAGGCGCAGGACGCGGAGTGTCGCGACGGTCGGGCGCAGTTCCAGCGTCACGTACTTGCGGTCGTTGGAGATGATCGGGCGGACGTCGAGGACGAGGCCGTCCTGGACGATGCCGATGACCGGGTCGTACGCGCGGCTGTTCTGGGCGATTTCGACGTCGTAGTCCTGGATGTACGCCTGCTGCTGGGCGATCAGGATGTGAGCGCGCTGCCCGTTGAATGCGGTCACGCGCGGCGCCGTCACCTGGCTCGCCTTCTGAGTCTTGCGCAGCAGACGGATCACGGAATTGAGCTCGAGCTCGCGGATGATCGAGTACTGGAGACCGATGCCGCCGCGGTTCTGCAGGCGCGTGCCCAGCGGGAAGTCCGGGATGTTCGTGACCAGCGGGGCGGTCAGAGGATAAACCGACCGCGCGCGCAGGTCGTAGAACGAACTGTCCCCTTCGTGCTCACGTGTGAAAATACCGGCTTCGCCGATCGCGTCCGGCGTGCCGCCGGGACCCGTGATCAGCGGCGGATCCACGACGCCACCCGCACCCGTGCCGTCCGAGAAGTCCGCCAGGCCGCTCAGGTTCGCGTTCGATTCCATCGACCGCGTGCCGTTGTCCCCGAGGCCGCGGAATTCGTGCCCGATGTCCTCGAGGAAGTCGTCCGTCACCGCCAGGAAGCGCGCCTCGATCGACACCATGGCGCCCGTGAACGACCGCAGGTTGCTCAGGAACTGACGGATCTCGTCCTGGACCTTCGGCGTGTGCACGACCAGCAGCTGCTGGTTCCCCGTCAGGGCGATCGAAACCTCGCCTTCACGCTCCGTCCAGCTCTGCGGGCTGATGTTCTGCTTGATCAGCGTCTCGAGCTGCTCGGCCGAAACGATCGTCTCCTCGTCCTCCGGCGGCACGAACGTCGTCGTCGGATCGGATCCCTCCTCGCCGACCGCCAGCTCGAGGCTCGGCCCCGGGAAGTCCGGGATCTTGCCCAGCAGGTCGCGCACGTCGTGCACCTCGAGGACCGGTTTGCCCTCCGCCATCTGAGGCTGCGTGATCAGCAGCACCCGGTTCTCGAACGTGTACCCCAGGTCGTACTGCTGCAGCAACAGCCGCAGCACGTGCTTCAGCACCAGGTCCTTCACCGCGAAGCTGATCTTCTTGTCCGGGATGCCCTCGCGACGAACCTCGGCGGAAATCACGATGTTGATCTTCGCGAATTCCTGGATGAATTCGACGATGTCGTACAGCGTCGAATCCGTGAAGTCGAGGTCGATCTTCGTCGTCTCCAGCTTGTTCTTGATCGCCAGGACTTCCTCGTCCTCGACCACCGTGTTGCGCTGCGCAAGCCCGATCTGCTTCGAACGCTGAACGACCTTGCTCCACTCGTCCTCGGACGGGAACCGAACCTTGCGCTGCTCCGAGTACGGAACCATCGACTCGTCGATGTCCTCCATCACGCTCTTCCAGCGCTCCCGCCTCATCTCCAGGAACCGCGCATAGGCCGCGTTGATCGCCGCGCGATCCGAATCCTCCTTCAGCTCCTGTGCCGGCCGGAACTTCGGAACCAGCGACAGGATCTCGTCCGCCACCTCGCCGGCCTTCTCGTAGCGCTTATTATCGAAGTGGTTGACCGCGATCTCCATCAGCTCGCTGATCCGGTCCTTCAGACGCTTCCGCTCCTCCGCCTCGCGCGCCCGAGCCTCCTCCACCGCCTGGTCGTGACGCTTGCGGTCGAGCTCCTCCTGCCAGAGCTTCTGCTTCTCGCGCGCGTCCTTCGCGCGGTCCTTGGCGGTCGTGAGCTGGTCATTCATCCCGATGTCGTAGGGGACCCAGCGCAGCTTCTGCACCACGGCCTCGAACTCGCGCTCCGCGTCGGCGTACGCCTGAGTGGCCATGGCGCGCTCGCCGGCATTGAAGTGGTTCTCGACCTCGACGCGGGTCTGCTGGATCTTGACGGACAACTCGTTGGCCGCCCAGTCGCTGATGTCGCTCCATTCGGCGGGGCGGCGGTTCAGGATGCGGGCGACCTCGTTGTACGTGGAGCGGATGTCCTTGCTGCCGGGGTTCAGCCGGCGCGCCTCCTCGAGGTCCGCCATCGCCGCCTGGAACTCGCTCCGCTGGATCTTGATCTTCGCGGTCTCGAGCAGTTTCTGGGCGATGAACTCGTCCTCCTGGCGCTTGATCTCCGTGAGGCGTTCCTCCCCCGCGAGGCTGCCCGGCTCGCCGCCCTCGCCCGGAGGCGCCACCGCGTGCTCGCGCGGCGGATCGGCCGGAGCCGGTTTGGCGGTTTCCTTGGGCGAACTGCACCCGATGAAGGAGACGGACGCCGACAGGAGGGCGACAGACAGAAGCCTGGCGCTCGACGTAACTGTCATAGAACCCCTCCAAGTGGTGAACTGCGCTACGACCCCCCGGCCGTAAGACGCTATTTCTAGGTGATTTACGCGGGCAAGTCAAGCACTCCGCGCCAAAAAAACAGCGCCCCGGACCGGATCCCCCGGACCGGGGCGCTTTTCGCGCGATTCGACTACTTCGGGACCTTCGCCAGCTCGGCCTCCGCCTTCGCCCGCAACTCCTCCGCCCGCGCCTTGAGCGACGATCCGGGATACTGATCGGTCAGCGCCAGCAGCATCGACCGCGACTGCCCCGCGTACAGACCCTTCGCCTTGTCGTTCCCCTCCGTCTTCTGCGCGAGGATCAGGAAGCACTCCCCGCCGCCGACCAGCGCGGCCTCGTGCGCCGCCGTCGGAGTCCCCTCGCCCGGGAACCACAGCACCGCGGACTGCTCGAACGCGAGCGCCGCCCTGCGGATCAGGTCCAGGTCGCCGTTTTTCTGGCCCTGCTGGAAGAGGCAGTCGCCGAGGCCGGCCCAGCCGGGGCCGAGGACGGCGCGCTGCCCCTTGAACTCCCTCGTGATGCCCTCGTACGTTCCCTGCGCCGTGGTCGGGTTCGTCTGCATCTGGCAGCGCGCGACGCCCAGCATCGCCAGGCCCTTGATCGCCGGGAACTTGACCCCCGCCTGCCCCGCGACGGCCTGGTATTTTCCGATCGCGCTCGGATAGTCCTTCTCCGCCTCGATGACCTGCGCCTGCTTCAGGCTCAGGATCACGAGGAACTCCTGGTCGACGTTCAGCTCCTTGCCCGCCGCGTCCGCCGCGGTGATCGCGGTCTTCGCGCCGGCCAGGTCGCCCTTGAGCAGGAAACACTCGATCTGGTTGTTCCAGCTGGTCTTGAAGAACCGGTTATTCGTCTGCGCCTTCGCGAGGTCCTGGTAGGCCTTGACCGCATCGTCGTACTTGCCGACGTCCTGGAAGCACAGCCCCGCGTAGTACAGGCACTGCACGAGGAAAATCGGCTTGTCCTTCAGCCCCTCGGCAGCCTTTGCGAACAGCACCGCCGCGGACGCCTTGTCCCCCTTCTCGCGCGTGCTCATCGCGTCGCGGTACGACAGCGGCGCGTCCCCGTACTCGGTGCGCTCCCACTTGTCCCACGTGACCGCGCTGCTCGCGCCGCCCTCGATCTTGATCGTCGTCTCCTTCCAGTCCTCCTTCTCCACCGTGCCCTCAATCGGCTTGGCCTCGCCCTTCTTGTAAACCCGGTCCTTGCCGGCGGCGGAGGCGGGAAGAGCGACGAGGACGGCGAGAAGCGTTGCTGCGATTCGGGTCATTTCGGAAGGTCTCCTTTCAACCCCTGCGGAAATACTAACGGCGGCTGACTGAGGGGGTTCGATTCTAGCGGTGCAGAAGGCTGAGTCAACCGTTCTCCCCGGACCGGTGACCGGTGACCAGTTGCCAGTGACCAGTTGCCAGTGACCAGTGACCAGTTGCCGGTGGTCAGTGGCCAGTGACCAGTCGCGGAGGTTCCACTCTTGCTGGTCGCTGGTCGCTGGTCGCTGGCCTCTCGTCACTCGCCACTGGCCAACAAAAAAACCCCGGGTGCTCGCGCACCCGGGGTCTCGTGTCCGCCTCCGTCTACTTGACGTTCCTCCCGACCCGCTCCTCTTCCTCCTCCTCCCTGATCGTGATCTTGGCCTTGATCAGGATGAGCAGGCTCTTGCGCTGGCTGACGTCCGCACGCCGTCCCGCGAAGAACGACAGGATCGGGATGTCGGAGGCCAGAGGAATCTCGCTGTCGTAGCTCGAGTCGAAAACGTTCGTCAGGCCGCCCACGAGCAGCGTCCCGCCGTCCGGCACCGTCACCGTCGACTTCACGCGCTGGATCCGCAGGATCGGCGTCTCGATGCGCAGCGGCTGGGTGATCACGCGGCGCTCCGGATCCGCGATGAAGTCGATGAACGAATTCGTGATGTCCTGCACCGTGTTCGCCACCGTCGGCCGCATCTCGAGCGTGATGTACTTGCGGTCCGCCGAAATCGTCGGACGCACGTCGAGCGCGATACCGTCCTGGAACGTGCCCACGATCGGGTCCGCGATCGCCGCGTCCTGCGCGATCTCGATGTCGTAGTCGCGGATGTACGCGATCTGGCTCGCCACGAAGATGTTCGCCCTCTGCGTGTTGTAGACGGTCAGCTTCGGCGCCGTCAGGATCCGCGCCCGCTCGTCCTTCCGGGTCGCGCGCAGGATCGCCTCGAGACCCGTGTCGTCCACCAGCGTGTACACGAGGCCGAGACCGCCGGTGTTGCTGAAGATGTTGTTGTAGAAGAAGTTCACCAGCTCGTTGCCGCCCACCAAGTGCTCCACGATGCCCTTCAGCTGGCGGCTGTTGTTCGGACCGAACAGACCCACGAAGCCGGCCTCGGGACCGATCGGCGTGCCCGCCGGCGCCGTCGGCGCCGCGGTCGAACCGTCGAAGAACCCCGTGCCCGTCAGCGGCGGGACCGTGAAGTCGTCCATCACGCCGTACGCCGGATTCCCCTCAAGCGGGAACGCCGTCGCCGCCGTGGTGGACTCGAGGCCGCGGAAGTCGACGCCGACGTCCTCGAGGAAGTGCTCCTGCACGGTCAGGAACCGGGCTTCGACGGTCACGAGAAGGCCCGTGGACTCGCGGACGCGCTGCAGGAAGGCGTTGATCTGGCCCTGCACGGCCGGCGTGTGACGGACGATCAGGATGCCGTTCTGGTACTCGATCGAGTTCGGCGGGGTGTCCCACGTGCCGGGACTGATGTTCTGGCTGATCAGCAGCTTCAGGTCGTCGCCGGGAATCGCCGTGCCTTCTTCTTCGCCGCCCGACGTCCCGATGCCGATCGGTCCCTCGTCCGCGGCGCCCGCGGTCTCGAGGCTGATCTCCGGCGCCTTGAAGTTCGTGATCTTGATCGTCAGGTCCTGCACGTCGTACAGCTCCAGGACCGTCTCCCTCATCATCGCCTCCTTCGAGGTGATGACGATCACGCCCTCGTCCACGCGATAGGCCAGGTCGGCCATCTTGAGGATGAGGTCCAGCGCCTGGTCGAACGCCAGTTCCTCGACCTTGAACGTCACGGTCTTGGACTCGGGGTCCTCGATCGCGCGCCGGTCGATCATGATGTTGAGTTGCGTCACCTCCTGCATGAAGGAAACGACCTCAGGCAGCGGGGTGTCCGTGAAATTCAGCGAGATGCGGATCGACGTCATCGCCGTCATCGTCTTCCGCTCCGCGTCGCTCATCTTGTCCTCGTGCTTCGCAATCCCGCGCGGAATGCGCTTCGAGATCACGTCCACCCAGATCTCCGGCTCCGGGAACTCCACGACCTTCACCTGCCCGATCGTCTTCATGTCGATCGCGTTGAACTGCCACTTCCACTCGTTCCGCAGGTTCGTCAGGATCGCCCGGTCCGCCTGCTTGTGGCGGGCCATCGCGGCGATTTCCTTCAGGTCCGAAGCGTCCCGGTTGTTCGGATCGAGCACCAGGATCTTGTCGCAGAGCGCTTCCGAAATGCCGAACCGCTCGCGCTCGAACTCCTCGTTCGCCTCGTTGAACAGCTTGGCGATCGTCTCGGCCCGGCGGGCGCGATCCTCCGCGCGCTTGGCCTCGCTCTCGGTCTTCGCCGCCATTTTGGTCTCCTCCGCGCGCTTGCGGTCCGACTCCGCCTTCGCCGCCCGCGCCCGCTTGAGACCGTCCTCCGCCTGACCCTTCATCGCCTCGAGATCGAGATGATAGGGGAACCACTGGATCAACTCGATCACGCCGGTGTAGGAATCGATCGCCTTCTGGTAGTCCTGCTGGTCCATGGCGCGGTTGCCCGTGGCCAGCAGGTTGGAAATCTCGATCCGCGCCTGCTCGATGCGGGCCTTCACCCGGTCCTCGAGCTCCGCCATCGCGCGCCGGTCGAAACCGGGCGTGTGCTCGGAAAGCGCCTGGCGGGTCTTGTCGAGCCACTGCTGGTACTCCGCGTTTCCAGCCTCCAGGTCGACCGCGCGCTGGAACTGGTCGCGCGCACGCTCGAGCTGCATCTCCTGGTAAAACTTCTTGCCGGTGTCGAAGTAGCCCTTGGCGAGCGCCGCGCGCTCCTGGTCGGAGAGCTTCCTCTCCTCCTCGAGCCGGCGCATCACCTCCTCGTATCCCCCCGCCGCGCCGCCACCGCCGCCTCCCGGGTCGTCAGGACCCGCCACGCTCGGCGCGGGATCCTCACGCTTCGGAATCGAAGAGGACCCCATCGTTCCCCTGCGGGGCTTCTGCTCGTCCGAGCTTTCGGAAGAGCTGCAGCCGACCAGGGTCGGAGTCGCCAGGAGTGCCGTCAGCAGGGCCGTTCCGGTCCATCTCATGCGGCTTACCCCCAATAATGGATGCCACCCCCCGAGCGCCCGACCGTGGCGCCGGTTCCCGGACAGCCTGGGGCTGTGCCGGATCGAGGAAGTATATGGAGGGGAAGAGGAGGGGTGCAAGAAGAGTTTGGTGAGGGGCCTCAGGAAATCGGGAGGGGGCGGCCCGTGGGGAGGGCGACCGCCCCTTCCCTGCCTACTCGACCGGCACGGCGCCGGCCGGAAGGCGGACTTCCATCCACAGTTCGTGGCGAATTCCGTCGTCGTCGAGCCAGGCGATCCTGTAGCGGAGGATCTGGCGGTCTTCCATGACGAGGGTCTGGACGAGGACGCCGTTGGCGTCGACGTGTCGGTGTGTGACGGGGGCGCGGAAGCGGAAGAGTTCCCTGCGGATCTGGAGGAGGACGAAGCCGGTGCGCCAGTCGGCGCCGGTCCGGCGTTCGACGCCGCCGATTTCGCCGGTCTGGCCGGTGTCGTCGTTGCGGGGCTGGACGGTGAAGGTCTGTTCGCGCCACTCGCCGCCGGAGCACTTGCGCACGATGAGGAGTGCGGCGTCGTCGGAGCCGCCGGTGTAGCGGAGGGCGACGTCGGCGGGAGTGACGGCGGTGGTGGGGGGAGAGAGGGCGGACTCGGGGCGGCCGTCGGGTGTAGGGGCGGTGGTCAGGAACTGGAGGCGGTACTCGTAGGAGGTTTTCGGGGCGACGGCGGAATCGTCCCACGAGCGCGCGGCGCCCGGGAGGGAGGCGACGGTGACAGGGGCGGCGTCGCCGGGCCCGCGGCGCAGGATGCGGATGCCTGTGACGGGGGCCGCTTCTTTTCCGGCGGCGGGGGCGGGCCACTCCAGGTGGACGCCGCCCGGTTCGGCCTCGGCCTGCGGGGCGCCCGGCGTGGCGAGAGGGAGTTTCCGGTCCGGATCCGGCGCCGTCTTCCGGCGGACGACGTTCGGGACGATCTTCGGCCGCGGCCGTGCGACCCATTCGCCGCGCCCGGCCGGTTCGGCGATCGCCGGCCGCGACCAGGCTGCGAGGATTCCGCCGGTGTCCGGGCGGTCGAGCGCCGGCGGCGGGGAGTCGGCGAGCGCGGCGGAAGCGTCGCGCGTGGCCCGGATCGCGGCGGCCAGTTCGGGGTCGTCCCGGAACGCGGCCCACGTGGCGGTGGAGAGGAGGAGGAAGGCGGAAGCGGCGGCGGCGGCGGCGTGGCCGCGGGCGGAGAGGAACTCGCGCGCTGTCATGGGGGGGCTCCTTGAAGGGGGGTGAAGTCTGGCTCTCACCGGGATGACGCAATGCGTCAACACCTCCCCTGCGCGATTTCGAAAAAAAAACACCCGGCCGCGGCCGGGTGTTCGATCGTCCGGGAATTCCCCTCTACTTGGGCTCTTCCTCATCCTCCTTCTCGAACATCCACATCTCCTTCTGCTTTCCCTCGTCATCCAGGTAGATGATCTTGTTCCGGTCCTTCTCCGCGTCCACCGGCACGTCCTCCTGCTCGAGCACGCCCTCCACGATCTTCGAACGGCGCTCGATCCGCTGGAATTTGAACCGGTCCTTGCGGATCTCCAGCAGGAAGAACCCCGTCGTGTAGTCCACGTCCTCCATCTTGCCCGAGTCCGGATTGCGCTCCTTCTCGATCTTGCCGATCGCCCCGGTGAGGTTCTTCTCCTCGTTCTTCGGGATCACCGTGAACTTCTTCTCCTTCCAGTCGCCCCCCATGAACTTCCGCACCGTCAGCTGCGCCGCGCTCGAGGAACCGCCCGTGTACACAATCGCCACGCCGGAGGGAATCGTCGCCTCCGCCGTCGCCGTGAAGTCGGATTCCTGCTTGCCGTCCACCGTCTTGTCCTTCGTCAGCGCCTTCACTTTGTACACGTACTTCTTCTTCGGCTCGACCGCCTTGTCCACGCAGGTCTTGCGCATCCCCGGCACCTTCTCGAGAAGCGTCCAGTCCTTGCCCGCCTCCTGCCGGTAGACGTGCCACTCCGTCACCGCCGCGGCAGGCGTCCCCGGCTTCTTCCCCTCCGCCCACTTCACCGTCACCTGCCCCAACTCCGTCTCCGCAGGCTGGATCACCGGCGTCAGAAGCGTCTTCGGCACCTCAACAGGCGGCTTCGGCCCCTCGGACGTCTTCACCCTCGCCGTGATCTTCGGCTTGAACATCGCCACCCAGCCGCCCTTGCCGTCAGGCTTCGTGATCGCGTCCGGCGACCAGGGCGTCAGGAACGCCGCGAAGTCCGGTTTCTGCAGAGAGGGAGGCGCGTTCGAGCCCAGCGTCGCCGTCGCCGCCGTCGTGTCGTCCTGCACCGTCTTCAGGTCCGCGTCGCTCGAAAGCCCGAACGCGACGACCACGTACCCGACGAGAATCAGCCCGGAGACCGACACGGCGATGATCTCGCCTTTCTGCTGCATCAGCTCTTTCATGTCCATGTCGCTTCTCCTACTTCAGCTTTTCTTCGGGGAAGTTGAAGTTGTACGCGTGGATCACCAGCGTGACCTTCATCGGGTCTTCGTCGGGCATCATCTCCGGGCCGGCCTTCCAGGTCGCGGGGTCGTACTCCTCCTCCGGCACGTCCACCTCGATCGACGACTTGAGGTACGCCGGGTGCGTGTCGCGCTCCACCCGCATGAGCGAAACCCGGAACATCGGCCCCGGCTTCTTCTCGTCCCAGCGCAGGATCGACGCCAGAAGCGTCGGCACGTCCTTCCACAGCACGCCGCACTGGAAGATGAACGGGATGTAGTTCCCCAGGTCGTTCGTGATCCCCGGATCCTTGAGACGCGTGTTCAGCACCGTGTCCTGCACCGCGCTGAACTGCACCTTGTAGAACTTCTTCGCGTCCGCCTCGATCATCGCTTCCTTCATCCGGACGTGGATGTTGTACACGCGCATCCACCGCTTCCGCGCCTCGATGTCGCCTTCCGGCACGTCCTCGCTGCGCACGAACTCGAATCCCGCCAGCGCGAGATCTCCGGAGAAGTTCTTTCCATCCAGCGGGACCTGCTTGTCCCCCATCTTCTCGCGGAGCTCCTTCATCATCTTCGCGATCCCGTCCGACGCCTTCGACATCATCACGCCCTTCGGCGGCGGCTCCTTCGCGCCGTCGAACCAGGCCTCGAGCCCCTGGTCGCCCTGCGCGAAGAACCGGTACAGCTTCTTCGTCTCGCCCACGACCGCGGCGTCGTTGGCAGCCAGTTCCGACACCCACTGGTCCGTCGGCACCGAATCGCCGCCGCCCTTGATCTGCGTCAGGCTCGCGCTGTGCGACCCCGTCACGCTCGCCTTCAGGCTGGCTTCCTCGGACCACAGCGGCAGGACCAGCGCCACGAAACCGATCAGCGCGACCCCGACGCCCGCGGCCAGCGCGATCCAGAACCCGTTCTTCTTCATGTCCATGGTTCGCAGCTCTCCTGGTTAGTTGGGGGTGGCCCCGTCGGCGGGCGGCGCGGGCGCCGGCGGCGCTTTCGAGGGGGAGATGAGGAGGGTGAACTTGAAGCGGTGGAACTTCCGGCCGCCGAACTGCGAGGAGCGGAACTTGCCGGCCCACTCGCTGCTCCCGCCGCCCTCGTCGTTCTTCCGGATCAGCATCTCCGAGGGCTTCTGCGAGTCCACGATCTCGACCAGCGGCTCGCCCACGGTCACCTTGTACGTGTTCTTCAGGATCTCCACCATCGGCTTGACCAGCTTGGTGTTGACCTTGTCGAGCGCCGTCATCGCGTCCGCCTGCGCCGGAATGCCGCCTTCGACGGTCGCCCAGAGCTCGTTCTCCTCGTGGATCACCGACGCCGCCGCGGCAGCAGCCGCCGCCGGATCCCCCGGAGCCGCCGTGTTCAGCCGCTTCATGTCGTCCGTCGTCTCCACCGCCAGGATCCAGACCTCCTCGGCGTCCTTGATTCCCTCGGCGTCGTTGTCCGGCAGGACCGCGGAGAGCGCGTTCATCAGCGCGACCGTGCCGTCCCGCCGCGCCATCAGGTTGCGGAACTTCTCGGGCTCGATCTTGTTCGTCGAATTCGCCTGCTGGGCCCCCTCGTACGCGCTCTTCAGCCCCTGCCACCGGTTCACCACCTGCGCCGCGTCCGCTTCCGCCTTCTTCCATTTCTCCAGCGCGGCCCCCGCGTTCCAGTACATGAGCCCGACCGTCACGAGCAGCCCGGCGACCGCCGCCGCGTAGATCGGCTTCTTCTTCGCCACCTCGCGCTTCTGCACCTCCTCCTCGGGCAGGAGGTTGATCTTGTTGCGCGCCAGGCCCATTCCCTGCAGCCCGAGGCCGCACGCGACGCCGAGGGTCGGGAGGTAGTCCTGGAAGTTCGCCTCCGGCACCGCGTTGGACACGCTGAACTTGTTGAGCTTCGCGAGCTTCATGGCCTCGATCTGGAGGTTCTGGCTCATGAAGCGCTGGAAGTTGATGGTCTTGGAGGCGTTGCCGACGATCATCATCTTCTCGAACCGCACGGTTTTCGACAGCGATTTGTAGTAGCCGATCGAGCGGTGGATTTCGCCGACGAGATCGCGGAGGACGGGCTGGACGACGCCGAAGATCTTCTGCGCCTGCGGGCTGGAGGAGGCGTTGACCTTGAGTTTCTCGGCCTCGCCCAGCGGGATCTGGAATTTCTGTTGAAGGGCCTTGGTGATCGAGTTGCCGGTGATGGGGATGTTGCGGATCCAGAACTTTTCGCCGTCGATCACGATGAGGTCGCTGTTGTCGGCGCCGATGTCGAGGATGAAGCAGTTCGTGCCGACGTCCTGGTCGTGCATGAGGAAGTTGTAGAGGGCGACGGGCGAGAACTGGAGGATATCGCAGGGGAAGTCCACGGCCTGGAGGAGGCCGAGGAAGTGGTAGATGATGTCCTTCTTGACGGCGAAGAGGACGAGCTCGAGCTCGTCGCCCGGGCCGTACTCCTTCTCCACCATCTGGTAGCCCCAGACGACCTGGTCCATGGGGAAGGGGATGTGCTGCTGGGCTTCGAACTTGACGAGCTGGGCGACCTTTTTGGGGTCGGTGGGGGGGATTTTGATGAAGCGGTTGAACGTCGTGTGGCCGGGGAGCGAGACGCAGATGGTTTCGCCCTTGAGGCGGTTCCGTTTCATGAGGGACACGAGGGCGTCCTTGATCAGCGTATCCTCGTCGGCCCCCTCCTGCCCGATGGGGTATTCGATGACGTCGAGGTGCGAGATCTCGGCGGCGCCTTCACGGAGAGGAACGAGGCGGGCGGCCTTGATGCTGAATTTACTGACGTCCACGCCCCAGACTGCCTTCGGCATAGGACTCTCCCCTTGTTTGGCGTACCTAAAGCCGCATGGCTGCCAAGTTTAGAAGGGCTCTTTGTAGGGTGCCCTTCCGGGTCCGTCAAGGAAAACGACAGCAGAAACAAGACGGGGCGGCGGGCGGGAACCCTGCAGGATTTTTTACAAACCGACGCCGAGCTCGGCGAGTTTCGCCAGGACCCCGCGCAAATCGGCTTTCACCAGGTCCGTATCTCCCGGGCTGCGCAACAGATACGACGGATGGTAAGTCGCGGTCACCCAGCGGCCCTCCCGGAGCTGCCAGACTCCGCGGACGCCTTTCATCGGCCCCTCCCACCCCATCAGCGACGCCGCCGCGTGCTTGCCGAGCGCGCACAGCACCTTCGGATTCACGAGTTCGATCTGTCGCTTGAGGTACGGCGCGCACGCCGCCGCCTCGTCCGGCTCGGGCGGCCGGTTCCCCGGCGGCCTGCACTTGAGCACGTTGGCGATGTAGACCCGGTCCCGCGCGATGCCGACCTCCCGGAGCACGCGCGTGAGGAGCTTCCCCGCGGCGCCCACGAAGACTTCTCCCTGCGCGTCCTCGTCCGCGCCGGGGGCCTCGCCGAGAAACATGAGGGGCGAGGGGTTGCCGGAGCAGAAGACCGTCAGGGTCCGCGTCTTGTGGAGCCGGCACTTGACGCACGCGGCGACCTCGGCGCGGAGGGAATCGAGTCCGGCCGGGCTCTGTGAAGGGGCCGTCGCGGGGGCCGCGGCGCCGCGCGGCACCTGGTCCACGCCCCAGCTCTTCCAGTCCAGCAGCACGTCCTTCAGCGCCTTCCTCGGCTCCATTTCCCCCTCATTTCGTCCCCGGCCTTTTCAGCTCGTCGATCGCCGCCGCCGTGACTTGACGCAGTGCGTCATCGACCGTCCCCTTGAGCGTCGCGCCCGCGGCGCGCTTGTGGCCGCCGCCGCCGAATCGAGCGCAGATGGCGGCGGCGTCGGCGCTCGGCTCGGTGCGGACGCTCAGCTTGACCTTGCCGTGCTCGAGCGGGCGCAGGAGGAACGCGACCTCCACGCCCTTGATGGACTTGACGAGCGACACGTAGTCCTGGCTCTCGGTCACCTGGACCCCGCTGTCCGCGAGCATTTTCGGCGTGAGCACCGTCCAGGCCACGCGCCCGCCCTCCGCGGTGCCGATCGCGCGCACGGCCTCCGCGAACAGGCGCAGCTCCTTGAGTTCCTTCGACGCGAACACGATGCGCTGGATCTCGCCCGGCTCGACGCCGGCGCGGAGCAACTCGGCGGCCATGAGGTGCGTGGAGGGGCGGGTGCTGGAAAACATGAATCGGCCCGTGTCCGTGACGGTCGCGACGTAAAGGCACGTGGCCGTGTCGCGGTCGATCGGCCACCCGGCGGCGCGGCCGAGCGCGTAGATCATCTCGCCGACCGAGCCCGACTCGGGCTCGACCCAGTTCACGGCGCCGAACCGCGTGTTCGACCCGTGGTGGTCGATGTTCAGGAGCCGCTGCCCCGGCGGAATCGCGGCCTGCATCCCCTCGATCCGGTCGATCCCCGCCGCGTCCACCACCACCATCCAGTCGTACGGCGGCCGCGCCGACGCCGGAGTGCCCCCTACGCGCGCGCTTCCCGGAAGAAACGTCAGGTCGGACGGCGTCCCGCCCTCGACCACACAGTCCACCTCCTTCCCCTGCGATTCCAGCATCCGCGCCAGCGCCAGCTCGCTTCCCAGCGCGTCCCCGTCCGGCCGCGCGTGCGTACATATGAGGAAGCGGCGTCCTTCGCGCAGCGCGTCGAGGGCGGCTGCCATGCCGCGGGCGTCCTGGATCTGATCGGAGGGTGGGGTGGCCATCGGGGGGCGGATTGTAAACGGGGAATGGGGGAACGGGGAATGGGAGAACACGGCGCACTCCGTTCTCCTTTCCCCCGTTCCCCTTTCCCCGTATTCTCCCGCCATGGCCACGGCGACCGTTCCCGAGGAGATCCGCACCCGGCTCAGGGCCGCGACGCGCGGGGAGGACATTCTCTGGACGCTCGGCACGCTGCGCTGCCGGTCGCTTGCACCGGGCGAGTCCTGGCTGGGCGCGACGCCCACGCGGCTCCTCTCGGTCGAGCGCGTGTTCGCCGGGGAGTCCACGCTCGTAGAGACGGCGCTCTCGGCGGTCGAGGAGGTGGCCCTCGCGGAGGACGTCGAGGGCGGCGTGCAGGTGACCCTCTCGGCCGCGGGACGGGTTCTGGATACCGTCCGTTTCGCCGCGATCGAACGCGACACGGGCGCGATCCTCGCCGCTTCCCTGCGCGCGCCCTCCGGACGCGGCGCGGTCGCGCCGCCCCCGGATCCGGACCGGCCTTCGGTGCGCGTCCTGCCCGACCGCCGCGAGGTCGCGCCCGGCGACGAGGTCGCGGGCACGCTGCGACTCGTCGCGCCGCGCGCCCTCGCGGTCCGGGCGATCCGGCGTCACTGGAGCGGGCGCGAGTCCGCCTCG
>JACPRD010000144.1 GCA_016190145.1 Planctomycetota bacterium | reverse complement strand
GGTCTCACCCTCCCCCTCGCTCCCCCTCCCTGAGTCGCGCTACACCGGCGTCGGGAGCACCTTCCACACGAGCGCCGCAGCCGCCGCGGACTTCGTCCAGGAACGCTTCCCAGACTTCCCCTTCTGGCCCCAGCTCCACGGCGAAAACATGCTCGATCAGGCCCTCGCGGACCCCACGGGGACCTCCCTCCCGGGTTTCTTCGAACTGGAAAAGCGCCTCCAGGCCGCCCCGCCGGGAGCCGGCTGGGTCAAGGGACAGGTCGCGGGCCCCGAAACGCTCCGGAAAGCAGGACGCGGCGCGTACCATGAACTCGCCGAGCGCGTCGCCGAAAACGCCATCTGGCAGGCGCGGCGCATCCTCGCCCTCAGCCGCCTCCCCGTCATCGCCGTCGACGAACCCGCCTGGACCGAGAACCTCGGGCCCGCAAGCCGCCTCGCCGCAGCCGGAATGTTCGCGCGCATCCGCGCGGCCGGCGCCGTCGTCGGCGTCCACTCGTGCGGCAAAACCCCGTGGCTCGACGTCCTCTCCCTCCGCCCCGACTTCGTCAATCCCGATGTCTCCGCCGGCGCGAAAGCGTTCGTCGATGAGTTCGCCCCCGGCCTGCGCGGCCTCCTCGCCGCGGGCGGCTGGATCGGATGGGGCCTCGTCCCCACAACGCGCCCCGTCCCCCTCGGCCAGTCGCGCGCCATCCTCAAGGAGTTCCTCGCCGCCATCGCTCCACTCGGCGACCGCAAGTCCGTCCTCGCCCGCTCCTTCGTCACTCCCGCCTGCGGCCTCGCCGCGCTCGCCCCCGAACAGGCCGAAGACGTCCTCCGCGCCCTCTATGAAGTCTCACGTTTCCTGAGGTGCGACCACCTCGGGCTTCCCCCTCATTAGGACTCCCGCCTTCCCCGAAACCGCCGCCGGCCGCCCCCGCCCGTCCCTGCTCGAAACCCTCAAGCAGCGCGTCCTCGTCTGGGACGGCGCCATGGGCACCACCCTGCAGAAGTTTCACTTCAAGGCCCCCGACTTCGGCGGCCCCTCCCTCGACGGCTGCAACGACTGGCTCTGCCAGACCCGGCCGGACGTCATCACCGAAATCCACGAGAAATACCTCGAGGCCGGCGCCGACGGCGTCGAAACCAATACCTTCGGCTCCAGCCGCTTCAAACTCGACGAGTACAAGGTCGGCGACCGCACGTACGACCAGAACGTCCGGGCCGCAAGCCTCGCCCGCGCCGCCGCCGACCGCTTCTCCACCCCCGACCGCCCCCGCTTCGTCGCCGGCTCCATCGGCCCCAGCGGATTCCTCCCCTCGAGCGAAGACCCCTCCCTCGGCAACGTCGCCGTCGACCGCATCGTCGAAGGCTTCCTCGACCAGGTCCGCGGCCTCGCCGACGGCGGCGCCGACGCCTTCCTCATCGAAACCTCACAGGACATCCTCGAGGTCAAAGCCCAGATCTTCGCCGTCCGGCGGTGGATGAAAGAATCGGGGAAGCGCCTTCCGATCCTGGCGCAGGTCACCCTCGACCGCACGGGGCGCATGCTGCTCGGGACCGATATCGGCGCGTCTCTCACGACGCTTCTCTCCCTCGGCGCCGACATCGTGGGCCTGAACTGCTCCACGGGGCCCGAGGAGATGCGCGACTCGGTCGCATACCTCGCGGAGAAGTCGCCGGTCCCGATCTCGATCATGCCGAACGCGGGAATTCCCGCGAACGAGGGAACCGGGGACGCGGTCTACCCGCTGGGGCCGGCGGAGTTCGCGGAAGCGATGGAGGAATTCGTCCGGAGCCGCGGCATTGCGATCGCCGGCGGCTGCTGCGGGACGACGTACGAGCACATCCGGCTGCTCGCGGAGCGCGTCCGTGGCGCGAAGCCGCTCGCGCGCACCGTGCCGTACGAGCCCTCCATCAGCTCCATGATGAAATCCGTGCCGCTTCACCAGTACCCCAAGCCCCTCCTCGTCGGCGAACGGGTGAACGCGCAGGGGTCGCGGAAGCTGAAGGAGCTCTTGATCCGTGACGACTGGCCCGCGATCGTCGCGATCGCCCGCGCGCAGGTGGAAGGCGGCTCGCACGCGCTCGACGTCTGCGTGGCGCTGAACGAACGCGACGACGAGAAGGCGCAGATGACGACGCTCCTGCGCAAGCTCGCCCACGCCGTCGACGCGCCGGTCGTGATCGACTCCACGGAATACGACGTGGTGGGCGAGGCCCTCAAGGTCTACCCGGGAAGGGCGATCGTGAATTCAGTGAACCTGGAGAAGGGCCTGGAGCGCTGGAACCGGGTGATGCCGATGGTGAAGGAGTACGGCGCGGCGGTTCTCGCGATGACGATCGACGAGCAGGGAATGGCGCTCACGACGGAGCGGAAATTCGACGTCGCGCGCCGGATGTACGAGCAGGCGCGCGACCAGTTCGGGATCGCCCCCGATTCGCTGATCTTCGACTGCCTCACGTTTACGCTCGCCACGGGATCGCCCGAGTACGTGAACAGCGCGATCGCGACGATCGAGGCGATCCGGCGCATCAAGGACAAGCTGCCGGGCGCGCTCACGGGGCTCGGCGTCTCCAACGTGTCCTTCGGGCTCGCGCCGGGCGCGCGCGCGGTGCTGAACTCGGTCTTCCTGACGCACTGCGTCCACGCCGGGCTCGACATCGCCCTCGTCCACCCCAATGAGATCCTTCCGTACCCCTCCATCCCGGAGAACGAGCGCGAACTCGCCGAAAACCTCGTCTTCAATCGCTACCCCGACGCGCTCGCGAAGTTCATCGAACACTTCGAAAAATCGAAATCGAAGAAAAAGGCGCCCCCGAAACCCGCGCGCTCCCTCACCGTCGAAGAACAGCTCCACTTCAATATCCTGAACCGCATCCAGGAGGGCCTCGAGCCGCTTCTCGACGAAGCCCTGAAGAAGTACCCCCCCGTGGGCGTCATCAACGAGGTCCTGCTCGGCGCCATGAAGGAGGTCGGCGACCGTATGGCGACCGGCGAGCTCATTCTGCCCTTCGTGCTGCAGAGCGCGGAAGTCATGAAGAAATCCGTCGCGTACCTCGAGAAATTCATGGACCGGGAGGATTCGTACACCAAGGGCACCATCGTCCTCGGCACCGTCTACGGCGACGTCCACGACATCGGCAAGAACCTCGTCAAGACGATCCTCACGAACAACGGCTACACCGTTCACGACCTCGGCAAGCAGGTCCCGGTGCAGAATTTCATCCAGAAGGCGAAGGAGTCGAAGGCCGACGCAATCGGCCTCTCGGCGCTCCTCGTCAGCACTTCGAAGCAGATGCCGTACTGCGTCCAGGAACTCGACAAGCACGGTCTCCACCTCCCCGTCATCATCGGCGGCGCCGCCATCAACTCCCGCTTCGGCAAGAAGGCGTGCGTCCTCGAAGACGGCCGCCTCTACCCCGCGGGCGTCTTCTACTGCACCGATGCGTTCACGGGCCTGGACGCCATGAACGACCTCGTCGTCGCCGAAAAACGCCGCGAGCGCGTCGAACGCAACCACCGCGAAGTCCGCGCTCTCCTCGACCTCGAGGCCGGACGCGGCCCCGCCCCCGCCCTCGATACCGCCGCCTCCAGCGCCCCCCGCTCCGTGAAATCCGCTTCACACATCCCCGTCCCCCCGTTCTGGGGCGCCCGGACCGTGCCCCATATCGACCTCCGCGAAATCTTCCCCCTCATCGACCGCAAGTCCCTCTTCCGCCTGAGCTGGGGCGGCCACGGCAAGTCCGCGAAGGACGTGGCGCACGTGATCAGGGAGGAGTTCGAGCCGCTCCTCGGGAGGATGGAGGAAGAGGCGCTTCGCGAGAAGTGGTTCGAGCCGCGGGCGGTGTACGGATTTTTCCCCGCGCGGACGCGCGACTCGCAGCTCGTGGTCTTTGATGCCGACGACCCGACGAGGGAGCGCGCGCGGTTCGACTGGCCGCGCCAGCCGGACGGCGAGCGCCTCTGCCTCGTGGATTACTGGGACGGCGACCGCCAGGACGTCGCGGCGTTTCAGGTCGTCACCGTGGGCCCGCGCGCGACGGAGTTGTGCGACGCGCTGAACGCGAAGGGCGAGTATTCGAAGAGCTACTATCTGCACGGCCTGGCGGTGGAGACGGCGGAGGCGATGGCGGAGTGGCTGCACCGCCGGCTCAAGGTGGAGCTCGGGATGCCGCACGGGGGCGGGAAGCGATATTCGCCGGGGTATCCGTCCTGCCCGGACCTCGCGGACAATGCGAGGATCTTCGACCTGCTGGAGGCTGAGAAGGCGATCGGGACGTCGCTCACGAGCGCATTCCAGATCGTGCCGGAGCAGAGCACGTGCGCGATCGTGGCGCACCACCCGGACGCGAAGTACTACAACATCAAGGGGCTGGTGCTGAAGTAGCCGGGGCCTATTTCGGCGCGGCTTCCGTCGCGAAGTCCCACGACAGGGAGTACGGCTTTCCGTCGACCGTCGCCGTCAGGGTGGCCCTGAACGCCGTGCCGGCGGGCAGCGGGTCCTTCGGGATGAAGCAGACCGACTGGCCGTTCTTGCGGTCCTTGCGGGCGGGATTCTCGGGCGTGCTGAACCATCCCTCGACGGGTTTCCCGCCGGCAAGCAGCTCGAACTTCGCGGCCTTGATGTCCGCCTGCACGAACCACGTGACCGTGACCGCCGTCCCGCTCGATTTGTCCTCGCCGGGCGGAATGGGGTCGGGGAACTCGTTCTCGAAAGTGCGCCTCACCGCCTTCGCGCCCTTCGGCGGCCAGGCGACGATCATCGGGCACTGCGGGACGTTTTTCCGGTCGACCCCGGAAATGCAGTCGATCACGCAGCAGCCCGTGCCGGGGGCGTCCGGGTACTCGCGGTATGCGATCCCCACCTTGCGCAGGCACGGGTCGAGCAGCGGAATCCGGTGGTAGAATGTGCCCAGCATCTGCCGCATGCTCTCCAGCGGCGGCACGAACCCGATGTCGCTGTTGCGCGCCGCCACCTCGCCCTCGGGCGTGTAGTCGGGAAGCGACTTGTCCTCGCTGTGTCCGCCCAGGCCCTGGGCGCTCGGATGCCGGCGGTTGGTCACCATGTACTTCGCGTGCAGGTCCGCGCGCGCGGAGATCCGCGCCGACCAGACGAGCGGCGGCACCTGACACGCCTTCCGGCCCTCGTTCAGGAGGTCGAGCGCCCGCCGCCGCGGGTCGTCCTTCGGCAGCATCTCTTCGAAGAACTTCCGCGCCTTCGCATCGCCCGCGCCGGCCAGCGCGTCGAACGCCGCCGCCGCTTCCCCCGCATTCTCCGCTTCCGCCAGAAGCGCCGCCGCGCGCGCCGCCTCCGCCGCCTCCCAGTACCTCTTCCCGAACTCCTTCCCGATCGCCGCGCGCGCCGCGCGGAGCTGCGCCTCCTGCGCCTTGGAAGGTTTCCCGGCCGGCTGCTTTTTCGCGGCCTCGAGGCGCGTCTTCGCGTCGGCGTCGTCCGGCGCGAGCGCCAGGACCCGCTCCCACTCCGCGGCGGCCTCCGCCCAGAGTTTCCAGGCCTCGCACTGCTTCGCCAGCGGCAGACGGCGCGCGCGCTCGTCGGCCCGCACGTTCGCGAGGCGGGCGGCGGAATCGGCGGGTTCTTCGGCGCGCGGGGACAGGGCCAGACTGAGCGGAGCGATCAGGAGTGCGAGCCGGCGCATGGATGCTTCCCGAATACCCCCCGCGGTGGATTCTATGCCCCGGCGGGATCGCTGAATAGGCCCTTGCACCCGGTCCGTTTTCATCTATACTTCCACCCCCCTCGGGGAACCTGATGCAGTCGTCTCCCACTCCGTACGAGCGGCTGATCCTCGTCTGCCTCAACGAGAGGCCGTCAGGGGAGGCGTCGTGCGGCGGGCGGAACTCGAAGCCGCTGGCGGAGATGCTGAAGCAGGCGGTCGAGGAGGCGGGAAAGAAGGGCAGGATCCGCGTCACGAAAACGTTCTGTCTGGGGCTGTGCGAGAAGGGACCCAACGTGATGATCTACCCCGAGGGGGTGCTCCTTTCGGGCGTCCGGCCCGAAGACGTGCCGGCGATCGTGGACAAATACGTGAAGTCGGAGACGAAGTGACATGGGCATGATCAACGTGACGGAACTGCGCAAGGGGATGATCTTCCGCTGGGAGGGCGAGCTCTACAAGGTCGCCGACACGCAGCACGTGACGCCCGGCAACTGGCGCGGCATGGTGCAGTGCAAGATGCGCAGCGTGAAAACCGGGTCCACCAAGCAGCAGCGCTTCGGCACGGGCGAGAAAGTCGAGCAGGTGGGAAGCGAGGCGAAGGAGATGGAGTTCATGTACGAGTCGAGCGGGTCGTTCGTATTCATGGACCCGAACACGTACGAAGAGCATCCGGTTCATTCGAGCATGATGGAGGACCAGAAGGGGTTTCTGCTGCCGAACACGATGTGCCTGCTGCAGTACATCGACGGGGAGCTGGTCGGAGTGGACCTGCCGACGACTGTGAACCTGAAAATCGTGGACACGGAGCCAGCGCTCAAGGGCGCGACGGTCACGAACCAGTACAAGGCGGCGAAGATGGAGACCGGCGTGACGATCCAGGTGCCGCCGTTCGTGGACAAGGGGGAAACGATCAAGGTGGACACGCGGACGGGCGAATACGTGGAGCGTGTGAAGGCGTAGCGAGGCGTCAAAAAAACGGAACCGGCCACCCGATCGCGGGTGGCCGGTTTTTTTCGGGTTACTTCGACTTCTTCTCGCACTCCGCGCACATCTTTCCTTCGCCCATCTTCTTGCACTCGGCGCAGTCCGCGGACTTCGACGCCTTCTCGCACTCGGCGCACATCTTGCCCTCGCCCATCTTCTTGCAATCGGCGCAGGCATGGGCCATGGCGTCGCACATTTTCTTCTGGCAGGCGTCGCACATCTTGTCCGGCGTCTTCTTGCACTCGGCGCAGTTCTTGCTCGCCTCGGCCCAGTGCGACTTCTGGCAGGCGGCGCACATTTTTCCCGCGCCGGCTTTCTGGCAATCGGCGCAGGCATGATCGCCGTCCTTCGTTTCGCCGCTGCCGCCGCAACCGACGAGAACGGCGCCGCTGCAGACGAGCGCGCAACAGATCACGAACGATTTCAGCATGTTCCCCACCCTTTCCAGTGACCCGGACTCCTTCGGGGAGTCCAACCCGGCGGCTTGATCGCCGCGATCGATGCCGTTCGGCCCCCGGATCGAACGCCCGGCACACCGGGGATATTCCGCATCATCGGCGTCCCACCCGGAGAGCGTGAGACAAATCCGAGAAAAAATCCGCGGGCACTTACGGCGGCCTTGCCGGGACGATCACCTCTTCCGGGAGATCGCGCATGCGCGGAGAACCTCCGCGGGATCGTGAAGAGGGCTCGAGCAGGAGCCGCCGGAGCAGACGAACGCCGTGGGTTCCCCGCGATCCTGGGCGAATTCCGACGATTCGCCGGGGGCGAGAAGGCGCACGGTCGAGCAGGGTGCGGGAGCCGAGAGGGCCGCCTGGAGAAGCGCCGCCGTTTCCGGGTCGCCGCGCTTCCCGACGACGACGACCGAGACCGGCTCTCCGGCGGATTCCCGGGCGGCGAGCAGGATGCCGCCCGCGCGCACGCCGTTGACGCCCGGCGCGGCGCCGGCGAGGTACTTCAGCGCATGATCCGCGGCGTCGCGCGCGGACGGGGAATTCGCGAGATAGTGGAGCCTGAGGGCGAGGCGGGCGACGCCGATGTTCTCGTCCATCTGCGGCCGCGGCGCCCGGGATCCTTCCGAAGCCGCGGCTGCGGTCGCGAAGCCGGCAGGGGTGCGGAAGGTCGCGTCGACGAACCGAAGCGCGGTTCCCGCGCGTTCGAGCCAGCCCGGGTCCTGCGTGGCCTGGTGGAGTTCGAGGAACGCGCGCGCCATCGCGAGCGTATCGGCGAGGTACGGGCCGGCGGCATCGTCCTCGCCGTGGCGAAACCCGCCGTCGGTGCGCCCCCGATGAGCGACCGCCCACTCCGCGGCCGCGACGGCCGCTTCCAGCGTCCGCGTATCGCCGGTCGCGCGCGCGAGGCTCGCCAGGCCCAGGGCCGCGAGGCCGTTCTCTCGCGCGTACAGGCTCCGGTCGATCCGCGGCATCCCGAGGGCGCGCCGGCCCGCGTCGTCGAGGGAGAAGTACCCGGCGGCATGATCGCCAGGCACGAGATCGGCGTCCTGGCTGGCGTAGAACGCGCCTTCCGGCGACCGGAGGAAGGCGAGCAGGTAACGCTCGATGCCGCGCGCGGCGCGCAGGTAGCGCTCGTCGCCGTAGACGCGGTACGCCAGCGAGTAGATGCGGAGATCCTCCGCCTGGAAGGACATGATTTTTTCGAAGTGGGGGTTCGTCCAGACGCCGCCGTCGGAGTACTGGTAGACGCCGCCCCAGACCGGGTCGACGAGCGCGAGCATGGCGTCGAGCGTCCCGCGCGCGAGGTCGTCCCGGCCCTCGGCGATCGCCAGTTCCACGCAGTCCGGGTCGAGGTACTTGTAGGCGTCCCCCCAGCCCTGCTGCGCGCGGTCGTACGCCGCCTCCCAGGCCGCGTGCAGTCCGTCGTCGATCTCCGCGGGGAGCTTCGGCTCGGCCGCCGGGGCGCGGAGAATCCGTTCCACGGCGGAGGGACCGGGCGTCGGGTCGGCGGCGACGGCGCGGAGGAGTGCGGCCATGCGCCGCGGCGGAATGTACCCGCGGAACTTGACGAGCTCGGTGCCGTCCGCGGCGAACACGACCGTCGCGGGCCAGCCGTAGTCCTCGTAGCGGTTCGCGAGATCGGGGCGCTCGTCCTGATTCACGTGGACCGCGACGAAATCCTTCGCGATGAGCCGCGCGACCTCAGGGTCCCCCCAGGTCTCGCGGTCCATCACGTGGCACCAGTGGCACCACACGGCCCCCAGGTCCAGCAGGACGAGCCGCTTCTCCCGCGCGGCCCTCGCGAACGCCTCCTGCGACCAGCCCTCCCAGGCGACCGGCGGCACCGGAGTCCCGGTGCCGGCACACCCGGAGAGCAGGCCGGCCAGCAAGATCGCGTATCGCGTCCCCATGCCGGAACTACGCAGCCCGCACCGCGGCGGTTCATTTCTCCGCGGATTCGACGCCGCAGAAAAAACCCTCCGATGCCCACCGCTTGAACCAGACCGGCAGCGCCGCCGTGAATCTCCCCTCGTCGAATCCCCGCAGCGCGGCGCACGCCTCGAACGCGTCCGGAAGACTCTTCCCAGCCACCAGCGCCCCGAGCAGCGTGAACCTCTCCTCCGATAGCCTCGCCCGCCACACCGAATACCCGCTCCGGAACACCGCGAGCCACTCCTTCCGCCGGCGAGGCACGTCCGCCTGCCGTTCCTCCCGAACCGCCGCCATGAACGCGTCGACCGGATGGTCGAGCGCGAGGAGCCGAAGAGCCGGCGTCATCCGGATCCGGCCCGTCGCCCAGCGCCCCATCGGAATCGCCCGGAATTCCTTCGTCGTGAGCGGCCGCGCGTCCGGCGCGTCGAAGACCTCCTCCATGGTCCGCTCGACCCGCGCCACGTCCGCCAGGAACGCGCGCCGCGGCAGTCTTCCGGCCTCGCTCCGCACGAAGTCCGGAAATCCCGCGCTCAGGACGTTCAGGCTGTAGCTGCGCGAAGGATGCGCGGTGAGGAATGCGACCGCGAGCCGTCCGAACCGCGGCGGCCCGAGGACGTGGCGGACCGTCGGGTACTCCTCGGCGAGAATGTCGATCAGGCGCCAGAAATACATGTTCGAGTAGATCTGCAGGCGCTGGCGGGAAGTGAGGTTCCGTGAAGGGCCGATCAGGCGTTCGATGGCGCCCGCGCCGAGATCCATGTGGCTGCGCGCGGCAGAGGAGGATTCGCCGGCGCCGATGCCGCCCGGGTGCGTGATGACTTCCTGCATCCAGTTCTCGACCGCGTTCAGCTTCGCCCGGGGGGGCGCCGTCCGGGACAGGGAGCGAAGCGGCCCCGCGGGGTCGCCCGCGGCCGAGATCGCCGTGCCGCTCACGGGCGCGGCTTCCGTCCCGCCGCGCGGCAGGCGCAGCCCGGCCTTCCGTGAAGCGGGCTCGCCCCGCGCCCTACCGCCGCGCGCGCGCATGCTTCGTCGCCTCGACCCGGAACCGTTTCGCCTTCAGAACTTCCGCGTGCACCTCCGGGAACGGCGGGATGTCGGCGTCCCACTCGAGAAGCGTCGCGCGTCCGCCTGTGCGCCGGTGGACCTCCGCGTAGTAGTCCCAGACCTCGTCGATGACGCGCGCGTTGTGCGTGTCGATGCAGTGCGTTCCCTTGTCGGTGTGGCCGGCGAGGTGAATCTGCGTCACGCGATGGTAGGGGATCCCCTCGAGATACGCCCAGGGGTCCCAGTCGTGGTTGCGGCAGGACACGTACACGTTGTTCACGTCGAGCAGGAGCCCGCAGTCCGCTTCCTCCGCCATCCTGTAGAGGAATTCCTGCTCGGGCATCGTGCTCGTCGTGAACGTGACGTAGGTCGAGGCGTTTTCCAGGATAAGCGGCCGTTCCAGGAAGTCCTGCGCGACCCGGATCCGCTTCACGATGTGCGCCAGGGTTTCCTCGTTCAACGGCACGGGCAGCAGGTCGTGCCCATTCCTCCCCGCGACGCCCGTCCAGCAGACGTGGTCCCCCAGCCAGTGGGCCTTGACCCTGTCCGCCAGCCGCTTCAGTTTGCCCAGGTATTCAAAGTTGAGCGGGTCGGTGCTGCCGATGGAGAGAGAGACGCCGTGCAGGGCGACGGGGTAGCGTTCGGCGACCTGTTCGAGGATTCGGAGGGGGCGCCCCTCCGTGTCCATGTAGTTCTCGGAGAGGATCTCGAACCAGTCGACGGCGGGGCGTTTTTTCAGGATGTGGTCGTAGTGGACCGTTCTCAGCCCCACGCCGAGCCCCAGGTCGGGGAAGCCCCATTTATTCGGAGCGATCATCGCGGGAAGGAAACGGCCCGGCGGAGCGTGCGCCCCGCCGGGCCGGATCCGGATCAGTGCTTCACAGGCACCGCGCAGCCGCCCTTGCCCTTGCAGCTGTTCTTCCCGGCGCAGCCTGCGTCGCCGGACTTGCAGCCGCCCATGCTCTTGCACTCGTTCTTGCCCTTGCAGTCGTGCTTCGCCGACGTCGCGCAGCCGCCCTTGCCCTTGCAGGAGTTCTTCCCGCTGCAGCCCGCGTCGCCCGACTTGCAGCCGCCCTTGCCCTTGCACGCGTTCATGCCCTTGCACGCGTGCTTATCGGCCGCTCCGTCGCCGCCCTTTTCGCCGTCACCGCCACAGCCCACGAGCGAGCTGCCCGCGAGAATGCCGCCGACGGCCGCGAGCATGGCTTTGCTGAAATCACGACGATTCATATCCATCTCGTTCCCTCCGTTGGGTCCCCTTGTCCCTGGGCCGATCGCGGCGGTGGAACCGCTCCACCCCCCGGCCGGGCTCACCGCATAGCCGGCAGGTTAACCTACGCACGGGGGGGCTGGAACGGATTCTTCCTCAGAAATGGGTTCTTTAACCCGCCTGACGCCCCCCCCCTCCGGGCGCCAGGTGGCGCAAAGTCACACAATTCTGCGGGAACTGACTCGAAACGACCGTGGCGCCCGCCCGCACCGCCGACTTGAGTGTCACCCATGATCGGGGATTACCCTCGCTTGAAATCGGGGTGAACAACCGCCTGTTCCCAATGACCTGAGGTGGACACAAGGCAGCGGGGATCCGTTTTCCGCCGGCGCTCGCGGAATGACTGAGGAGGAGGAGCAGGAGGAGGTCGTCCCACCGAGGCTGTTCCTCCGCCTCCTTCCGGACCGCGCAACCGCCCCGCAACACACCCCGACCCCGCTGGATCTTTATTCCCCCGCGCCACGGTGATACCTTCTCGTCGTGCAGGAACAGGAAACCTACCCGCGCGGCCTCATCATCCACGAAAGGTTCCGCCTCGGCGCCCTTCGCGCGCGCGGAGGCATGGCGAGCATCTACGAAGGCACGGAGATCAAGACCGATCGGCACGTCGCCATCAAGTTCCTCCGCAAAGACCTCGAGAAGATGCCGGAAATGGTCGAACTCTTCGACGCCGAAGCCGAGGCCCTTCAGAAACTCGACCACCCCAACATCATCCGAGGTCTTGCCGCCGGCAGATACGGCGGCTCCCATTACCTCGTCATGGACTTCGTCAGCGGCCCCACGCTTCGCGAGCGCCTCCGGTGGGGACGCCCCGAACGCGACGAAGCCCTGTCGATCCTCCGGCAGGCGGCGGCCGGCCTCGACCATGCCCACGAACGGGGCGTCGTTCACCGCGACATCAAGCCCGACAACCTGATCCTCGAGAAAAACGAGGTCCGCATCGCGGATTTCGGCATCGCCCGCGTCATGCAGCGCGCGCCCCTGATCGGCGACTCCGAAAGCCGCGGCGGGACCGTCATCTACTCCGCCCCCGAACAGTTCGAGCCGGGCGGCACCGTCGGCCCCCACACCGATGTGTACTCGCTCGGCGTCGTCGCCTACGAGATCTTCACCGGCCGAGTCCCTTTCGCCGCCTATCGCCCCGCCTCCACCCTGAATCACCAGGTCCCCCGCGCCGCCGATGCCGTCCTCGAACGCGCCTTCAACGAAAACCCTTCCCAGCGCCCCGCCGGAGCCGGAGTCTTCGCACAGGCGCTCGAAGCGGCCTTCAGGGCTTTCGCCCCCGATTCCACCCCCGCCCCCCAGCTGATCCTCCAGACCCCGCCCGAGCCGATGAAGGCCGTGCCGTCGGCCGAACGGGCGCCGGAACCCGCGCCGGCCGGCCCCCGGCACGCGGGATGCCTTCCGTGGATCCTCGCGGGCCTCGTCCTCACCGCCGCCACCGCCGCCGCCCTCGCCTGGGCCTTCGGATGGGGACCCTTCTCCCGCGCCGCCGCCGCCGGAACCGGACCGCGCGTGCGCCGCGCAAGCGCCCAGCTTCCGCCCCTGGAAGTCGCGCCTCCCTTCGCCATCGCGGACTTCGACCGCCTGGAAGCCGCACCCCCGGCCCCCGCGGGACTGCTCCTCGACCGCCTGGCCGTCACCTTCGCCGAAGGCGATGATCCCGGCCAGCTCATGGTCGCCCAGGTCCGCTGGGAAGTCCGCGTGCGGACCGACTGCGAAAACCCCTGGCAGGACGCCGTCCACGTGTTCCGCGCCGGCGAGGTCCACGGAGACCCGACCGTCCATCGCCCGGAGCACGAAATGTCCCAGCCCCGTATCCGCGGGAGCCGCGTGGACTTCACCGCGGGCCACCCCTCCCGCATCACCGTATTCCTCGACAACCCGGGCGCCGACCTCGAACTCGATCTCGCCTCCGGAACCGGAACCCTGGTCCGCAGGGGCGCAAGACCCCAGGCGGGGAAGTGCTCTTTCGTGCCTCTCCCCGGCAAGCGTTGACGGCCGCTCGCGCCCCCGCCTATCATTCCGCTGCCATGATCCTCACCCTCGCCCATTCCCCCGATTCCGACGACGCCTTCATGTTCGCGGCGCTCGCGCAGGACCGGATCCCCGGCGCCCTGCCCTACCGCCACGTCCTCTCGGACATCGAAACGCTCAACCGGGAGGCGGAGAAGGGCACATACGACGTCACCGCCGTCAGCTTCCACGGGTATGCCGCCGTCGCGGGCACCTACTCGCTCCTCACCACCGGCGCCTCCTTCGGCGACGGATACGGCCCCACCATCGTGGCGAAGAAGAAGACGGACCTGGGGGGGAAGCGCATCGCGGTGCCGGGCCTGCGGACGACGGCGTACCTCGCGGCGCGCCTCTGGCTGCGGGAGTTCGAGCCCGTAGTCGTCCCGTTCGACAGGGTCGTCGACTCGGTTCTCGAGGGCAGGGCGGACGCCGCGCTCGTGATCCACGAGGGCCAGCTCACCTACGCCGAACGCGGCCTCGAGCTCGTCGTCGACCTCGGTCGCTGGTGGAAGGACGCGACCTCGCTCCCACTTCCCCTCGGCGGAAACGCCGCGCGCCGGTCCCTCGGCCCTGAAACGCTCGCCCGCATCGCCCGCGACCTCCGCGCTTCCATCGAGCACGGCCTGTCCCACCGTGCCGCCGCCGTGGACCATGCGCTTTCCTACGCGCGCGGCCTCGACCGCGAGCGTGCCGACCGGTTCATCGGGATGTACGTGAACGACTGGACGGTCGATTTCGGCGACACCGGGAAAACGGCGATCCGCCGCCTCCTCTCCGACGGCGTCAGGGCCGGCGTCCTCGCCGGCGCTGCCGACGTACGGTTTGTCGGGCCCGACGGAAGGGAGGGCTAGGTGGAACTCACGCTGATGCTGGACCGGAAGGTCATCAAGCACTACTCGCTCGACAAGGACGAGGTGATGATCGGCCGCGACAAGGGGTGCGACGTCATGATCGACAACGTGGGCATCAGCCGGAAGCACGCGCAGCTGTTCCGGAGCGGCGGCGTCTGGATCCTGATCGACCTCTCGGAGAACGGGACGTTCGTGCGCGGGCAGCGCATCGCGCAGTACAACCTGAACGACGGCGACGAGTTCTGGATGGGCAAGTTCTCCTGCCTCTTCCGCGAGCCCTCCATGGCCGAGGGCGCGCGCCCCGCCAAACCCAAGGACGTCGAGTCGATCGAAGGCACGATCCTCGTCGACCAGCGCGCGATGGAGAAGATCGCCAAGGAGCGGTCGAGCACGCTCGCCGGCTACATCACGTTTCCCCGCCCCGACGGCAAGATCGAGACGTTCACCGTCATGAAGACCGCGACCTGGATGGGCGCGGACAAGA
Source organism: Planctomycetota bacterium (assembly GCA_016190145.1). GTDB lineage: Bacteria > Planctomycetota > MHYJ01 > WSZJ01 > WSZJ01 > WSZJ01. The sequence continues at coordinate 11,877 of JACPRD010000144.1, read as the reverse complement.
CCTGCGACTTCCGCGGCGCCGGGTTCGGAATGCTCCGGCGCCACGTGCTCATCCTGCGCGATACCACCGTCTTCGCGATCTACAACCTCGGGAAATGGAAGAAGGCCAGGGTGAACCGCCAGGACGTCGAGGAGCACGTCCTGAAGGAGGGTGACGTGATCACCTGGATGGGCCGCGATTTCACCTTCCACCTCGGGGCGCCGAAGTTCTAGCCGCCGGCCGACGCGCGCGCGGCTTCACCCCGCAACCCCTTCCGACGTAGACTGCCGGAAACAGCCATGGACGAATACCGGGCCCAGATCGACGCCGCCGTCGACAGGACGATCGACTACCTGGGAAGCGCCGAGGCGCTTGCCAGCGTGGATCGGGACCCCTACTGGCCGAAATGGGACTCGCCGTGGTGGCGGATGACGCTGCTGTGGGAGATGGGCATGGCAGGGCGGGTCCCCCCGGCGATCGTGCAGCGCATCGTCGCCGCGCTCAACAACCACTACCTCCACCACTTCCCCACCAGGCCCGAACAAGTCCCCCCCGGGAAGGATCCTCACCGCGACTTCATGTGCCACTGCGGGCTCGGGACGATGTTCCAGGTGCTGTCCGGTTGCGGCGTCGACATGGACCGCGAATGCCCCTGGGCGCGCGAGTGGTTCCTCAAGTACCAGCTGCCCGACGGCGGGCTGAACTGCGACGAAGCGGCGTACACGAAGGTGACGCCGAAGAGTTCGATGCTGTCGACGCTGCCCCCCCTCGAAGCGATCCTCTACTACACGACGCGGCCCTACACGCCGGCGGAGGAGAAGTTCCTGGACGCGGGGGCGCAGTACCTGATCGACCACAAGCTCTATCGATCGCTCAAGACGGGCGGGGTGATTCACGAGGAGTGGCTGGAGATCTGTTTCCCGCGGTACTACCAGTACGACATCCTGCGCGGGCTGTCGTTCCTTGTGGACTGGGCGGAGAAGCGGCGCAAGCCGATTCCTCGGCGGGCGATCGAGGAGCCGCTGGGGCTGATGCGGGCGAAGACGCGAGGGCGGCAGCTCTGCGCGGAGCGGGTCGGGCATGCGGGGATCACGACGCTGAACGCGGGGGGCGACGGGGTGTGGGTGAAATGCGACGCGGAGACGTTCGAGCTGCTGGACCGGGTGAGCATGCTCGGAATCGCGAACCCGTGGCTGACGCTGTCGTGGAATCACGTGCGGGAGGTGCTCGGCAGGGGGTACTGAGCCGCGCGGGAGGACGGCGGGTCGGAGAGTCGGCGGCTCCGGGACTGGTTTCGTTTCTCGTTACTCGTTACTCGTTACTCGTTCACGGGCGCCGGGATTTCGAAAACGAAGCACGGTGACCCGGCCGGATCTCGACGCTTCACGGACGCATCGCAACCTCCGGCGGCTATGGCTTTGCGAGCTTTCGAAGCGTCGCGAGGTTGACGCGATCCATGTCGTTCTCCTTCGGCGTCTCGAGGATCTTCGGTACGTCGCGGAACGCCGGATCGCGCATCAGGCAGCGGAACGCCTCGAGGCCGATCTCACCCCTTCCAATGTGCTCGTGCCGGTCGCGGTGCGAGCCGAGAGGAGCCTTCGAATCGTTGGCGTGCCAGGCGAGGACGCGGTCGAGTCCGATGCGGTCGTCGCACTCCTGCATGACGGCCTGCCAGCCGGAGCGCGTCGAGATGTCGTAGCCGGCGGCGAAGAGGTGGCAGGTATCCAGGCAGACTCCAAGGCGGTCGGCGTGGCGGACGCGCGCGAGAACGGAAGCGAGTTCCTCGAAACGCGAGCCTAGAAGCGTGCCTGCCCCGGCCGTGATCTCGATCAGGACCCGGAGGCGGAACCCGGCGCACTCCTCGTGGAGCCGGTCGAGGGACGCCGACAGCGTCGCGAGTCCCGCCTCGGCCCCCGCGCCCATGTGCGCGCCCGGGTGGAACACAAGGTAGTCCGCGCCGACGGCCTCGCAGCGCTCCATCTCCAGCCGGAACGCGGCGCGCGATTTCTCGAGAAGCGCCCGATCCGGCGAGGCGAGGTTGACGAGATAGGACGCGTGGGCGACGACGTGCCGGAACGCGCGCCGCTTCTCCCGGAACAGCTCGATCTCCTCAGCCGGCAGCGGCTTCGCGCGCCACTGGTTCGAGCTCTTGCAGAACATCCCGATGGAGGCGCAGCCGGCCTCCGCGCCGCGCTCGAGGGCGAGCGGAAGGCCGCCCGCGATGGACATGTGCGAGCCGATGTTCGGGCCGGTTCGGGACACGGGAGAAACAGCATAGTCGATCGTCCCTTGACTGGCACCCTTCGCGGGCAGTAAACAGGCGCCTTCTCTTCACCGCTCCGGAGGCCCTCCATGGCCGACATCGACACCGTCCTGATCGAGAAGCGCCGATTCAAGCCGCCCGCGATCTTTTCGAAGAAGGCGCGCATCGGGAGCCTGGCGGAGTACCGCAAGCTCTACGCGAAAGCGGAGAAGAACCCGGACAAGTTCTGGGCGGAGCGGGCGGCGGAACTGAGGTGGACGAAGAAATGGAAGAAGGTTCTGGACTGGAGCGGGGCGCCGTTCGCGAAGTGGTTCACGGGGGGGCAGCTGAACGCGAGCGACTGCTGCCTCGACCGGCACGTGGAGACGTGGCGGAAGAACAAGGCGGCGATCGTCTGGGAGGGCGAGCCGGGGGACGCGCGCGTCCTGACGTACGGCGACCTGCACCGCGAGACGTGCAAGTTCGCGAACGTGCTCAAAGGGCTGGGCGTGAAGAAGGGCGACCGCGTCACCATCTACATGCCGCTCGTGCCCGAGCTTGCGATCGCGATGCTCGCGTGCGCGCGGATCGGCGCGGCGCACTCGGTGATCTTCGGCGGCTTCACGAGCCAGTCGATCGCCGACCGCGTCGAGGACGCCGAGTCGCGCGTGCTGATCACGGCGGACGGCGGCTGGCGCCGCGGCGGAATCGTGCCGCTCAAGGCCAACGTCGACGACGCGCTCACGAAGACGCAGCGCGTCGAAAAGGTCGTCGTGTTCCGCCGCACGGCGCATGACGTGCCGATGAAGCAGGGGCGCGACTTCTGGTGGCACGAACTCATGCAGGACGCGAGCCCGGATTGCCCGGCCGAGCCGCTCGACTCGGAACACATGCTCTACATCCTCTACACGAGCGGCACCACCGGAAAGCCGAAGGGCGTCGTCCACACGACCGGCGGGTACATGACCTGGGCGCATGCGACGACCGAGTGGGTGTTCGACCTGCGGGAAGAGGACACCTTCTGGTGCACGGCCGACATCGGCTGGGTGACGGGGCACACCTACGTCGTCTACGGACCACTCTCGAACGGGGCGACCGTCGTCATGTATGAGGGCGCCCCGAATTTCCCCGGAAACGACCGCTTCTGGTCCATCGTCGAGAAATACCGCGTCAGCATTCTCTACACGGCGCCGACGGCGATCCGGGCGTTCATGAAGTGGGGGGACGAGTGGCCGGCGAAGCACGACCTGTCGAGCCTGCGCCTCCTGGGGACGGTCGGCGAACCGATCAACCCCGAGGCGTGGATGTGGTACCAGCGCATGATCGGCGGCGGGCGCTGCCCGATCGTGGACACCTGGTGGCAGACCGAGACGGGCGCGATCCTCGTCACACCGCTGCCGGGTGCGACACCGACGAAGCCGGGAAGCGCCACGCTGCCGCTGCCGGGGATCTTCCCGGAGATCCTGGACAGCACCGGCAAGCCCTGCAAACCGGATCAGGGCGGGCTCCTCACCATCTCCCGCCCGTGGCCGTCGATGCTGCGCACCGTCTACCGCGACCCCGAGCGCTACAAGACGCAGTACTGGAGCCGCTTCCCCGGAAAGTACTTCACCGGCGACGGCGCACGTTTCGACAGGGACGGCTACCTCTGGATCATGGGGCGGGTGGACGACGTGATCAAGGTGGCCGGCCACCGGCTCGGCACGGCGGAAGTCGAGTCGTCGCTCGTGAGCCACCCCAAGGTCGCGGAGGCCGCCGTCGTGGGCAAGCCGGACGAGCTCAAGGGCGAGGCGATCTGCGCGTTCGTGACGCTGCGCTCGGGGCAGCCGAAGTCGGACGAGCTGCGGCGCGAGCTGCAGGAGCACGTCGCGAAAACGATGGGCTCGTTCGCGAAGCCGGAGCAGGTGCGGTTCACCGATTCGCTGCCGAAGACGCGGAGCGGGAAGATCATGCGCCGGCTGCTCCGGAAGATCGCGACGGGGGACGAGACGCTCGGCGACACGACGACGCTGGAGGACCTGAGCGTGCTGGCGAAACTGCGCGAGGACGAGGAATAGCCGGAGGGGACCTCAGTCTTTTCTCGGGAAATGCAGGCCCACGAGTTCCTCGACGGACTCCGTTTCGACGAGCTCGCCCCCGTCCCGGAAGCGGCCTTTGCCGCGGCGGCTCACGATCCCTCCGGGAATCGCGTTGGAAATCAGTTCCTCGATCTCGTACGTCGCCGTCTCGTCGTCGAACGACTGCAGCGTCTTTCGAACGGCGCATCTCACCTTCTCGCCGCAGACGGTCGCCTCCCGATCCAGCTCGACGAGACGCACGATCACGTGTTCACGCTCCTTCGACCGCTTGCCGTCGCCCGGCGTCTCGGTTTCCCACTTCACGATGCCGCCCCACGCGGACACCTCCGACGAGTGCCAGATTTTCGTCGTCGGCTCCGTCTGTTCTGCCCCCGCGGCGGGCGGCGGCGTCTCCCACACCCGGCAGCGGAATTCCTTTCCTCCCACGTCGACCGCCTCTTCTCCGGCAGGGCGGAATCTGTCCGCCTTGAGCACGGTGTCGATCGCGAAGTCCCGCTCCGCGTTGCCGGCAAGTCTCCGGTCGGCCCCTGTGCCTTCGACGGCCTGGATCTCCAGCCGCAGCAGGCTGTCCTCCTCGCCCACGAGGGTCGTCCGCGTCGTGCGCACCGTGCGCACCCCGGCACGCTTCAGGTCGAATCTCCTCTCGACCCAGGTTCCGGATTCGAAGCCGTGCCACGCATGGGGAACGACTGCAACGGGTTCCGGCGCCTCCGGTTCTTCGGCCTCGGTGAGGCCCGCGCAGGCGATCGCAACCGTGAGGACGGCCCTTTTCGCGAAGTTCATGACACCTTTGACGTATCGCGGACCTCGAAGTTCCGGGAGGACGAGGAGCAGGAACTAGTCGGAGCCCTCCGGTTTCGCCTGGAAGCCCGTGACCTCGGTCACGGTCGTGTCCTCCTGGCAACCGGATTCCGTCTTCGTGATCGTTTTCTGCACGGATTTCACCAGTCCGCCCGGAACCGCGTCGCTGCTCGCCGTCTCGCCGGTCGTCGTGGACTTCTCGTCCCTCGTGACATACGCGTGACGCCAGACGATGCACCGGACCAGCCCGGCACCGACGGGGACCTCGCGCGCGATCTCGACCAGCGCGGCATCCCAGCTGAAGGCCTCGAAAAACCGCCGTCCGTCCGCGTCCAGTTCGATGCGGACGACGCCGCCGTCGCGGACCGTCGGGGAATACCAGAGCTTCGCCGTGCGCCGCAGATCGTCCTTCCCCGGGAGACCGGATTGCGCTTTCTGGACCAGCGTCGCCTCCAGGACGCGACACTCGATCTCCGCGCCCTGGATCACGAGCTTCTCGCGTTGCTTCAGGACGGGACTCTCGAACCAGGCCTCCGCAGGCAGTTGCGTCGCGAACGACTCCTCCGCCAGCTCGCGGACCTCACGTCCATCGGGCCCCGACTTGAGGACCCATGTCCGCATCTGAACCTCCCGCTTCCCCCCGTCGCCGACCACCAGCGTCGAGCGATACTCGCTGATGCTCTCGTCTTTTCCCGGCGACTTCCGCGTCGTCCGGATATCGACCCAGGAACCGGGAGCAAAGCCCTTCCACGGCGCCATTCCCTTGTCCAGCTTCGGCGCGATCGCCTCGAGCGTCTCCTCCGCCGGCACGGCCTCTTCCGCCCGAAGGAAGCCCGCGAAGCCCAGAACCGCCGCCACCATGACGCATCGCGTCAGGCGCCGCCCCACGCCAATTCCTTTGCCGCTTCCCATGCCCCCGCTAGAATACGCCGCCTTCCGTTTCCGTTCATCCCCGAACCCCTCCGATCGAGGATTTCATGTCCCTAACAATCGACGAACTCAAGGCGAAGGCGCTCCAGATCCGCCGCGACGCCATCGGCATGATCGCCGCCGCGGGCTCCGGTCACCCCGGCGGGTCGCTCAGCGAAGCCGACCTGCTCGCCGCCCTCTGGTTCCGCGTCATGAAGCACGATCCGAAAAACCCGCAGTGGGCCGGCCGCGACAGATTCATCCTCTCCAAGGGCCACGGCTGTCCCTCGCTGTACTCCGCGATGGCGCACGCGGGCTACTTCGATCCCGCCATCCTTCCCACGCTGCGCAAGCTCGGCTCGCCCCTCCAAGGCCACCCCGACCGGCGCTTCATCCCCGCCCTCGAAGCCTCCACCGGCTCGCTCGGCAACGGACTTTCGATCGGCATCGGCATCGCGCACGCGCTCAAGCTCGACAGGTCGGACGCGCGCGTGTGGGTCATGCTGGGCGACGGGGAGTGCCAGGAAGGGCAGGTCTGGGAGGCGTCGATGTACGCGGGGGCGCACCGGATGGAGAACCTGACGGCGATCGTGGACTACAACAAGAAGCAGCTGGACGACATGGTGAAACACATCCTGCCACTCGATCCGCTGGGCGGGAAGTTCGCGGCGATGAACTGGCACGTGCTGGAGATCGACGGGCACAACATGGCGATGGTGGTGGAGGCGCTCGAGGAATCGAGAAAAGTGAAGGGGCGGCCGGTGGCGGTCATCGCGCACACGATCACGGGCAAGGGGGTTTCGTTCATGGAGAACGACCCGAAGTGGCACGGGGTGGCGCCGACGAAGGAAGAAGCCACCAGGGCGCTTGCGGAACTGGGGGTATAGACCATGGTACGCGAGTTCACGCTGGGTCCGGCGACGCGGGAGGCTTACGGCGCGACGCTGGTAGAGCTGGGGAAGACGAATCCGAACGTCGTGGTGGTGGACGCGGATCTTTCGAAAAGCACGTACACGGCGAAATTCGGCAAGGAGTTCCCGGACCGGTTCTTCAACGTCGGGATCGCCGAGGCGAACATGGTGGGGATCGCGGGGGGGCTGGCGCACAGCGGGAAGATCCCGTTCTGCAGCTCGTTCGCGTGCTTCCTGGTGAACAAGGGATACGACCAGCTGCGGATCGCGGTGGCCTATCCGCGGGAGAACGTGAAGGTGGTCTCGAGCCACGGGGGGATTTCGATCGGCGAGGACGGGCCGAGCCAGCAGTCGATCGAGGACGTCGCGCTGATGTGCACGCTTCCGGGTTTCGTGGTGTGCGTGCCGGCGGACGAGGCGCAGGCGAAGGACCTCGTGCGGCGCGCTGCGGCGCACCAGGGGCCGGTCTATCTGCGGACGGGGCGGCCGAAGGTGGCGAAGGTCTACGACGGCGGCGAGTTCCCGTTCGGGAAGATGCGGCAGCTGGAGGAGGGGACGGACCTGACGATCGTGGCGAACGGCCTGATGGTGGCGGAGGCGCTCAAGGCGCACGACGCGCTGAAGGAGGAGGGGATCACGGCGCGGGTGCTGGACGGGTACTGCGTGAAGCCGCTGGACGCCGAGGCGGTGACGCGGGCGTCGCTCGAGACGGGGGCGTTCGTGGTGGCGGAGGAGCACTCGCGGTTCGGCGGGCTGGGTTCCGTCGTGGCGCAGTGCCTGGCGCAGCACGCCCCGGCGCCGATCGAGCAGGTGTGCGTGGAAGACACGTACGCGGAGAGCGGCTCGCCGCAGCAGCTTCTGGAGAAGTACGGGCTGACGTGGACGCACATCGTGACCGCTGCGAAGCGGGTGGTGCAGCGCAAGGGCGGCCCGACGCGGCGCGAGCCGCCGGCCGGAGCCGCGGACAAGGCCACCGAAAGCGAGCCCCACCCTTTTGAAGTTTAGTCCGCCGGAGACGGGCGCCGTGCCGACGCTGGGAGACACGCTCGACTGGATTTTCCTCGACGCGGGAAACACCCTCGTCCACCTGGACTTCCTCCGCGTGGCGGGCATCCTGCGCGAGGAATTCGGGCTCGACGCCGATCCGGCGGCGATGGAGGCGGCGGAACCGCAGGCGCGCATCCACGTGGATCTCGAACGCGTCGACCGCGACGCCGAGAAGGAACGCTGGCACACCTACTTCTGGACCGTCCTCTCCGCCGCCGGCTGGCCCGACCGTGCCCGCATCCCCGAGGCCATCCGAGCCCTCTTTGCCCGCAACCGCATCTTCACCCTCTGGTCCCGCCCCGCCCGTGCCGCCGCCGAGACGCTCGAGCGCCTGTGCGCCGACGGCTACGAACTCGCGGTGATCTCCAACTCGGACGGCAGCGTCGAGGCGATGCTCGAGCGCCTCGGGCTCACGAAGTTCCTCCGTTTCGTCATCGACTCGCACCTCGTCGGCGTCGAGAAGCCCGACCCGCGCATCTTCCGCATGGCCCTCGATCGCTCCGGCGCCGACCCCGCCCGCTCCCTCTACGTCGGCGACATGTTCCACATCGACGTCATGGGCGCCCGCGGCGCGGGGATGCAGGCGGCGCTGCTCGATCCGGCGGGGCTCCACGCGGCCCGCGACTGCACAAGGGTGCGCGAGATCGCGGACCTGCCCGGTATGCTGTCGTGATGGCCAGACGGGTGTCCCACAACGGAAGCCGCAACAAGCGGAAGTCCCTCCTTGAGCGGAAGCTGGATGAACTTGCCGCCGAAGGGTGGCTTCATCGGGGCAACGGGAGGCGCATCGGCAAGATCCAGACGTTCAAGATCGAAGGAGTCTTGCAACGACTGATGGCGGAACGCAGATAGGAGCAGCGTCCGATCCTCATGCCCCTCGGACCAATTGCATACGGCCCATTTCACGCGGAGTTCCACTTTAAACGCGTCGATGCCGCATTCAAAAATGCGCTGGTCCAGTTCCTGACAGTTCAGCTACTTCCCCAGATGGAGGAGCCCTACTTTGACTCCGGCGGCAGCCTCGTCGCCTGCTTCGATGAGAGTCGATTCTGCGGGCCGCTGAGTGCTGTCCGTGACAGGTACAGGCTGGAATTTCATTTCCGTAGAGAGGACGGAACGGATGAGATCAAGGTCGACATCGAGTTCGACGAGCCGCGAGGGACATTTAGACCGGTGGGCGGGAACCCTCTCTATCTTCTGACGCGAAAGAGACTCGAGCACCGACGATATGTCGTCGGGACGATCGAAGCTCTCTGCCGACAGCTGGAAACAGGTCAAGCCAAGACTGGAACTTGCCCGATCTGCGGGTTGGAAGTGTGCACCGAAAGCAGTCCTGGGTCATTCAGTGTGCGCTGCAAGGCCGACTGCTTCGACTACGAGTTTTCCCGCGAGGTGGACACGAAAGGCGTCCGCCGCGGACACTTCTACGTACGAGAAGAGGGTCGAGAAATCGGGCAGGGTCTGACTTCGGACTTTCTATCAGACTGACTTCTGATGACCCTCCACGCGACCCACTTGCGGGCGAGCGCAGCATTGCATATGCTGCAGCATAGCTATGAAAGACATCGAGCTGGGAGTCCGTGAATTTCAAGCGCACCTTGGGAACGCGCTTCGAGCCGTTCGTGCGGGGCGGCGCGTGGTGATCACGTCCCGGGCCCGGCCTGTCGCGATCCTGGTCCGCCCTGAGGCGCCCTCTCCGAAACGCACGTCCCTGGAGCGAAAGCTGGAGCGCATGGTCGCGTCCGGGTTCATGCATCGGGGAACCGGCTCCATCCCGAAGAAGATTCACGCGATCCAACTCAAGGGAGTCGTGGCTCAACTCCTGGCAGATCGCCGGTGATCTTCTGGGACACGAGCGCCCTCATCCGCGCCTTCGTCGCGTCCGAGCCGGGGTACGGACAGGCCACGAACCTCCTGACCCGGAAGGGTCAGCATGCCGCCTCGATTCTCCTTCCGGCCGAAGCGACGTCAGCCCTCCTCCGCCGTTCCGGCCGGAAAGGTGTATTTCCGGCGGCGTTTCTCGTGGACCTCGAGCAGACTATCAGTGCGCTCTACCTGGTCGACGTTGAGAGGGAGGCATCGGATCTCGCGCGGCAACTGGTGAAGGAACACCGGCTCCGCGGGGCGGATGCCGTTCACCTCGCCTGCGCGCTGCTGACCGTCCGGCAGACGGGACGCGATTCGCTGCGCTTCGCCACGTCGGACGCGGAGCAGGCCGATGCGGCCCGCGCGTCCGGACTCAGAGTGATCACTCCAGGGCTCTAGCCGCTTCGCATTGGCAAAGCTCCTGCTTTCGATTCCCTTGACACCGCCCCCCGCGCCGCGGGACATTTGATACTCCGGCGGCGCGAGTCGCGACGCCGAGCCCAGGAAGATTGGAGAGGAACATGGCCCACGAACTGCCGAAGTTGCCGTATCCGACGGATGCGCTCGAGCCTCACATCGACAAGATGACCATGGAGATTCACCAGGGGAAACACCACAACGCCTACGTCACGAACCTGAACAAGGCGCTGGAAGGGGCGGCGGACGTCCAGAAGTGGTCGCTCGACGACGTCTGCAAGAACATCGCGAAGGTGCCCGAGAACATCCGGACCGCGGTCCGGAACAACGGGGGCGGGCACTGGAACCACTCGCTCTTCTGGACCCAGATGGGGCCGAAGGCCGGCGGGGAGCCGAAAGGAAAGCTCGCGGACGTGATCAAGAGCACGTTCACGGACTTCGCGAACTTCAAGACGAAGTTCAAGGAAGCGGGGGTCGGGCGGTTCGGAAGCGGCTGGGCCTGGCTCGCGCGGACGGCGGACGGGAAGTACGAGATCGTCTCGACGCCGAACCAGGACAACCCGCTCATGGACGGCAAGCACCCGGTGTTCGGGCTCGACGTGTGGGAGCACGCGTATTACCTCAAGTATCAGAACCGGCGTCCCGACTACATCGAGGCGTGGTGGAACGTGGTGAACTGGGAGGAGGTCGCAAAGCGCGTGTAAGAGGAAGTCGTTCGAGAATCGGGATGGCCGCACGCCTGCGTGCGGCCGTCTCTTTTTTTGGAAGCGCGACACAAGCCATAAGCCATAAGCCATAAGCAAGGGCAACACCCAGTGAAACAGGTTGGGACAGACCGCCCCGCGAAACGAGTAACGAGTAACCAGAAACGAAGAACGGTTCTTCCGTCGTTACGGCACCGTCTCCACCTCGACCTTCACCTCTCCCATCTTCTTCCTGACCCGTTCCGCGTCGAAGTCGTCGAGGTACTTCTCGAGGTTCTGCCAGATTTCGTGGAATCCGAAGATCGGCAGCTCGCGCCGCGCCTTGGACATCGGCCAGCCCTGCACCACGACGCGGTAGGCCGCGATGCTCACGCCGGTCCGGTCGGCGCCGTGCTGGCAATGGACGAAGACGGGACGGTAATACGGGTCCGTCGCGATCCTGAGGAACTTCGCGATGTCCTCGTCTTCCTGGAAGAGCGTCGTCGACTTGATGTGCAGGTGATAGAGGCTGAGCCCCTTCATCTCGTCCCGGTCCGAGTGCCACGCGCGCAGGTTGACGACCGTCTTCACGCCCATTTTCTTCAGCGTCGCAAATCCCTCCGCGGTCGGCTGCTCGCCGCGCCAGACGCCTTCCGTGACTTTCGCGAAGTTCCCGACGCCGGCGATCTCGACCGGGCTCGCCAGGTCCGGGTCGGCGGTCGCCGGATCGGGTTCGCCGGGATGCACGCACGCCATCGGCAGGAACGCCGCTGCGAGCGCGAGCGGCAGGAGACGCTTCATGGTTTCTCCAGTCGGCCGAGCGCCCAGCGGGCGTGCTCGGCCACGAGAGGATCGGGATCCTGCGCGGCCTCTTCCAGCGCCGGTCGCGCGGCGGTGTCTCCCAGGTTTCCGAGCGCGATCGCGGCGTTGCGGCGGAGCATCGC
>JACPRD010000149.1 GCA_016190145.1 Planctomycetota bacterium | reverse complement strand
GCAGATAGAATAAGGAGAAGAAGATCATGGCGGACTGGCGAGATGAGCTGATGGGAAGCATCAAACCCGCGGGCGGGTTGGGCCATGTCTTCCTCCCGGTGGTCGGGCCGATGTTCGCGCTCGGCGGGGGCGGACCGCGCGTCCCAGCAGTCGTAGGCGGCGGTGCCGGCGGCGAGATCCCCAAGCTTGTCGACCCGGCAGAGCTTGCACATCCGGCGTTCAACATGGCCAACGGACAGCAGGGGTCGCCAGTGTCGGCGACCCCATCATGGATTCCGCCCATGCAATCTGGTGAGGATCTGACGACGTGGCAGCTAACTGCGCTATCAGCATTCAGCCAGAACTCAGGCCCCGCATCCCCTGTCGACTATGTCGACTCAGGAATCACATCCAGTGGCATTGAGAGATCTCTTGCAGACGCCAGTCTGCATCTCGGGATTGCCGACGCCAGAACACTGTGTGAGAGTTTTCTTGCATCCCTCCAAGATCCAAGCGGAACATTCTCCGCTGAGAGTCGGGACCAGGCCGAAAAGGCAGGGAAGTTGTTGTTGCAGGCACTCGATGCTGTCGCCATTAGGGGATTCTCGGATCTTGTGATCCCGATGCAGCTTTTCGAGGTCCTTCATGCGACCTATCTGCACGGCATTGCGTGGGACTTCTACATCGCTTGTCTCGCATGGGCCGAAGGGAACTTCTGGGCTTGCATTGAGACTCATCTTAAGTCGCCTGCGCAGTGCCGTGCGGATCGTGAGACAAACAAGAACTTCTGCCATAACCAATTCAAGGTGCTCCTAGGGTTGGAGTATATCCTGGGGTCGTGGCTCGACCCAATCGCGAAACTTCGGCTGGAGCAAGCCAAAGGCCTCATGAAAGCGATGGTCGTCCTATTGGCAGTTGCTCTCGTCTTGCACGGGATTCTGAGTTGGCTTGGTGGTGCGCAGGTTCCTGCGGCGGCTGTGGGTGCTGCGGCAGCCGCAATTATCTTACTCGCCGCGCTACTCAGCAAAGCCAGCGCGGAGAGCTTCAGGGCAGGAAATGGTCACGGTGGGGGCTCTGGGGGGAAGCCCGTTGGCAAGACCCCCGGGGGACCGTCCGACTCCGGCAGAGAAGATTGGACTTTAGAATATGACCCAAAAACCGGAATGTGGAAGGTCAAGTGGAAGAAGTGACTATTCCTTTGAGACGCGGGTGTGCGGTCGGTGCTGCGCGTGAAGTCAGAGGCAGACAGGGGAACGGATCAGAATACATGTGCGATCAACCTACAACCATCCGACCGGCTCGCATCGTAGCAGTCGTCCAGATGATTCGCCTCCTCCCGCGACGGAAATGCGAGCATCACTCCATCGTTGCGGCTGTTCATCTAACTCGATCGCAATTCGACTTGCGGATGCAAGTACTTACTCCTAGCAACAGCGGTCACGATTGTCTGATCTCGCAGACGGCCCAAAGCCCTATTCCGCGGAGGCAGGATAATGAAAATTGAGATGTGGCGAACTGCAAAAGACATCAGTTATCAGCTTTCCATCACAGTAGTTCGTGAGCGCATCGGGCTTTTGGAAGAGTTACTGGCCGGATTTGATCAGGTGCTCGAAGACGCTTCGCCAACCAATATTCAGGACGATCGTGTAGTTCTCTTCGGCGCCGCGCATTCCTCTCTTCTAACTCTCCACAACGCCATTTCACTTCTTCTTGAGGGCCAATTCTCCGACTCACTCGGACTGATAGGTTGTGCAGCGGCATTCTGTCGCAATTCTCTTGTTATTGCGCAGGTTCCACCTCGGTTTTATTGCTGGTGGATGAGAGGCGAGCCAGAAGTCCCAGATGTTGCTATGTTAGAGTCAATCCCGCCGGAGGAGGCCGCTCTATGCGATGAGTTGTCCAGAATTTCCGCCGAACAGAGGTGCCCATCGGATAAAATAACCAACTTCTTTCCGCCGTGGTACTTGTCTAAAGACGAGAAAGTACTGGATCCAACGAAATCCGCTTTGCTTCGCTCGTTTCTTCGGCATGCGAGTGAAGCAAGTGCAACGATATGCCTTGCGTGGTCGATCTGCTTGGGACGACTCTGCGGCAAGGATTTGGCCGCGGAGCTTCGATCAAAGATCGAACGGATTCGTTCTTCGTAGGCCTCAGCGCCTCTGTATGGCGTGTCATGCCTGCATCGGCCTGCACGAATCATGCGGATCACGGCGTCCCCCCAGACGCGCCGCCATGGCCGGCGACGGATTCCTTCTCCGTCGCAGGGGGGCATTCTGGCACCGGCATCCTGCACTCCGCCGCGACGAGCTTCGCAATGTCGCGGCCTTTGCCGGTCCTCTCCCTGGCGGGGGTGGTGCCGAAGGCTAGGCGCGAAAGGTGTTGCCGGACTTGAAAACGCCCGCCCAGCCGACGCGGAGGTCGCGCGCCGGGAGCTCGCACAGCGCGGAGACGCCGGACTCGCCGTCCGGTTGCCTGGGTCGCTCCGAAGCACGTCCGCCAGCGATTGAATCGCCTTCGAATCGTCCTGCGCCTCAAGGTGGCCGTCGCCGAGCACGGCCGGCACGTCGCCCGCACACCGCGTCCGGCCTTTGCCGTTCTCCTACTTCTCCGGCGCCACCCCCTCCGCCTTCACCTTCACCGTCACCTGCCGCTTCTCCGCGTCGTCGATCGTCTTCAGCATCTCCGCGAGCGCCGCGTACCGCTCGGGAGCGATGTCGATGGAGTTCATCACGAGGCGCCGCTCCACCCGCAGCGTCCGCCCCGTCAGCTTGTACGTCACGTTGTACGTCCCGAACTGCGTCGAGAGCGCCGTGCTCTCCGGCAGCCTGACGCTCTCGTACTCGGGCAGCTCGATCGTGAGCACGTTCCAGTTCGTGATGTCGTCCGCCCAGCTCGCCCGCAGCGGGTATTTGCGGACGCTCTCGCGCAGCAGCTGCCTCGACAGGTCGAGCGGCGGGACGATCCCGCGGAACGTGATCGTGTCGCTCCCCTTCTTGCGCTGCGCAAACCCCTTGCTCGTCCCCTCGAAGGTGACTTCGCACGACGGCCGGTCGAGGTCGAACTCGCTGATGGCGTGCGCGTTGACCACGATGCCCTTGAAGACGCCGTTGGCGATCTGGGCGACGATCGCCTTCAGCTGGTCCTTGCCGATGAACTGCTCGAGCTGGCCGCGCGCGGCGGCCGCCGTGCCCAGCTGCAGGATCAGCGCCCCCTTGATGTCCGCCATCGCGTTCTCGTCCACCTTCACCTCGATCCGCGTCGCCACCGCCTTCTCCTCGGGCGTCCGCGCCGGAAGAGCCCGGAAATACGCCGTGCGGCCGTCCACGACCAGCGCTTCCCCGCCGTAAAGCTGGTTGGGAAGCGCCCCGAAGGCGTTCCAGCGCCACGGCCAGAGCCAGACGTCGCCGGTGGGGAGGTTCACGAGGAGGAGTTCGGTGCCGTACATGGGAAGGGCCATTTCGACGTCGTACTCGGGGTAATTGGGGGAGGGACCGCGGCACCAGGCGTACTGGAAGGGGATGCCGGCGGCCTTGAGGAGGGCGGCGAGGAGTTCGGTGGGATCGCCTTCCATGTCGGCGAGCGTGTGGCTCGGCGTGCTGTTGCCGCCGGACTTGATTTCGGTGACGGCGAACTTGTAGAGGGCGCGGACTCTGGCTTCGGGCGACTCGAGCCCGACGGTGAGTTCGAGCGCCTTCGCCATGACGTCGTCGGCGACCGGGGAGCCCATCCCGCGGCTCCGGGCCCGCTCGAGCATGGCTTCCATCGACGGCTTCCCGAACACGAACCTCACGCCCGGCAGGACTTCAGCGGCGGGGGGCATGGCCTGTTCGGGCTCGAACTCCGGCAGGTCGCGGAACTCCCACGTGTGGGTCGTGGTCTCGTCCGTCTCGACGGTCACGGCGGGCGCCGAGAGGTTGAGCGTCCGCACGCGGATCGGCGCGCCTTTGGGAATCACGACGACGTACCGGCTGCGCACGACCGGCTCGTTCTGCCGCTGGAACAGCGGCGACCGCTCGACTTCGAACACCGGCTGGTCCACGCCGATCGGCCCGTTGCCGCGGGACACGCGGAACTCCAGGATCGCGCCCTTGTCCAGCTCGGGCATGCGCCAACGTCCCTCCTCCTGCACCGAGTCCATCTCGAGCACGCGCCCGTCCGGCGTGAACACGCGCAGCTCGCGCAGCCGGAACCGCGCCCATTCGCCGCGGCCGAGGCCGAGCTGGCCGTAGTTCTCGCCGCCCTCCTTCGAGAGGATCTTCACCACGCGGTGAATGTCTTCTTCCTTCCATTTGAAGTCCGTCCCGATCACGCGCACGAGGCGCTGCTCGAACAGGATCACGGAGTGCGCGGTCGTCGGGAAGTCCTCGGTGGCGGGGGCGTTTTTGACGATCTCCCGGGCGTCGACGTTCCACGGCTTCGTCCAGTCGTCGCCGTCGCCCGCGAGGAACAGCACGTACCGCCGGAGGTTCTCGTCGTAGGCCATGATGCGCGCGGGCTCCGCCAGAACGACCGCGAGCTGCGCGCGCGCCTTGTCGAGGTCCCGGTGGTTCACGTAGATCTCGAGCAGCCGGCGCGGAATCTCGCCGTTCCGGGGATCGAGCATCCCCGCCAGCTTGAGCAGCTGCTCGGCCTCGTCCGTCCGCCCCATCCGCTCCTTCACCGCCGCCATCTCCATCGGGCAGCGGGCGTTTCTGGGGAAGCGCCGCCGGTAGGCCTCGAGCGCGGCGAGCTGGTCGGCGTCGCGGCCCGCCTGGCCGAGCAGGTTGATCTCCTCCCACCACGCCTCGACCTCGTGGGTCTTCTTGATGGCCGAGATGATCCCGAACGCCTTCTGGAAATTCTGGTTCTGCGCGTGCCATTGCGCGAGTTCCGCGGCGTAGCCGAAATCTCCGCGGGCGCACTCGGCCGCCTTCTCGAGCGACTTCTCCTGCTCCGCGCGCCAGCCGCGCCCGCCGTAGATCCGGGCGAGCATCTGGTGCGCGTCCGCGCAGCCGGCATTCGCCGCCAGGACCTGCTGCACGTACTCGAGCGCCTTGTCCGAATCCTTCCGTTCGTTCGCGCGCGCGAGCGACATCAGCGCCGGCGCGAACCGCGGGTCCAGCGCCACCGCGCGCTCGAAATGCGTGCGCGCGACGTTTTCGCGGCGGGCGTCGGGCAGAAGCGGATAGTACTCGACGAACGCCCCGTGGAAGAACTGGACGTACGCCGAGGTCGGCAGCTTCTCGAAGACCTGCCGGTCGATGCGCTCCGCCTGCTGGTGAAGCCCCAGCGACTCGTAGAGCTGGCCGCAGAGCATCGCCTCGCGGAGCGTGCACGAGGCGAGATCCTCCGCTTTCAGCGCGAGCGCCTCCAGCGCGTCGCCCGCCGGCGCGCCGCCGCGTGCTTCTTTCCCGTTCGGCTCGGGCGCGGGCGACTTCCCCTCGAACCCGCTCTTGAGGTCGGTCATCGCGCGCGCGTCCGCCTGGTGCATCGTGAGGTCGAAAGAGTAATCCATCCCCGGCGCGACGAACTTCACGAGCAGCACGTTCGGGCCCTTCGACAGCGTCACCCCGTGCCACTGCTCCCACGCCGCGAAGTTCCGGACGAGATCGTTCGCGCCGACGGGCACGCCGTTCAGCCAGACCTTCCACGACATCGTGCTCCGGATCCGCACGAACGCCGAGCGCTCTTCCGGCGAATCGAGCACCGACCTCATGTAGAACGCGGTTCCGCGGTTCGTGGCGTGCCGAAGCGCTCCCTGCAGGTCCGTGTCGCCCGGCGTGGCTTCGAACTCACCCCACCGCGCCGCCTGCCGGCCCACCGCGTACTCCGCCCCCGGCTTGAACTCCCGCTCCGGCGGCAGCTCGTCGTCGTACGACGCCGCGCCCGCCTCGCCGAAGAACCCGATCGCGTGCCATTTCGCCACATGCCCCTGCGCGAGCCAGTGCTGGAACCCCTCGTCCGTCCGGAGCTGCGTCTCGAACTGGCCCTGGATCCACTGGTGAAGCGCCTGCGCCACGCGAGCATTCTTCGTCTTCGCGAGCAGCTTCTCCGCGAACGCGATCCGCTCCGGCACCGTCCACGTCACGAACGCCCCCGCCTGCACCCGCCCGACGCGCAGCATCGCCTCGGTCCGCGCCGAATCCGGCTCCGCTTCCATCAGCGCCGCGAGCGCCTTCGCCCCCACATCCGTCCGCAGCCGCGCCGTCGCCGCCGCCTGCAGCCCCTCGTGCGCGTCCCCGTACGCCGGGTCCTTCTCCGCCGCCCGCGCGAAACTCTCCATCGCCCTGTCCGCGTCGTTCTGGTGCAGCAGCTCGAGCCAGCCGAGCTTCACCCACGCGCCCGGGTCGCGGTCCTTGTCCGGCGTTTCCGAGAGCGTCTTGTACGCGTCCTCCGCCTGGGTCTTGTCGAGCCAGAAGACGCCTTCGTCGGCTGAAACTGCCAGCCAGCTCGTAAGCAGGAGCAGGAGGACGGTTTTGGCGGCCATCTTTGTTGCCTCGCGCACGGAATCCTCCAGCATCGTGTTTTCTGAAAAGGAACGACTCTTACTTCGGTGGACCGGCAATCAATAGACTGAAGAGGAGATCAACCTGCCACTTCACGGCCTTGACTGGTGCTTCCAGAACCCGCGCCCCCCGCCTCAACGCGTCGAGGACTCAGAGTTTGTGAAAAAATTCGATCGCAGGCGCGGTCGGGGCGAGCTCGCGAAGCGAGCGAGGTCCGACCGCACCGTAGATCGAATTTTTCTCACGCTCTCAGGGCTCCAGAACTCGAAGACCGGTCGAATACTCCCCGAGCTGTATGAGTCCCAGTTCGGCGCACTTCTTCGAGGCGTCCGCATAGGCAGCCCTCCAGTCACCCATCGCCTTCAGTCTCCCTTCGAAATCCCCGGCGGACGCGGCCGCCAGGAACACGAGGCGACCAACGAGAGCGATGACCCTCGCCGTCCGCATCGGGGAGCCCGCGGAAAAGCCCCCCTCCCGTTCCGACCAGCGCAAGAACCTCTCAAGCAGGCCGATAACTTGATTGCTGTCAAGGCGCGCGAACACCAGATCCCAGGTTGGTCGTTCCGGACTGATCCAAAGCGCGGATGCGAGTCCGGTTGTGAATCCGTCGGATTTGGCCGCCTTGATCTCCAGATGGGCCGGAAGGGGATTGAACTGATTCGGAGCCTGCCGGGACCAGGTCTCGGCAATGACGCGATCAGCTGCTGCGCCGAGAGCCACCAGAGATTCATACAGACCGTCGTAGCGCGATACGTCTACCGGGTACTTGAGGCAGTGCGCCAGGTACGCGATTCGCGCATCCGGTGTTTCTGTTCGCTGGCCAAGCACCCTCTCAAGAATCTCCGAGGCCGCATCTGATCCGTAGCGCACTCCCATGACATCACGGGCCAGACCATTCCCTTTCGATCCTAGAACGGCCGGGAGGAAGAGTCTCTGCACCCATTCCGGAGCCGGGCCTGGCAGCAACTTTGCGTACAGCTTGTTGATGATGGAGTCCGTGAACTCCTCATACAGCGCCATGCCGTCCGGCTCACGATTACAGCGCAGCGCCGAATCGAGCATCGAGTCCAGATGGAAGAGCGCAAGACAGGCCAGCAACTCCCCCCAGCTCAGTTCTTCCCCCGGTCGGACCCGGACAAGCAAGGCAAGAGCCCTGAGAAAGTCGTCGTCGGCTTCCACTTTCTGGGAAACGAACTTAAGAGCCTGCTCCAGAATCCTCCGTCGACTCTCAGTCGGACTGATTCCGACTGCGAGCAGGAAAACAGGACGATTATCGGGCTCCAGCAGTCTCTGGAGATCAGCTAGCAACTCAGGTTCGTCGACACCCACTACTCGGCTTGCCACGTCCTTCAGCGTCCTGCTTGTTCTCCAGTGTCGCCACTCTTGCTCTAACCGAGCAACCGAATTGGCCTCGGAGCTGGAGTACCGCGGAGTCCCCATGTCCGGGACAACTCGCTCAGTGAGGTGTTCGTTCATGCTCGCGGTTCCGGAAACCTCCTGATCGCCGACCGGCTCGGCACAAAACTGGACTCGCCACATCCAAGCGGCCGTCAGGCCGGCTACGGACAGGATAAGGGCGATGATTCGGGCGGGCCTCATGCCTTCGATGCCTCATGATCTGGTAGAACGCGTCGGTACGGCAACATCTCTGGCTTGCTCCGAGCTACCGTTCCGGCTCGATCACGATCTCCTCCTCCTGCGCCTTGTCCACGTCCACGGCGAAGTCCCGGAACATCTTGTAGTCGCCCTTTGGAACCCGCGCCTTCTTCAGCGACATCGAACTGTCCACCTCGATCCGGTTCCCCTCCGCCTTCGCATTCCAGGAGAATGCCCCGAGCGTGTTGTCGCGCTCGAGCGAGGCGGGAAGCGACTTCACCTTCCAGCCCTTCGGCAGCTCGAACACCACCCGCTCCTTGCGCTCCTGCGGCCACTCGAGCACGACGTCGTGCTTCCGGTCCGCCAGCTGGCCGAACTGCTCCGCCAGCCGCGCCGGGAACATGCTCGGCCGGAACACGAACGACCGCCCCTCCCTGCGCGCGAACCGCGGGACGCGGATCTCGGCCTGGAACTCGACGGGCAGGTTGTAGTCGGCGAGGTCGTTGAACGAGAGCTTGTCGACCTCGACGGCGTCGAAGAACTGGTTGTACCACTGCTGGAAGAGCCGCTCGCGCTTGGCGCCTTCCTGGAAGCGCTGGCGCATCATGCCGGCGTCCATGCCGGTGACGGTCGCCTTCTGGACGATCGTGGCGCTGCCGTCGTCGTTCAGCTTCACGACGATGGTCGAATCGCGCGAGTTCATCTCGGGCGGGACCCAGTCGGTGACCTGCGCCGCGGCCTTGTCGCCCGTCCGCACGACGAACATCACCGCCCCCTGGTCCATGGAGGGCAGGTCCTTCGCCGAGTAGTACCGCGCCGTGCCGTCGATGAACATCCCCTTGCCGTCGCCCCGGTCCGGCACGTACGCGATGCAGTGGTTGAACACCTTCATCGAGGGCAGGCTGAGGTCGATCACGCCCATGTCGTTCGTGCGGACGAGGACGAGGTTCGCCTCCTCGCCGGCTTCCTTCATCATCGTGACGAACAGCGTCGCCGTGTCCTTGCAGTCGCCGTACTGGCGCGCGAACGTCTCGCTGGCCTTGAACGGCAGATACGCGTGGTTGTCGAGATCGAGCGCCTCGTAGCGCGTGCGGCTCACGAGAAGCTGGTAGAGCGCTTCGATCTTCTCGAGGCGCGACTTCGAAGCGGCCGTCGACTTCTTCACCGCGTCCTTGATCTCGTCGCTCGCCTCGAACCGGTCGCGGACGAGCCCGCTGAACCACTCCCCGACGTCTGCCCACGTCTTGAACGTCGAGAAATGGATGTACGCGATCGTCTCGTAGAACGGAGGCATGTTGGGCTCCTGCGGAACGTGCGGGATCCCCTTCACCTCCCAGACCGTGCAGACCTTGCCGTCCTTGACCGCGATCTCGGGATTGGCCGTGAACCGCACGGCCTCGTGGTAGACCGCCTTGCCCTCGGGGTGGACGAGCGTGATGCGCGCGTCCTGCACGGGGTCGAATTCCGGCTGAAGAGGGAGCATGAGGCCGAAGTAGCCCTTGTAGCGGGGCTCGCCGGTTTCCTCCATCTGGAACTCGACGACGAGGACGTCTCCGGCGGAGAGGTTTTCGAAGCCGGCCCACCAGCTGCCTTCGCGCCGCGTGCCTTCGCGCACGGTCCCGTCGGGCTGGATGCGCCGGGCGGTCTTGAATTCCGCGCGCCCGCCGCCGAACGTATCGAAGTGGCCGCCGAGGGCCGAGACGGTGCGGTACGACTGGGCGCCGCGCTCGTCGAAGATCTTGATGACCTGCTGGGTGAAGTAGCTGGCGGTGCCGTTCTCGGCGACGACGACGAGGTCGTGCTTATAGACGTAGGTTGCGGACTCGTCGCCGGAGCGGGCGACGCCCTTCGCGCGCTCGATGTGCGGCGCGAGGTCCGACTCGTAGCCGCGCCAGAACTCCTTCTCCTTCGGCTTGAGCGAGCGCAGGCGCTTGGACGCATCGGGCTGGTTCGGGCGGATGGCCAGCGACTGCGTGAGGTACGCGATCGCCTCGTCGTTCCGGCCGGCCGCGACGCAGGCGTTGGCCGCGGCGAGGATCGCGGAGTTGTTCTCGGGCGAGATCCGCAGCGCGGCGGCGTAGCGCTCGAGCGCCTTGTCCCAGAGCGCCTGCGATTCGTAGATCCGGCCCGCCTCGAGGTGCGCCATCACGTCGTACGGATCGAGCGCGAGGCGATCGTCCATGAGCGCCACGGCCCGGTCGAACTCCCCCTTCCGGCGATAGATGTTCTTGAGCGTGCTCCGCACGGAGGGATCGAGCCCCCACGACGCCAGCCGCTCCTCCAGGTACTTTTCCTGCTCGCCCGGCCGTGCCTCGGAAAGCCGCGCGAGATACGCCTTCGCGATCCCGTGGTCCGGGAAGTCCTTCACGATCTCCTTGTAGATCGCCCGCGCTTCGTTCACCCACGGCCCGCCCCGCCGCGCGAACACCTCGGCGAGCGACATCCGCGCGAGCACGAGTCCCTTGCGCAGCTCGAGCGCCTCGCGGAAGCGCACCTCGGCCTTGTCGTCGATGTGCCCGGCGTGCTGCTCGCCGTCGAGCCAGCGCACGAGCGCCGACTTCGGCTCGGCCGCCATGGCCCGCTGGATCGCGTCGAGCTTCTTGTTCTTCGTGTCCTCGGCCTCCGACAGCCACATCAGGATCGTGGGCTCGTCCCCTGCAAGCTTCGCGGCTTCCCGCAGCAGGTCGCGCGCGCCCCGGTCGTTCTCGTCCAGCGCGTGCCTCTTCATTTTCAGGAACGCCAGCCGCGCCCGTGCGGAAGCGTCCTGCGCGTCCGCCTTCACCGCCGCGAGCAGCATCCCCTCCGCGCCCGTTTCCACCGCCGCCGCCTCGCCCCCCGACGGCTCCGACAACTTCAGCGCCTTCGCCTTCGCCAGGTCCTCCTCCGCCTCGATCCCCGCCAGCGCCTTCCCGCCCGGCTCCGTCAGCCGCAGCGCGAACTCCCACGACTCGTCCATCAGGTCCTTCGTGTCCTCGCCCCCGCCTTTCTGACAGACCTTCACGAGAATCACGTTCCAACCCTTCTCCAGCACCGCCCCCGCCGCGTCCTGGTCGAGCCCCATCCTGCGGTAGCAGTCGCTCTCCAGCGCGAGCTTCCCGTTCACCCACACTTTCGCCGCGCCGTCCGACCCCAGCCGCACCGCCACCGGCCGCGTCGAATCGCTCCGAACGAATGCCGCCGCGTACGCGCAGACGTCGGCGTTCAGGCGGAACAGCTGCGACATGTCCACCGTGCCGAACCGGGCGCGCGCCGCGGACTGGAAGAACCGGTACTTGCCGAGTTTTCCGTCGTACTCCCTCTCGAGAGAAAATTCCTTCTCCGGCCCGTAGACGTTCTTGAATCCCGTCTCCGATTCGTTCTCGAACGGCCCGCACACGAACCAGTCGCGCACGAATCCGAGCGCGACCGCCTCCTTCTCCGCGTCGTCGAACTTCGCCTTGCCGCGCGCCACCAGCATCCGGTAGTCGCGCGCCCGCGCCTCGAGCGCCGGGTGAAGCCCCTCCGGCAACAGCCGGTCCGTCGCCCGGACGATCTCCTCCGTCACGTCGTCGTCCGCATAGTCCGCGGCTTCCATGTATCGCTGCCAGTAGTAGTCACCGATCGGCGCGGCGGCGTTGGCGGCCATGAGCCGCTCGTACTCGGTCATCGCCTTGTCGAAGTCCGTGGCGAGCATCAGCCGGAGCGCCTCGGCCTCCTCCCCCCCGAACGGGGCATTCGGCGCCGGTTTTTCACCCTCCCCTGCGGGCTTGTCCGCAGCCGGCGTATCCGCCGCCGGCTTGTCCGTCGTCGCGACCGCGCTTCCGCCGTCGCCGCCGCTTTTGGGCTTGTCGGGCTCCGAGGAGCATCCGGCGAGGAGGGCGATGAATAGAGGAAGGAGCCAGAGGCGCGGGGGCATGGGCGGTCTCCCTGATTTTTGGTGAAGAGGGGCCCGGAAACGGGGTGGTCACTATAACTGAGGGCCGTCGGGGGTCACACGTCCAAAAACCGGCCGGCCGACGAAGGCGGTCTTGCACGGGGAAAGCCGCGCCCCTTTCCCTTGACCTTGACCTTGCCCTTGCCCTCGCATTTCGGCGGGAGGGTGTGCCGGATCGCGGGGTGACGAACGACAGGGCAAGGTCAAGGGCAAGGTCAAGGGCAAGGGGGCCGCTTCGCGGCCAAATACCTCACTGCAGCGGGCTCACCGACCCCCCGCCCGCCAGCCCCGCCGCTTCCCGCGCCGTGTTCGACACCGGCTCGGCACCGCTCCAGTACGGATCGAAGATAAACCACTGGTCCGGATGCGCCCGGATCCGCTCCTCGAACAGGCGCGCGAGCGTCCGTGTCGCCGCCGCGGCGCGCTCCGGTTTCGTGCCCTCTTCCGGCACGGGCACCGGCGGGCACACCTCGGCGTCGTACTTGTCCCCCTCCCCCAGCGTCACGAAAGCCGGCAGGATCGGCGCCCCCGTCGCGAGCGCCAGCATCGCCGGCCCGCGCGGGAACCACGCCTTGCGCCCGAAGAAGTCCACCTCCACCGGGTCCGCTTCGAAGAAATTCCGGTCCGCCAGCATCGCCACGAGGTGGTTCTCCTCCAGCGCGCGCGCCAGCTCGAGCGGCGTCATCAGCCCGGGCCCGATGTTGAGCACCCGGATGCCGTGGACGCTCCGGGCCCAGTCGCGGTACCGCGTCACGCCCGGGTTAACGTTGTCGGGGACCGCCACGACCGTCACGGGCATCCCCATCAGGCGCATGGCGATCCCGCCCAGCTCCCAGTTCCCAAGGTGCGGCGTCACGAGGATCGCGCCTTTTCCCCTTTGAAGCGCCGCCTGCACGTGCTCCTGGCCCTTGAGCGGCCGGAACAGCGGGCGAAACCTGTCCGCGCGCATCGACGGAATGCGGAAGTAGTCGGTGAGGAACAGCCCGTACTTGCGCAGCAGCCGCTCGACCACCGGCCCCGGATCCTCCCCCGGCGCCAGCACCGGCTCGAGGTTCGCCCGCACGATCCCCCGCACGCGGTCGAAATTCCCCGTCGCGATCACCCACCGCGTCCGCAGCTTCCCGAACCACACCGCGAGCCGCCGCGGCCACCACCCGATCCACCGGGAGATCCGCCGGAACCGCCGGAACTGCCGTTCGATGTCGTCACCGGCCGCCACGCTACTTCTTCTCCCTTTTTTCCCACTCCTCCAGCGCCGCCAGCTCCGCCTCCCAGCCCTTCAGCGGCGCCCCCCGCTCCTTCCACTTCCGCAGGTGCGCGAGCAACTCGACCTTCTTCCCGAGCTTCTGGTACACGAGCGCAAGATTGTCCGCGGTATCGGGAGAATCGTCACCCTTCTCCTCGGCGCCGCGGAAGAGCGCCTCGGCGACCTCCCACCGCCCCTTCAGCTTCTGTCCCTCACCGAGAAACGCGTACTCTTCCGCGATCTGTCCGAACGGAATGCGCTTCGCCTTCCCGACGAGCTCCACGGCCTCCGCCGTGCGCCCCGCTTCCGCCGCCTCTACCGCCTTCCTGAGCAGGATGTGTGAATTCCATGTATTGAAACGCGCGACGACTCCGGCGACCACGAGGAGCGCGATCGCGACGGCGAGCTTCGGGATCGACGGTTTGGACGACATCCTGCCTCGTTCGAATCCCTTGAGCGCCGGCATGAGCGCCGCCGAGATCATCCACCCGCCCACCATGCCGCCGATATGCGCCGCATTCGAAATGCGCGGGATGGTGAATCCCAGAACGAGGTTGAGGACCGTCCACAGGAGGAACTGCTTGGCAATCGGGTCGGCGATCGTGGCCCGCCACGACCCGCGGCGGACGCGGAACACGCGGAGCCAGGTCGCCAGCACCCCGAAGATCGCCCCCGAGGCGCCGACGCTCGCCGCGTCGATGCACGAGCTGGCGAGCGACCCTGCGATCCCGGCGCCGAACCAGATCGCCGCAAACCGCGCGGTGCCGATGTCGCGCTCGAGCGGCGGGCAGAGCTGCCAGAGAACCCACCCGTTCAGGAGAATGTGAACGACACCGCCGTGGAGAAACATCGACGTCACCAGCCGCCAGTACTCCCCGCGCTCCAGCCCCGCGCCGGAATTCATGCCCCATTCCTTGAGCGAAGCGCCTCGCTCGCCCATCAGCCCCAGGTCGGTGACGCCGAAAATCGCGGCACATGCGATCAGCAGCCCGATCGAGAGCGGGTAGTCGTCGAGCGGCGACCGGCGGACCTGGTCTTCGAAACCCATGGGTCCGGGATTCTACAGCGAAGCACCCCTACCGCGGGTCCGCGGACAGCACGACCTCCCCTTCCGCCGCGACGGCGCCGCCGCAGAGCGCCTTGCCGGCGACCTTGTGGAGGTTGCCGAACCGGCCGATGACCTCGACCTCGAAGGTGACGTCGGCGGGGGGGATGACGGGGGATTTGAACCGGAAGCGCGAGACGTCGGCGAGGACGCCCTCGCCTTTTTTTCCGAGGGCGGAGAGGAGGACGATCGCGGCGGTCTGGGCGATGCCTTCGATGAGCGCCACGCCGGGCACGATCGGCCGGCCGGGGAAATGGCCCGCGAGCCAGGGCTCCTCGGGCATGAACCGGCGCCGGCCGGTGCCGGCCTGACCGGGACGGGAGACGTCGACCGAATCCACCGCCAGGATCGGCGGGCGGTGGGGGATCCACTCCACCGGATTGGCAATGTGCACGGGTTCGCCCTCGAGGCCCGGCAGGTTGTGCGCGGCGTTTTCTTCCGGCTCCGGCATGCGCGCCCCGAAAGTCTACTTCCGACCCTGTTTTTCCCCAATGAATTCGGCGAGGGCGTTCACGCTGGCGAACGCCTTCTTGCCCATTTCCGCGTCGGCGATGCGGATGCCGAACTGTTTCTCGATCCCGACGACGAGTTCGAGGGCGTCGATCGAGTCGAGGCCGAGGCCTTCGCCGAAGAGCGGCGCGGCGGCGTCGATGGAGTCCGGCGCGACCTCGAGTTTGAGGCGCGTGACGATGAGGTTCTTCAGCTCGGCGACGAGGGGGTCGGCCATGGGGGGTGACGGTGTACCAAACGGCGGACGGGCGCGTCAAATGCGGGCGGAAGGGCAGGGCGAGAGGGCGGAAGGGCGGGAGGGACCTACGGCCCATCCCGTTCCGCCCTCCCGCCCTTCCGCCCTCCCGTGTCCCTACTTCGGAAACTCGAACCCCGGCCCCATCGACTTCCACCACTCCTTCCATTTCCGATGATCCGTCCCGAGGTCCTGCCCTGTCAGCTTCTTGAGCGACGACGCGATCTCGGCCTGGATCGCCTCGTTGGCGGCGACCTGGGGGTTCGCGGGATCGCGCGACGTCGCGCTGACCTTCGGAAGGAGGTCGATCAGGAACGGAATGCTCGCCTTCTCCCTGAAGTTGCCGAGCGCCCGGATGCGCGTCACGGCCTGCGTCGAATTGTTGAGGATGTTGTCCTTGAGCGCGGGAATCGTCCGCGGATCGTTGGCCGCCTCGACTTCGCGCCAGGCGAGGTCGCCGCCGGCGGTGGTCGCCTGGTCCTTGAGCCACCTGAGAAGCGCCTGCAGGCCGTCCTCGGCGTCGATCCGGCGCAGCTCCGGGATGACCGTTTCGCGGATCTTCACGCCGGGCTGGTAGAGGCAGGCGGCGAGCATGGGAAGCGTCCAGGGCTCCCGGTGGGCGATCACCTTGCGGGCGCACTCGATCATGAGGTCCTTGTCCTGGCTCTTGAGCGCGCGGTCGAGCGCGGTGGTGTCGGCGCGGATGGGGCCCTGCACGGCCTCCCAGTCGTCGAAGGCCGCCTGAAGCGCCTGGCCGGCTTCGGCGGGAACCTTCAGCAATTCGGCCGGGAGGCGCTTGAGCTCGCGCCCCCAGGGATGGAGGATGCGCACCTCCGGCGCCGCCGCAGCCCCTTCCCCCTGCGCCTTCCAGCGCGGCACGGCTTCCCACGTCTTCGCGTCGGCCAGCGCCGCCAGTTCGACTTTCACGGCCACGAAGTCCCGCAGGCGCGTCTTGACCGGCTCCACCGGCCAGATTTCCTTTTCGAGGCGCGCGCACGCCGGGTCGTCCTTCGCGCAGACCCAGATCAGCACGGGCCGGCGTTTGGCGCGGGCCTCGGCGTCGGCCTTGGCGAGAGAAGGGGCCCACTCGGCGGAAGCACCGGTCGCCATGATGAGACAGACCGCGGTCAGCGACAGACGCATCGAATCTCTCCGCAGTGGTTCCGCACTACGCCGGTTCCCGGGCCGGCGCGCCTTCCAACCACAGCGCGTCGGCGCACAAATCAAGACCGTCCGGCCACTCGATGTATCTGCGGTCGGGAGCAGTCTTAACGCTCTTGAAATACTCCGCAGCAGCGAGGGGCGCGTACACACCACCCTTCTTGACGAGCGGAGCACAGTCGATCATGCGGACGGCTCCGTCGTCGAATGTCAGCCGCAGGCTGAGCTCGCCGGCGATCTCGAGGCGCTTGATCCTGTGCAGTTCCTTCCCGATATCGAGCTCTCCTATTCCTGCAGACGCATCCTATCAGGATTGCGGCCTCTCTCCCGAACGCAGAACTGCCGGGCTCTTCTGAGAGCGCGAATGAAATCGATCGGAGGAGCGGTCGGGGTGAGCGAGCAAAGCGAGCGAAGTCCGAACGCACCGGAGATCGATTTCTTTCGCGCTCTCAGGGCCCGAACGGCACCGCGCCCGGTGCGCGCCCGAACGCTTCGCTGAACTCGATCGCGCCCTGCCTTGCGCCGGCGGGAAGTGCGATCCGGACTTCGACGCGTTCGCCGGCTTTCACGCGGCCGAGGGCGGCGACGCGGCCGTCGGCGGCGGCGTTGGCGCTCGCGACGATGGCGGCGACCTGCCAGGCGTCGCCGGTGCCGCGGTTCTCGACGGTGACGACGAGGGTCGTGCCGTCGAGGTGGGTTGCGGCGGCGAGGTCTGGCGCGCCCGAGCTGCGCGCGGCGCGCCAGTCGACGCGCGTGCCGGCGGGGCCGTTCAGGACCGCGCCGGGCGAGAGGCGCGTCGCGTCCTTGCGTTCGCCGTCGGCGAGTTCGAGGACCAGGTCGCCGTTCTTTCCGCGCGACCACGCCACGACGTCCGCCAGGGAAACCCGCGCGTGGCCGCCGGCGTCGCAGGCGACTTCCCCCGCGACCGGGCCGCCCTGCGGTCCCACGCGGACCCGGGCACCGGCCAGTGGCACCGTGCGCTCCATCGGAACGTCGCGCTCCTGCGTCCGCTCGCCCTCGTCGCGCACCCCGGAGACGTAGTCGCACGGGCCGTTCCAGTCGTGGCCCGCGATCCACCACGGTATGAACGTCACGGCGTCGACGAAGATCTGGCCGACGGACAGCGCGAACAGTACGCCCGTCACGCGGTAGTCGTCCGATTCGACGTGCGAGAACAGGAACATCCCCGCGAACGCCGTCGCGACCCAGATGTCGTCGGCCACCGCGAAGAACGAGTCGGGCGCCTCAAAAATGCCGCCGACGGCGCGCCGGGCGCACCGGACTTCGACGCGGACGCGCTCACGGAAGCGGACGCGGCGCGTTCCCGATTCGGTCGCGATCGCGGTGATCTCGATCCCGTCCGGGCCGGGCTCCGCCGCGATCGCGACGGCCGTGCGCCCGCCCCAGGACTCCGACAGCGTCTCCTCGGAGATGACCTCCCGCTCCTCGACTTCCATGCGCTCGAACGAGTGGGCCATCGAACGGCAGCCCGCGAGCGCCAGAGCGCCCAGCATCACGACCGAGACCTTCGTCATCACATCCGCCTCTCGACCGCCCGACGAGCGAACAACGCCGAACTCCGAACTCCGAACGCCGAACCCTTCGAAGGTGCAGCACCCGTCACGCGATGCACCCGCGGACCACGGAAGGCCGCGGTTCAATCGAGGTTACCATCCCGGCTGGCGGCCGGCCAAACCCGCGTGTATCCTCTCCGTCATGCGGAGAGCAGCCCTCACCATCAGTCTCGTCGCCGGCCTCGGGGCGCTCGGCGTGCTGGTGCTGTACGTGCTCGAGACCTTCCGCGAAAAGGGCGGGCAGGTCTCGCTCCGGCCGCGCGAGAAGGCGGGGCTGCACTCGAAGACGATGGACACGCTCGTGCACGGCTCCGGCGACGCCGCGGTCCGGTGGTCGGCGGACTATGCCGACGAGATCCTCGCGGCCGAGGCCGGACGCGCGACGAAGGTGCGGCGCACCTGGGTGTCGTTCGAGGAAGGCGCGAAAGGACCGCCGAAACCCATGCCCCTCCAGGACGTGACGGAAATCGACGCCTCGGGCGCGAAGGACGGCCAGGGTCTCGCCTGGCAGAAAGTCGCCGTCGTCTGGCCCGACCCGTTTCCCGGGCTCCTCCCTTCCCAGCCCGTGTACCACTCCGGCGGCTGGACCTCCCCCGCCGGCGCGGCCGCGGCCGTCGCTTCCTTCCTCGCCCGCGAACCCGCCACCTCCGCGACCGCCGAGTCGAAGCTTGAACCCGAAATGTCGCGCGACGGAATCCGCTGCCACCGGATCCGCGTGGCGCTCAAGGCGACGTTCGAGAAGGGGCGCCGGCTCGAGGCGTGGGGAGACCTGTACCTCGACCGCGAGGCGCGGCTCCTCATCGACATGGACTGGATGGGGACGATCGGAAGCGAGGAAGAGGGCGAGCGCCGCGTGGTGTTCACGCGCGTGAGGCAGTACACGAAACCCTGAGGGGCGGAGGGCGCATGCGGTTCCTGGCGGTTCCGGCACTGGTGGTCGCGCTCGCCGTCGGGGCGCGCGCGGAGGAGAAGGTCGACATCCGGCCGGACGTGAAGCCGGGTTTCAGGATCACGTCGACGCTGAAGTTCTCGGGGGAAGGGACGTTGAAAGGGGCGGGGCAGGACGTGGCGATCGCTCTCTCGGTGGAAGAGGTGTCGGCGGAGGAGGTCCTCGAATCGGAGGACGGCCGGCCGGCGAAGATCCGGCGCATGATCCACGAGTCGACGGAGACCTTCGAGATCCCGGCGGCCGGACAGGCCGACAGCACGTCCTCGTCGCTCGTGGGGCACGTGCTCCTCATCGAGCGCAGGGACGGAAAGCTCGAGCGCTCGCTCGAAAGCGGCGCCGCGGCCGTCGACCAGCAGCAGCTCGCCGAACAGGGGATCGGGATCGAGCTGGACGAGGCGATCGCGAGCGGGAGGCCGGTCGGCCCCGGCGACGAATGGGAGGGCGACCCGGAGAAAGTCGAGGCCTGGCTCGAGCTCGAACTCTTCAAGGACGCGACCGCCGCCTCCGCGAAACTCAAGTTCGAGAAGTTCGAGACGAAGTACGGCGAGCGCTGCGCGCGGCTGGCGGTCGTGCTCAAGGGCGAGGGCACGGCGAAGATGGAGGGGGGCGGGACGGGCGACCTCTCCACGACCGTGGACGGCACGCTCTGGTTCGGGACGAAGTCGGGGCGGATCGTGCGCATGACGGCGACGCAGAAACTGAAACTCGAGTGGCAGGACCGCGGGCCGGACGGGAAGCCGGCGAAGGTCGCGATGCGCGTCGAGGGGAAGGTCACGGGCCGGTCGAAGATCGGCATCGCCGACTTCGGAGACGAAGGCGGCGGGAAATGATTCTCGGCGTCCCGCGGGAGTCGCTGCCGGGCGAGCGCCGCGTGGCGCTGGTGCCCGAGAGCGTTCCGAAGCTGGCGGGCCTGCAGGTCCTCGTGCAGGCGGGGGCGGGGGAAGGGGCAGGCGCGGCGGACGCGGCGTACGTCGAGAAGGGCGCTTCCATCGAGCCGGACGGCGCGGCGCTGCCCGCGAAGTCCGACGTCGTCGCGCGCGTGCGCGCGCCCTCGATAGCGGAGGCGGACGGCCTGCGCGAGGGCGCGGTGCTGATTGCGCTCATGGCGCCGCACGCGAATCTCGCTGTGGTGAAGCGCCTGGCGGAGCGAAAAGTGACGTCGCTCGCGCTCGAGCTGGTGCCGCGCATCACGCGGGCGCAGAGCATGGACGTGCTCTCCTCGATGAGCTCGGTCGCGGGGTACAAGGCGGTGCTGAACGCGGCGGCGGCGCTTCCCCGGTTCTTTCCGCTTCTCATGACCGCAGCGGGCACGATCCCTCCGGCCAAAGTGCTCGTAATCGGCGCCGGAGTCGCGGGGTTGCAGGCGATCGCGACGGCGCGTCGGCTCGGCGCGGTGGTCGAGGCGTACGACACGCGGCCGGTCGTGAAGGAGCAGGTGGAGAGCCTGGGGGCGAAGTTCGTGGAGTTGCCGCTTGAGACGAAGGACGCGCAGGACAAAGGCGGGTATGCGAAGGCGCAGAGCGAGGAGTTCTACGCGAAGCAGCGGGAGCTGATGGGCCGGCACGTCGCGGCGAGCGACGTGGTGATTTCGACGGCGCTGATTCCTGGGAAGCGGGCGCCGGTGCTGGTGACGGCGGAAATGGTGAAGTCGATGCGGCAGGGGTCGGTCGTCGTCGATCTCGCCGCGGAGGCGGGCGGGAACTGCGAGCTGACGGAGCCGGACCGCGACGTGGTGAAGCACGGCGTGACGATCAGCGGGCCCATGAATCTGCCCGCGACGATGGCGGTGCACGCGAGCCAGATGTTCTCGCGGAACGTGACGGCGCTGCTGCTCCATCTCGTGAAAGGGGGCACGCTGAACCTCGACGTCGCCGACGAAATCACGCGCGGCGCACTGCTCACGCACGCGGGCGAAGTCATGCACGAACCGACGAAACAGCTCCTCTCGCAGGAGGCCGCGAAATGACCTTCGACGCGTTCATCCAGCTGTTCACGGTTTTCACGCTCGCCGTCTTCGTCGGTTTCGAGATCATCTCCAAGGTCCCGCCGACCCTTCATACGCCCCTGATGTCCGGCTCGAACGCGATCTCCGGCATCACGATCCTGGGCGCGCTCCTCATCTCGGGCGAACAGGGCCGGTCGCTTTTCACATGGCTCGGCGCCGCCGCCATCGCCCTCGCCGCCGCGAACGTCGTCGGTGGGTTCCTCGTCACGCACCGGATGCTCCTGATGTTCAAGAGGAAGAAGTGACGCAGAGCGCGATCAACGTCGCCTACCTCGCCGCCTCCGTCTGCTTCATCGTCGGCCTGAAGATGCTGTCGTCGGTGAAGACGGCGAAGGCGGGCAACCTGGTCGGCTCGGTGGGGATGCTGCTCGCGATCGTCGCGACGCTTCTCGACCGGCGGGTCGTGGACTGGCCGCCCGTGATCGCTGGACTTGCGGCCGGGTCGCTCCTCGGGACGATTCTCGCCCTCAAGGTCCGCATGACGGGCATGCCCCAGATGGTCGGCCTCCTGAACGGCTTCGGCGGCGCCGCCTCGGCCCTCGTGGCGAGCGCGGAGCTCATGCGCGCCGTGCAGTCCGGCGCGGCCCCCGACCGCGGCACGACCGCCGCGATCGCCGCCAGCATCTTCATCGGGTGGATCACGTTCACGGGAAGCGCGATGGCGTTCGCGAAGCTGCAGGGGCTGGTGACGAGCCGGCCGATCGTGCTGCCGCTTCAGAAGACGCTGAACGCCGCGCTCGCGCTCGCCTGCATCGCGCTTGCCGTCTGGCTCGCGCTCCGGCCGGGCGCGGCGCCCGCGTTCTGGATCCTCTCGGCGATTTCGCTGGCGCTCGGCGTGACGCTCGTCAACCCGATCGGCGGTGCCGACATGCCCGTCGTGATCTCGCTTCTCAATTCCTATTCCGGCATGGCCGCGTGCGCGACGGGTTTCGCGCTGGGCAATTCGTCGCTCATCATCACGGGCGCGCTCGTGGGGGCGTCGGGGATCATCCTCACTCAGATCATGTGCAAGGCGATGAACCGGTCGCTCGCGAACGTGATGTTCGCGGCGGTGGGAGCGACGGAGGGCGCCGCGGCGGCCGCGGTCGAGGGAAAGTCCGCGCGCGCGTTCCCGCCCGAGGACGTGGCGCTGGCGTTCGAGGGGGCACGGCAGGTCGTGGTCGTCCCGGGCTACGGGATGGCGGTCTCGCAGGCGCAGCACGCGGTGCGCGAGCTGGCGGACGTGCTCGCGAAGAAAGGCGTGGACGTCAAGTACGCAATCCACCCCGTGGCGGGCCGCATGCCGGGCCACATGAACGTCCTCCTCGCCGAGGCCAACGTCCCCTACGACCAGCTTCTCGAGCTCGACGCGTCGAATTCCCTGTTTCCTGAAACCGACGTCGCCCTCGTCGTCGGCGCGAACGACATCACCAACCCCGCCGCCCGCACGAACAAGGCGAGCCCCATCTACGGCATGCCCATCCTCGACGTGGACCGCGCCCGCGCCGTCGTCTTCTGCAAGCGCTCGCTCGGCGCGGGCTTCGCCGGCGTCGACAACGAACTGTTCTTCAACCCGAAGACCATGATGCTCCTCGGCGACGCGAAGGACTCGCTGAAGAAGCTCGTGGCGGAGCTCAAGAAATGACGCACCGCGTCATCGTCCTCGTCTTCCTGGCGGCCGCTTCCACGGCCTTCGCCCAGGACAGGGTCGAGATCCGCCCCGGCGTGAAGGCGGGCTCGAAGATCACGCGCACGACGGACATCGAGGGCGCCGGCACGATGTCGCTCGACTCCGGGGGCGTGAAGAAGGACTTCGAGACGACGATGGCGACCGGCGAGACGGCGGCCGAAGAAGTGCTCGAAGTCAAGGCGGGGCGTCCGGTGAAGCTCCGGCGTTTCTACCACCGCAAGCTCTCCACGTTCAAGGTCCCCGCCGCGGACAAGGAGGACCGGACCGACAGCTCCCTCACGGGCCGCGTCCTCACCGTGACGAGCCGCGACGGGAAGACCGCGTGTACCTGCGACGACCCGAACGTCGATCCGAAGGACCTCGCGCGCGAGGGCCTGAACGACGAGTGGGACTTCCCGCTCGACAGCGGCAAGCCCGTCGGCGCAGGCGACGAGTGGGAGCCCGACGCGAAGCTCGTGCGGGCGTGGTCGGAGGGCCGGAAAAGAAAACTGGAAGAGGCGAAGCTGAAATGCCGCCTCGCGGAGTTTGCCCGGGCGGCCGGGCAGAGGTGCGCCCGGATCGAGGTCGAACTGACTTCGAAGGGAACGACCGCGGCCTCCGAAAAAAGCCCGGAACAGAAGATCGAGTGGACGCTCAAGGGAAGCGTCTGGTTCGGCCTGGAGGCCGGGCGCGTCGTGCAGTTCGACCTCGAGGGCGCGCTTGAGTTCGAGTGGGACGCCGCGCCGCCCGGCCGCGCGGCCGAACACTGGACGAACACCATGAAGCTGAAGATGAAGGGGACCGCGACGCCGGGCGAGGCGGAGTTCGAGATCAAACCGGACAAGTAGCTCCGGATCCTCCGCAAGGCGCCCGGGCTTCGCCCTTGATCCCCCTCTTCCCCTCGCGTAGGATGCCCCTGGCTCCCAGGGCGGGGGGAACAACGCCCGGGGCCGCAAACATCGGGGGAACTGCATGGGTCTTGCTGCAGCCGTCAAACGCGCGGCGACGCGCGCGACCGTCAACCAGGTGCTCGGCCTGCTCGACTCGAGCGACGCCAACCTCCTTCGCATCGTCAGGGCGATCAAGATGGTGTCGCCCCTCGACTGGTACGACAAGGGGCTCGCGAAGATCGAGGACTACATCGAGCAGGGCCACCCGGGCATCGAGGCGGTGCGCCGCGCGGTCCGCGTGATGAGCAAGGCCACCCGGCGGAAGTTCGTCGAGAACTTCGTCATGAACGTGATGATCGAGGGGCACCACCGCCGCTTCGAATTCTACGAGAAGGAAGGCTTCGGTCCGCCCACGACGCTTCTCGTCAGCCCGACCACGGTCTGCAATCTCAAATGCTACGGCTGCTACGCGGAAGGCCACGACGTCCACAGCACGCTCGACTTCGAGGCGCTCGACCGCATGATCGGCGAGGCCAAGGCCGTCGGCACCAGCTGGGTGCAGTTCGTCGGCGGAGAACCCTTCCTCGTCAAGGACCTGTGGCGCATCTTCGAATCCCACCCCGACGTGTCGTTCAACGTCTTCACGAACGCGACGCTTCTGGGCGACCGCGAGATCGACCGGCTGGCGGAGATGGGGCACGTGGCGATATCGGTGTCGGTGGAAGGGCTTCAGATGCACACCGACGAGCGGCGCGGGCGGGGGATTTACGCGCTGGCGACGGGGACGATCAGGAAGCTCGCTGCGAAGGGAGTATCGACGGCTTTCAGCGCGACCTACTCGCGCGCGAACTTCGAGTCCGTCGGCACCGGTCCGTTCTTCGACGCGATGATGGACGCCGGCTGCGTGTTCGGGTGGTTCTTCCCGCTCATGCCCGTCGGCTCGTGCGCGGTGCCGCAGCTCATGCTGACGCCGTACCAGAAGCTGCAGTTCAAGGATCGCCTCGCCGAGATGCGCGCGACGAAGCCGATGCTGTTCTTCGACTTCGGCCACGACGAGTGGCTCGCCGGCGGCTGCATGGCGGCGCGCAAGCTGATCCACGTCAACAGCCAGGGCGGCGTCGAGCCCTGCATGTTCACGCAGTACGCGGTCGACAACGTGAAGGGCAAGAGCTTCTCCGAGGTGCTGAAGTCGAAGTTCTTCGGAAAGCTCCGCGAGGACGAGCGGATCCGCAAGGACCCGCGGAAGACGTGCCTCGTGACCGACGTGCCCGAGGTGTTCCGCGAGATCGTGCACGAGGAGGGGGCTTCCACGCAGTCGGGCGACACGCTCATGACCGCGATGGCGCCGGTCGTGGACGCGTTCGCGAGGTCCGACAAGGAGCTGCACAGGGCGGAGAAGAAATGATGTTCGGCGCCCTCAAGCGATTCACGGTGTCCCGCATCATCGAGGCCGCGGCAGCGGCCGCGGGGAACATGTCGGACCGGAACATCCTGCGGATCGTGAGGCTGTTCCGGAAGCTGCAGCCCGACGCGTGGTACGCGAACGCGCTCGGTCGGATCGAGGGGTACGTCGCCGAGGGGCACATGGGGATCGAGGCCGCGCGGCGGATCGCGCGCAACCTGAGCCCGACGGTGCGGAAGTCGATCATCCGGAACTACATCGTGGGGACGCTGATCGAGGGGAACCGGGTGCGGCGGAAGTTCTACGAGGAGGAGGGATTCAACGCGCCGCCGATGGTGATGATGAGTCCGACCTCGGTGTGCAACTACAAGTGCTACGGCTGCTACGCCGACGGGGAGGACTGGAAGACGGAGCTCCCCGAGCCGGTCATGGAGCGGGTGATCGCGGAGGCGGCGGCCATCGGCTCGCGGCTCATCGCGTTCACGGGCGGGGAGCCCTTCCTCCGGAAAGACCTGATGGGCATTCTCGAGCGCCACCGCGAGGTGATGTTCTCGATCTACACGAACGGTTCGCGGATCACGCCGGCGATGCTGGACCGGTTCGCGGAGTGGGGCAACGTCCACCTGAACTTCTCCGTCGAAGGCCCGCAGGAGTGGACGGACGACCGGCGCGGCGCGGGCGCGTGGGCGATCGTGATGCACCAGATGGCGGAGTGCCGCAAGCGCGGCCTCTACTTCGGCTACGGTTGCACGATGTCGCGCAAGAACCTCGAGGCCGCGACGAGCGACGCGTTCATCCGGACGATGGTGGACGCCGGCGCGGGCCACGGCTGGTACCTGAACCTGATGCCGACGGGCCCCGTGGAGTCGCAGGAGCTGATGCTGACGCCCGCGCAGCGCTACTGGATGCGCGAGCGCTCGACGGTCATCCGCCGCACCCACCCGATCTACCTCGTCGATTTCGTGAACGAGGCCTGGCTCGTCGGCGGCTGCATGGCCGGCGGCCGCAAGATGATCCACATCAACTCGAACGGCGACGTCGAACCGTGCATGTTCATCCACTACGCGGTGGACAACATCCGCGATCGCACGATCCGGCAGGTCCTGCGAAGCGACTTCTTCCGGAAGATGCGCGACGCGGTTCCCCACGACGCCCGCGACGCCCGCCCCTGCCCGATCATCGACTATCCGGAACGGCTGCGCGAAGCGGTCGCCACCTCCGGCGCCTACGAGACGACTCCGGACGCGCACCAGCTCGTCGAAGACTGGGCGCCGTACCTGGACGCCTACGGCAAGGAATTCGGCCGGCTCGACGCGAAGCACGCCGCCGACGTCAACGATCCGGAACTCGTCGCGCTCCGTGCCGGGATGCCGCGGCCGGAAGTGCCGCTCGGCGTCGAAGTGGGCCGGAGATACGGGCCGAGGCGGGAGGAGACGCCGGTGAAGACCTCGAGCTGCGGGTGCTCATCGCCGGAACCGGCGGTCCGGCGGGCGCCCGAGGCGCCGGCTTCGTAGGAAGCGCCGGGGGGCGGGAAGCGTAGAATCGGGGCTGAGGAGGAAGACTCCATGTCCCCGGAATTCCGGTTCGACTGCGAATGCGGACGGCTGCTGTCCGTCCCTCAGGAACTGCGCGGCCGGCGCGTCCGCTGCCCCGCTTGCCGCGAGGTCGTCGTCGCGGAAGAGCGCCTCCGCGAGGAGACGCCGGCGCCGGTCGCGGCGCCCGAGCCTCCCGCCCCGCCGCCCGACCTGCTCCGCTGCGTGCCGGTGCTCGCCGTCGCGGGCCTCGCGTGGACGCTGGGGTTCGCCATCCTATCCGCGCGCGTGAGCGACGTCGCGGGCCACGCGATCCTCGCCGCGACCTACCTCGTCGCCCCCGCCGTCGTGTACCGCGCTTCGAGGCGCGAGAGCGTCTCGGCGCGATTCCTGCTCCCGGCGCTTCTCCTGCTCGCCGTCGCGGCGGCCTGGCACGGCCCCGCCGTCGTGTCCTGGTGGAACGAGCTCCAGGCTACCGCCCCAGCGCGGCCTTAGCCCACAGCGCGGGCTCGTACCGGAGCGGCATGTTCCGGACGGTCACGTTCAGCACGTACTCGTCGAAGCTCGCCGGCCAGGGCGGCCGCTCGCCGTCCCCCGCCTTCGCGGCCAGCGCGGCAACCGCCGCGCGCGCGCGCTCCGAATCGAGCGCGACGAGTCCCCGCAGCACGTAGAGCTCGCCTTGCAGGTCCCCCGCACCCTCGAGCAGGCACACGAGCGCCTCTTCCACCGCCGGCGGCGCCGCGCGCCGCTTCTCCGTGATGCGCGCCACCACGCGCGCCAGCGTCAGCTGGCACAGGTCGGCTCCCTCCATGCCCCTCAGCTTCCCGACGCTTCGCGCAAGCGCCCCCGCCACCGCCGACTGCGTCTCTTCGTCGTCGCAGTCCTCCAGGAGCGAAGCGGCATTGAGCGATTCGCGGGTCCACGTCCCGTCCGAGGCGGCGAGCGCGGCGCGGAGCACGTCGCCGACGGGCGCCTCGGCGCGCGCGATGGCGCGGAGCCCGGCGAGCGGCGGATCCGGCATCACGGTCGCGAGGAATCCGCGGCCGGGAAGAATCGCGGCGCGGGCGACGGCCTTGTGGAGCTCGACATCGTCGGGCCGCGCGGCGGCGAACGCCGCGGCCGCCGCCCACTCGCGCGCCTCGGCGGGCTCGGCGTGGGCCGGCGCACCGGGCGCGGCGCACATCGCGAGGACGAGCGCGCGCGTGTCGGGCTGCGCCGCGAACGGGTCGCCGCCGGATTCGGCGCGGAGCACGACGTGCGGGCACCAGAGCGGCTCGCCGGGCACGTCGAGCGCGAGGCAGCGCCATGTCGCGCCCCGGTCCTCCGAGATCGCGAGTGCGTGCCCGTCCGCCGCGAACTTCAGCGTGAACTCCGCCTGCGCGCGCGCGACATCCTCCGCGTATCCCAGCGTCCCGCCGTTTTTCCACAACACGAACTTTCGTTCGCCCCCGGGCCCGCGCAGGACGACGGTCTGCGCTACATACCAGTATGTCCCCGGCGCCGGAACGCGCCCGCCCGAGACTTTCGTTTCGTGGCTGACTCCGATGTCCACCGCCGCCGACCGCCAGGGCCCCGAGCCGCACGTCACCTCGGCTCCCGCGCGCCGGACCTCCGGCATCCCCTTGAGCGCCTTCCCGCTCGCCCCCGTGCACGTGCACCCGGGCACGAACAGCCCGGCCGCAAGAAACGCCGCCATCGCGAATCTCGTCACTTCTCCGTCCCCGCCAGCGCCACCTTCGCGAACGCCTCAACCCGGTATTTCTGCTCGAGCCCCTTCCCCAGAATGTCCTGCTCGAGCCCCGCCACCGTCGCCGGCCAGGGAGGAAGGTCACCCTCGGCCCCGGCCGCCAGCTCCTCGATGGCCGTGCGCGCCTTCGGCGACCCGAGCCGCGCGAGCGCGTGAAGCAGAAGCAGGCGCCCCCCGCGGTATTCGAGATCCTTCAGTCCCCGCACCATCGCCTCCTCCGATCCTTCGGGCAGCCGGCCGCCCCGTTCGGCCTCGCGTACGAGCCCGCCGATCAGGTGCCGGTCGTAGCTCCCGTCCCCCCAGCCGGGGCACCTCGGCGTTTTCGCCAGCGCCTCGAGCGCGGCGATCCGCACGGGCAGAACTTCTGAGGCGGGGGAAGCTTCGAGCAGGTGAAGCGCGTTCGAAGCACCGTAACTCCACGCCGCCTCCGGGCGCCGCAGGAACGCGAGATACGCGCCGCGCGTTTCGGCGTCCGCGGCCGCGGCGTTCGCGAGCTTCTCGCGCAGATCCTTCGGCATGTTCTCGACCCGGAATGAGCACCCGCCCGCCGCGACCGCGCGCGCGGCGCGGCGGTTCATTTCGGGTTCGCCCGTGGCGAGCGCGATCTCGACCGCCCGCCCGAGGTCCGGCAGCCCCGGCTGCTCGAACAGCCCCGCCTTCTCCGCTTCCGCCATCGCCTCCACGACGAGCCCGCGCCCCGGCGGGCCCCACTCGCCCGCCTTGAGCTTCACGCGCGAACTCGCGAACGGCAGCGGCACGTCGAGCGCCACCCACCCCCACTCCGCCGCCCCCGCGCGCGCCCACGCGAGCCCCCTTCCGTCCGGCGCGAATTTCAGCTCGAAATTCTCGTCGAGGGCCGCGAGCGCGTCCTTCGCGTCGGAATGCTCCCCGGAAGCACCGGGCATCGGCACGCGCGATTCGCCCGGCGCGGCCGCGAGCACCAGCACCCGCCGCACGTCCCAGAACGTCGCGTTGCCGATCCCGCCGCGCCCGCTTCGCGGCACGCTGCGCTCGCCCCACGAGGCCTCGACGAAGGCCGACTTGAAGCGACCTCCCGCGGGCGCCTCGACGACGGGGCTCGCCGCGCGTGTTTTCGGGCGCGTGCGGATTTCGGCGGAAGGGCACGCGCAGCCCGGCACGAACGCGGCGGCGGCGAAGGAGGCCAGGAGGAGGAAGCGTACGGGGCGCATCGGCATCTCCGAAATCGACCGGCCGTCAGTATAGGTCTCAGCCCCGGAAGACGGCGATTCCTTCGATGACGCGCGCGTGCGACGGCCCGCGCAGCTCGAGAACGACGCCGGGGACGCCCGCGATCGAGGCGCCGTCGGATTCCCGGCGCACGCGGGGCTCGGCGGCCTCGGCCTCCTCGAGCGTCATCCCCACCGCGATCCGTCCCAGGAGCTTGCCGCGGTACCCAGCCCGTGCCGTCAGTCTCACGACGACCCCGATCCGCGGATCGAATCCGACCTCGATCTCCCCGTCGCCCAGGTGGTACCGGAGGTCGCTCGAGGAAACCCACTCCTTCTCGACCCCGGCCGAGAAAAGTTCCTCCTGCACGTCGCATCCCTTGACGCCCAGCGCGATTCCCCCGAGCCCCTCCCCGGGGAGAATGTCCGCGCTGAGATCGGCGGCCGGCATCGAGCTTTCCTCATTCGTTTGGCGGCGGCGGCGCGGCCCGCGGCGTACGCTCGGCTTTCACGTCCTTCCAGAGACTCTCGACGAGAAGCCCGATCCCTCCGACGGCGCCCGCGAAGAAGAAACATACCGCGAGGGCGGGGTATCCGAATAGCGTCCACTTCGTCGGAACGCCGGCGAGAAGAGCGGCGCCGACGATGAAGGCCGCGATGACGAGCCCGGTGGTGATCCGGTTCGCGACTTTCTGGACGCCTTCCATCAGAAGCGCCTCGTCGACGACGTCCGTGCGGACCTTGAGGTCGTTGTTGGCGACGAGATCGAGGATGCGGTTGACGCGTCCCGGGAGCTTGCCGATGAAACTGCGCGACTCCATGCCCCTCGGCGAGCGCGAGGAGCAACTGGAGGATGCGGTCCTGAAGGCACGGGGTGAGCTGGACCACCATGCCGAGGTCGAGCAGGGCGAGACGGTTGTCCTCGGTGATGAACACGTTGCCGGGATGCGGATCGGCGTGGAGAAAACCGTCGACGCAGAGCTGGCGGAGGTAGGCGTGGAAGAGTTCGCGGGCGAGTTCCTCGCCGCGGATCTCCGTGAGCACGACCGGGCTGAGCGTCGTGATCTTGATCCCCTGCACGTACTCCATCGTGAGGACGCGCGACGTCGTGTAGTGATCGACGGGGGCCGGAATGCAGATCCGCCTGAAGTCCCGGAGGTTCCCGCGCATCCGCTCGAGATTGAGCGCCTCGAGCCGGTAGTCGAGTTCGCGCGCCAGCGTCTTGCGGAACTCTTCCAGCATCCCGCCGAATTCGAATTTGCGGCCGACGGAGGTGTGGCGGTCGAAAAGCCCCGCGACTTCGCCGAGAATCTCGAACTCCTTCCAGATCTCCTGCCGGATCCGCGGACGCTGCACTTTCACGGCGACGTGCCGGCCGTCCCGCAGCGCCGCGCGGTGGACCTGGCCGAGCGACGCGGCGGCAATCGGCTTCGCGTCGAACCACGCGAACGCTTTTGAGATGCGGATGCCCAGCTCGACGTGGACGATCGCCTCGACATCGGCGAATGGAAAAGGCTCGACCCTGTCCTGCAGGCGCGTGAGCGACTCGAGGTACGCGGCAGGAAACAGGTCGGGACGCGTCGACAGGAGCTGACCCAGCTTGATGTAGGCCGGGCCCATCTTCTCGAGGTCGCCCGCCAGGTCCCCCGCCTTGTGCCCGTTCCCCGGAGGGGGATCGACGGGATCGTGCGCCAGCGGGTCATCGTGTCCGATGGACTTCGCGATGTCCAGCAGGCCGTAGCGCGTGAAGATCTTCGCCAGATCGCGGTAGCGCTTCAGATGCCCGGCATTGAGGGAGATCATGCGTCGCTCCGTGTGGGGAATCCTGAACGATGAGCAAGGCGCATACCCCGCGGCCAACGGGGCGCGGCAGCCGCCGCGTTTGGAATTCCTACGCGATCCTTGCAAATTCCACGCAGCCAGAGGTCATTCCTGCCCGATTCAGAGCAGTTTCCTGAATTGTTCAACCGAGAGCCCGGCATCCCGTGCAATTCCCCCCATGGTGAATGCATTTATGGGATTCGATCGCGGAATCGTCAGGAACCTGATCCCGTCGGACATGACGATGTGTTTTCCCTGTCGCACGATCCGGAAGCCGGCCTTTTCGAGGGCCCTGACAGCCTGGAGGTGATTGATTCCGGGGATTCTCGGCACGTCTAACCGGAGATCTCCACTTCGCGCACGTCCGCCCCACGCAGGGAGTCGATTACCGCCGCCAGATATTCTTCGATGGCGTCCTTGATGTTCGCCAGCGCCTCTTTCTCCGACTTGCCTTGCGACCAGCAACCGGGAAGTCCGGGACAGGAAACACTGAATCCCTCCGCCGTCTTCTTGAGGACGATCTTGTACTTCATGGT
Source organism: Planctomycetota bacterium (assembly GCA_016190145.1). Lineage (GTDB taxonomy): Bacteria > Planctomycetota > MHYJ01 > WSZJ01 > WSZJ01 > WSZJ01. The sequence continues at coordinate 12,062 of JACPRD010000149.1, read as the reverse complement.
CGCGCGTCGCTTCAGTGGCATGAATCAAGTATAGCTGACGGCCATGTGGATTTCCCGGGCTCGCTCGGTGGCCTGCGTCGGGATTCCGGAACTTTTTTCCGATCCCCCGGCAATATCCCCGCAGGCCCCGGTCAGTTCTGCCCGAATTTCGGCCGCCGGAATTCATCGGTTTTCCTGCTCGTTACGAATCTGGAGGTCACGTATGAAATACAAAAACCGATTCGAGGCCGGTCGCCTGCTGACCGCGCGTCTCAGGCACGAAGCCTATCGCAACGATGCCGTCGTACTCGCCCTTCCCCGCGGCGGCGTCCCCGTCGCCTTCGAAATCGCCTCGGCACTCGGGCTGACGCTGGACGTCTTTCTCGTCCGGAAGATCGGCCTGCCGGGCGCGGAAGAGGTCGCCCTGGGCGCGGTCGCCTCCGGCGGCGTGCGCGTCGTCAATCACGACGTCGCGAGCAACTCCGGACTTTCGGACGGTGAAGTCGAAAGGCTGGCGCAGCGGGCGGAGGAGGAGTTGAGACGCCAGGAAGGGGCGTTCCGCGGGCTGTGGCCTGAGACGCAGCTCCCGGGACGCGTCGTCGTGATCGTCGACGACGGCCTCGCCACGGGCGCGACCATGCGCGCCGCGGTCGAGGCCATCCGCCGCCAGAACCCGGCGCGGATCATCGTCGCCGTTCCCGTCGGCGCGTCGGACGCGGTCGCGGCGCTCCGGGAAGTCGCCGACGAAGTCGTCTGCCCGCACGTCCCCGTCGAGCTCCGCGCCGTCGGACTCCACTACGAGGATTTCACGCAGGTCGGCGACGACGAAGTCCGCGCGCTCCTCAAGGCCTCCCGCAACCGTCTTGGAGTCCTCGACACATGATCGTGCGCGCTCCGCATATGGAACTCGTCCAGGCGATCCGTCCCCTGGCCGACGCTCCCGCCGATTACGACGGCCTCATGGAACTCGTCGGCGACTCGCCCTTCGTCCTCCTCGGCGAGTCCACGCACGGCACCCACGAGTTCTACGCCGAGCGCGCCCGCATCACCCGTCGTCTGATGGAGGAAAAGGGCTTCGCCGCCGTCGCCGTCGAGGCGGACTGGCCCGACGCGTGGCGCGTCAACCGCTTCGTGCAGGGGCGCGGCGACGACGCCGACGCGGAAGAATCCCTGGAGGGGTTCCTTCGATTCCCCGCCTGGATGTGGCGCAACGCCGAAGTCCTGGATTTCGTCGGATGGCTGCGGCAGCACAACGACGCGCGTCCCGCGAGCCAGCGCGCCGGATTCTACGGGCTCGATCTCTACAGCCTGTTCGCATCGACGGAAGCGGTGATCGCGTTTCTGGCGAAGCTGGATCCGGAGGCGGCGAAGCGCGCGCGCGAGCGATACGCGTGCTTCGACGGGTTCCGGCGCGACGGGGAGCAGTACGGATTCGCGGCCACGCTCGGGGGGCGGCCCTCCTGCGAGAAGCAGGTCGTGGCGCAGATCGTGGAACTGCGGAGGAGCGCCGCCGAATACGCGTCACGCGACGGGCAGGCGGCCGAAGACGAGACGTTCGCGGCGGAGCGGAACGCGGCGGTCGCGCGCGGCGCCGAGGCGTACTACCGCGCGATGATCGGAGACCACGAGGCGTCGTGGAACGTCCGCGACAGGCACATGGCCGAAACGCTGGAGTCCCTGGCGGCGCACCTGCGGCGCACGGGGCGCGCGCCGAAAGTCGTCGTCTGGGAGCACAACTCCCATGTCGGCGACGCGCGCGCCACCGAGCTCGGCCTCGCCGGCGAGGTGAACGTCGGCCAGCTCGTCCGCGAGCGGCACGGCAACCGCGCCGTTCTCGTCGGCTTCACCACCTACCGCGGCACCGTCACCGCGGCCTCCGCCTGGGACACGCCCCCGGAACGCAAGACCGTGCGCGATGCGGTTCATGGAAGCGTCGAAAACCTCTTCCACGATCTCGAGTCCCCCGCGTTCTTCCTCCCCCTGCGCGGCCGCCGCTACGTGCCCCTCGATTGCTCACGCCTCGAGCGCGCGATCGGCGTCATCTACCGACCCGACACCGAGCGACAGAGCCATTACTTCGAAGCCACCCTGCCCTGCCAGTTCGACGCGGTCATCCACATCGACGAGACGCGCGCCGTCGAACCGCTCGAACGCCGGGCGGCCGCGGGCCCCGAACCCCCCGAAACCTGGCCGACCGCCCTGTGAACACACCCGCCGTCAACATCCCTGCCGGCGTCCCCTACTTCCGACTCGATTCCGACTCCCACCACTTGACCGATTTCTTCGCCCGCTCCAGCGCGTACGCCGCGAGAGCCACCCTCGCCCGCTCCAGGTAGTACGCCTCCGGATGCGGGCCCGCCTGGAGCCAGCGCCGGCCCATCGCGTGCCCGAGCGCGGAGGTCGCATGGGGACGGATGGCGTCGTTGAACGGCGACCGGGCCAGCACGATCCGGACGTACTCGCCGAGAGCGTCTCGCGACTTCGGGGTGCGGATCCCCACCAGAATGTCCAGCGCCGCGCGCGCTTCGTCGACGTCTCCCGTGTCGAAGAGAAACTTCCGGATTCGACCCGTTTCGGAGGCGGGCGGACCCTTCCCGAGCGTCCGAAGCGCGGTGAGACGGACCGCGTGGTCCGGATCCCCGATGAAGGCCAGGAGTTGTGCCCGGGCCCCGGGGCGGTCGGCCGCGCTCACCTCGGCCAGGGCCGCGATCACGTCCTCGCGCACGCCGGCGTCCTGCGTGGCGCCGAAAACCTCCAGGAGCGGCGCTGCACGGAGGTCCTCGCCGGCGGCCTTGAGGGCCAGAAGCGCGCCGAGCCGGACGCCGGCGTCCTGCTTCGCATCCTTCGCGATTTCCTCGAGCCCCGGCGCGCCCGACCGGACGCGAATCCGTCCCAGCAGGCGGCCGGCGGCCGCGCGGCGTTCGCGATACTTCGTGTGCTCGAGGAGCGCCGGCACCATCCGCCCCGTCAGTTCCTCGTCGAACACTCCCGCTCCCGGGATTCCGCCCCCCGAACGGACGAGCTCCCAGTCCAGCTGCACGAGCCGCCCGACGACTCCCTCGACCTGTGCGTCCGTCATCTTCTCGAAATCCGTCGCGAGCGAGCCCTTTTCCTTCTCCCACCAGGCATGCAGCTCCTGCGCCAGCGTCGCAATCTCGTCGAGATCGGCGACCCAGAGATCCCGTACGGGCTTTCCCGTCATGAGAGTCAGCACGCTCGCAGCCTCCCGGCGGACTCCCGGGCTCGCCACCTGCTCGATCAGCGATTCGATGAGAAGCGGCACGCAGGCACGCGACCGCAGTTTGCGAAGCGTGACGAAGCCCTTCCGGTATTCCCATGGCTTGACCTTCTCGAAGATCTGCGTCCGGGCTTCGTCGAGCTGCGCGCGGACCGGCGGATCCTCCGCCTCGAGCAGCTTCCGGAACTCCGTGTCGAGCGCCTTCGCGCGGTCGAGATCTTCAATGGTGAGGCCGGTTCTCTTTTCCTGCGCGAAAGCCGAGAGCGACAGGGACAGAAGAGATGCCGCGACGAGAGCGCGAAGGACCATCAGGCCCCGTCCGTTCCGCCCGCGAACATCGGCATCACCTCCACCTCGTCGCCGTCCTTCACCGGCTGTGTGTCGCGCCCATGAAGGGCGATCTCGCGATTGATCGCGAAGTTGTAGACGCTCGACTTCAGGCGCTCGCCGATGCCGGGGATCATCCCGTCCAGCGCCTCGACCAGCTCGCCCGTCGTCGCGACCGGCGTCTCCACCACCACGGTCCGCCCCTCCGCACCGCACGCGCCGGGCGGAATCTTCACGAGCACGCCGAACCCTTTCACCGTCCGCGTCAGTTCGAGCTTCCACTCCGGCACCGGCTGCCCCTCGCGGTCGAGCCGCGACAACCGATAGAACCGGTCGAGCATCGCTTCGAATTCCGCCCGGTCCACCTTCTCCCCGCGGAACTTCCCCACCCGGATCTCTTCCTCGAACCACCGCGGCGGCAGCGTATCGTCCGCCCGCGTGCAGCCGAGCGCGCCGTTGATCAGGCGTTCGATTCCCATGATGTCGAGCCCGACCGCGTCCAGCTCCTCCGGCGTGAACTCGAGCCCCGTGACGTTCACGAGCTGCGGCACGAACTGCTCGTAGCCGGGGAGGTTGGGGGAGTTGAACAGCTTCGTGGTGAAGCGGCACATGCCGATGGAGTCGCCGACCGCGAAGACGTTTTCGCACCGGCGCACTGCGTATTCCTTGCCCTCGTAGCTGTTGGGCTTCCCCGAAACCGGCGCGCCGTAGAGCGACTCCTTGTACGCCGGGTCGTCGTTGATCTTCGCGTTGATCTCCAGCGTCACGCGGTTCCGCAGGTGGTCCATCCCGCGCGTCGCGACCGCGAGCCCCAGCGCGAACGCCTTGAGAATGCGCGAGTCGTGCGGGTCGCTCTGCATCAGGTTCTTCACCGCCATCCGGTACTTGAGCGCCTCCGCCGGATACTTCCCCGTCCGCACCGCCGCCGCGCTGTCCGCGAGCACGTCCCCGAACCCTTCGCGTTTCGCGGTGAGAAAGAGCGCCTTCTCGATGGCCTCTGCGTTTCCCCACGAGAGATCGAGCCCGCCCGTCCGTTCCTTTCCGATGATCCCGCGCTGGAAGAGCTCCATCGCCCACGCGATCGCACTTCCCATCGACGCGGTGTCGAATCCAAGGTCGTTGCAGATGTTGTTGAAGCGGAGGACGAGGCGCGGGTCCTCGACGCCGATGTTGGGGCCGAACTTCCCGAGCGTCACGTATTCCGGGCCATCGCCCGCGTCGTAGCGGTCGCCCTTGCCCTCCGCCTTGAGGTCGTTGAGCGGCCGGCAGTTCACGGGGCAGGCGAAGCACCCGGCCATGCCGGGCCGGAACGGATCGAGGTTTTCCGCGTCGAGCTTGTCCGTCCAGGTCGTCTCCTGGTTGTTCTTCGTCCCCATCGCGCCGAGCAGGCGCGACGGTTTGTACAGGAACGGTGTCCCGCGCACCTTGAGCGCGCTCTTCACCACCCCCGTGTCGAGCAGCTGCGCCGCGATCTCCCGATTCATCGGCTTGACCTTCTCCGGGAACGCTCCATCGGCCGTGCGGTCCGCCTTCCGCCGCACCACGATCCCCTTGAGCCGGAGCGACCCCATCTTGGCGCCGGGCCCGCCGCGCGCGTACAGCGATTTCGGCCCCGCCATGATCCCGCTCGTGAGTACGAGGTTTTCGCCGGCGCGCGTGATGTTCGCCATCGCGAGGTCCTTCGTCCACCGCCCCGCGAAGTCCTTCTCGACCGCCTCGCGCATGTCGATGTTGTCCATCCCGGCGTATTTCGCGGCGGAAAGGAACGCCACCGCGCCGTCCCGGATCTCGAGCAGCGTCCACTCCGCCGGCAGCCCGTAAATCACCAGCCGATCGATGCCGTTCAGCTTCATGAAGCTCGGGAAGTAGTCACCCGCGTTCGCATCCATGATCACCCGGGATTCCGGACTCCAGCTCGTGCAGTTCCCCCGCGCCGCCGACGGCACCCGGCCCGTGAGAAGGCCGCTTCCGAAAATCAGCGGCACCTCAGGGTGAAGCGGCTCGAGGGACGGGTCCAGGAGGTTGGCAAGGTAGAACATGTTCCCGCCGCGTCCCTCGAGGAACCTCCGGACGACGGCCAGCGGCGTGTATCCTCCGCGGACCTCCCGGCGCTCGAGGTCGACGAACAGCGTCTTCCCCTGCGTCGGGTACCCGGGCTCCTTCGCCATGCGTGACAGGAGCGCTTCCACTTTTTCGCGGACAGTACGGCGGACGGGAGCGATCATGTCGCGGCCTCGCGTCATCTGGAACCTGGGACCATCCTACCAAACCCATACCGGGCGTTCAAAAATTTGAAAGCTGATTCAAAATCCCGAAGGGCTCTTCAGCGCCGTCTCGACGTCGCCCGGGCGGCCGCGGCCGTCTTCCGCCGCAAGGGCTTCGCCGCGGCCACTACGGAGGACATCGCCGGCGCCCTCGGCATGACCAAGGGCTCCCTCTACTACTGGTTCCGCGACAAGCAGGACATCCTTTTCTTCTGCCAGAACTACTCCCTCGACCGCATGCTCTCCGACGCCGCGCGCATCCGGCGCACCGGCGCGCCGCCGGCCGCGCGGCTCCGGGACCTGATCCGCTCGCAGATGTCGTGCATGCTGGACGAGCTGGCGGGCAACGCCGCCCACATCCAGACGGACTCCCTCGACCGCCGCCGCTGGAAGCTCCTCGTCGCCAAGCGCGACCGCTACGAAGCCGAGTTCCGCCGCACGATCGCCGAAGGCGTCCGCCGCCGTGATTTCCGCCCCGTCGACGCCCCCACCGCCGCCCGCGCCATCCTCGGCGCCGTCAACTGGACCATCACGTGGTTCCGGCCGGAGGGGACGCGGACGAGCGAGGAAGTCGCCGCGGATTTCGCGGAGCTGTTCGTGGAGGGGTTGCGGAACCGGAAGTAGCCGGAAGATCTCCTACTTCCCCAGCTCCCGGTGCACTTCGCACTCGCACCACTTGTTCCCCGGGTCCGGGCAGCGCCGGATCTTCTCCACCTCGCGCCGCCCCGCCTCGTCACCGATCGGACCCTGGAACGAGATTTCCGAATCCCCCATGAACCGGTCGTAGTACAGCTCCACCGTCCAGAGGCCGCACGCCGCGCACCGGAACCACGAGCGCGTCTCCTCGTCGCCGAAGACGAACACGCTGATGAAGGCCTCGCGCCGCCCGATTTCGCCGAGGTCCGTTCCGCACTCCAGACATTTCACATGATCCAGGCCGCCACCTCGTCAAAGCCCTTTCGGCCGATGTCCGGAACGCGGCACCCGGGTAAGGGATGCCCCACCGGAAAGAGAATGTACGGCTTCTCGTTCGCCGGTCTCTTCAGGATCTGCGACAGGAACCGCATCGGACTCGGCGTGTGCGTCAGCGTGGCGAGTCCCATCCGGTGCAGGGCCGCGATGAAAAATCCGCAGGCGATCCCGACGCTCTCGGCGACGTAGTAGTTCTTCCGGACCGATCCATCGGGATCCACCCCATGCTGTTCCGCGAACACGGCCACCAGCCAGGGAGCGGTTTCGAGAAACGGTTTGTGCCAGTCCGTCCCCAGCGGACGCAGGGCCTCGAGCCACTCCGGCGGCATGCGCCCCCCCTCGTAGCTCTCCCGCTCCTCGGCCTCCGCGGCGGCCCGGATCTCGCGTTTTACGGCGGGATCGCCGACCGCCACGAACGTCCAGGGCTGACGGTTCGCGCCGGAGGGCGCGCTCGCGGCAGCGCGGATGGCGAGCTCGACCATCTCGCGCGGCACCGGGTCGGGCGCGAAGTCGCGGACGCTCCGGCGCCGCAGCAGCTCCGCGAGAAACTCGCGGCCGCGCGCCACCCCCTCGGCGTCCGCCATCCGCGGGAGTTCGTAGGGAATGTGCCGGGGCTCGGGCATGCGCCGCATTGTCGCGTCCCGCCCCTCCGGCCTCACGCTTTTGCGTCAAGCCGCCGCGGCGCCCAGACGACCGTCTCGATCCGGTCCGCGAACAGGAGGTGCGGGGGCGTCTCCGGAAGCGCAAACCCGGCCGCCTCGGCCATGGTGTTGACGCGCAGGTCCGCTTCGGCGCGCCGGAGCGGCCAGGGCGCGTGGTGGACTTCGCCGCGCACGAGTCCGCGTCCGGAGGGCGCGTAGAGGCAGTAGCGCTCGGTCAGGAAGTGCTCCAGCGTCCCGGGAGCCGACCGGAACGCTTCCCCCGCCGGCGCGTACCGCGCCCGGAGTTCCGCCGGGGGCGCCCCCTTGTGCGTCCGGCGGCTGGCGTACTCGATCGCCCCGTCCTCGCGCCGGAGCGACATCTCCGCCCGCCAGTAAGGCAGCCCGAACCACGTCCGCGCCGCCGCCACCGCGACGGGGCTTTCGGCGTCGAGGCTGAAGAACCACACGCCGGGCTTTCCCTCCGCCGTGACATACGTGCGGACGTTCAGCTCCAGGAACTCGCCCGTGCCAGGCACCGTCGGCAGCGCGCGCAGCCGCACGTCCGCCATCCGGAACGGCACCACCGCGATCCACGCGCTTCCGCCGAAGACGTCCACCTGGAGCCCCGCCGGCACCTTGTGACGCACCGCGTCAACCGGAACCGGCCAGTGCGCGAACAGGAGGTCGCACCACGACTGCTTCATCACCCACGGCCCCGAAGGCAGGGGCCACGGCCGATGGTCCGCGGAAGGAAGCTCCACCCCCTACGCCTCCGCCTCCGCCTCTTCGTGCACCGCCGCCGCGTTGTCGAACCGCGTGAATTGCTTGAACCACCGCAGCTCCACCTTCCCCACCGGGCCCGACCGCTGCTTGGCGATGATCACCTCCGCCTCGGTGTCGTCCTCCCGCCCCGAATCGCGGTAGTACCCCGCGCGATGGAGCAGCATCACCACGTCAGCGTCCTGTTCGATGGCTCCGGAATTGTGACTCACGATTCCGTCCGCCAGCCAGGATGAGGTTCCCGGAACCGTGAGATCAAACACAACTTCCCGACCTGCCGGGCGGACGGCCAGAACACGGTCCCAGAACAAGTCGCTGGCGCACTGCGCCCTAAGTTCGTCGTCATCAAGAATCTCAGCGTACTCCGCCAGCGTGCTGCGCGAGGGGCTGAACTTGAAGTGTGCCGACCCGCCATACGACGTCCCGCGCAGTTTCGCCATCCGTCGGTGAGAAATGCCCTGCTCCCGCATGCGCGACCGGACGCTTTCGAAGGTCTGCCGGGGAAGCGTGTCCACGTTGGTGTTATCCGCAAGGTCCTCGACCAGCGACTTCAGCCGCTTGGCATCGGGAACTTTCGGGCCGAAGGCGCCGACGATTTCCAGAAAACGCCGCTGTTGCGATGCACCTGTCACCGAAACAACCTTCATCGGCCGGTGACGACCTTGCTTCAGCTCGTGGATGCGCGCCACGATGCCCAGCCTCGCGAGGAGCGCCGCGACATCCAGGGCAAGTCCCGGGCTGTTGGTCGAATAGTTGACCGCGTGGCTGCCGGGCCCCTTCCTCCGCGGGGAAATCGTCCCGTCGGTCGCCCAGAGATGCCTCAGGAGCAATGCTGTCTGTTCGTCGCGGAGGAGGAAGGCCTGGAGCGGCACCCTTTTCTGCCACGACCGCTGTCCGAATATCCCCAACTCGCGAAGCCACTGATTCACGCCCGCCGGGTGCCAGCGGTTTCCGTTGCCGCTGATCAGCAACTGGTGCCATGTGCGCCGACCAGCATATCGTTTGACCGTCGCGCCGAACTCGCGCCTTGCAGCGTCGCGCACGAGGCGGCTGTTGTCTTCGGAGCTCGTCGTGTACCGCATGGGCTGGCCGCTGAGGTAACTGCCGTCTCCGATGAGATGGCCGAGCAGTGCGACCCGTGCGGGCGACCACTTGATGGAGTCCGTGGGCGCCGGGATTCTGCGAGCAAGCGCGAGGCGGTCCCCGGGCGCCAGTTCGCCGACGCGGACCCATCCGCCGGCCCCCATCAGGCGGTGCTCGGCGGTGGCTCGAATCGTGCGACCGCTGGCCAATCTGACCTCGCAAACTGCCCGCTCACCCACGCGCCACACCCGGTCCGCCAGCGCCGTCGTGAGTTTTCCTTCTGACGTCATCGAAACAACCCTGGGCGATCGTCCCACCAGCTCGCGGATCGGCACGCGTTCCCCCGACACCAGCAGGACCAGCGTGTCGCCCGTAACGCACTCCCGCAGATCCGCCAGCATCGGCCGGTGGTCCGTCCGCTTCTCCACCTCGCGATTCAGCTGCGACAGCGCCATCACCGGCACGTTGAGCTCGCGGGCCAGGCCCTTGAGCGATCGCGAAATGTAGCTGATCTCCGTCTGCCGGTTGTCGAAACGCGACCCCGCCTCGGCGCTCTTCACCTCGATCAGCTGCATGTAGTCGATGATGATCAGTGCGAGCTTTTCCTTCAGATGGAAGCGGCGCGCGCGGGAGCGGATCTGGTTGACGGTGAGGCCCGCGGAGTCGTCGATGAAAATGGGGGCGCTCGAAAAGCCCGTGGCGGTTTCGACCAGGCGCGCCTTCTCGTCCTCCGAGATCGTCCCCTTGCGCACCTTGTGGGCGTCAATGCGCGCGTGGCTGCAGATCATGTTCTGCGCCACCTGCTGGCCCTGCATTTCGAGCGAGAAGACCAGGACCGGCTGCTGCTCCTTGATGGCGACGTGCTCGACGATGTTCAGGGCGAAACTCGACTTCCCCATCGACGGCCGGCCCGCCACGATGAGCAGCTGCGCCGGCTGAAGGCCGCTGATCATGTCGTCGAGCAGGTAGTAGCCCGTCGGAACGCCCGTGATGCGCCGCGCGCGGTCGCGAAGCGCCAGGATCCGGTTGAAGACGGGGCCGAGAATCTTGTGGATCGGGGTCGCGGTCGAAGTCTGCCCCTGGCTGATCTTGAAGATCTCCTGCTCGGCGAGGACGGAGAGATCCTCCGACGACGTCGAGGCGTCGTACGCCTTGCGCAATATCTCCGTCGCCGCCTGGATGTAACCGCGCACCAGAGCCTTCTCGCGCACGATGTCCGCGTAGTACTCGGCGTTCGCGGCCGAGGGAACCGAGTTCACGAGCGCGAGCAGGTACTCGTTCCCGCCCACCTCCTCCAGCAACCCGCGCCGCGACAGCTCCTCGCGCAGCAGGACCGCGTCCACCGGCTTGCCTTCGTTGGCCAGCACGGCGATCGCCTGGAACAGCGTGCCGTGCTTCTTCTGGTAGAAGCTGCCCCCGTCGACCTTCGAGTCCACCTCGTGGATCTGCGTCGAGTCGAGCAGCAGCGAGCCGAGCAGGCACTGCTCGGCTTCGAGGTTCTGCGGCTGGAGTCGTTCTTCGGGGGAGGGCATGGGAAGCGCCGACGATTGGGAAGCGGATAACTTACATCGCGGAACGCCGGAGGCAGGAACAAAAAGGACCCCGCGTCGCCGCGGGGTCCCTGGATTCCTGCAGGACTACTTCTTCTTCTCTGCGGGCTTCTCGGCCTTCGGAGCGCTTTCCTTCTTCTCCCCGCCGGCCTCGGCCGGCGCGGCGGCGGCGGCCTCGCCACCCTCCTTCTTCGCCCCGCCCGGCTTCCGATCCTCCCCCTCCTTCTTTTTCTTCGGACGCTTCCCCCGGAGCTTCGGATCCCCGCGCTCCGCCTCGTCCACGCTGATTCCCTTCGTGAACGGGTTCTCCTCGTCCGTGTCTTCCTTCGCCGCCTCCGCCTTCGATGGCGCCACGGTGAGCTTCAGCTTCGCCTGCACCTCGGGGTGGAACCGCACGGTGATCGTGTAGTCGCCCAGGTTCTTGATGGCGGTCTCGATCAGGATGTACTTCCCGTTGACCTCGAGGCCCGCCCGCTTGAGCGCCTCGGCGACCGTCGACGGCGTCACGCTGCCGAACAGCACGCCTTCCGCGTTCGCCAGCATTTCCACCGTCACGTGCGAGTTCCCGACCTCCGCGGCCAGCGCGCTGTACTGCTTCTTGATCTCGTGCTCCACCTTCTCCGCCTTGCGGGCCGAAGCCTTGAACTCCCGCGCCGCGCCCCCCGTCGCCGGCGTCGCCAGCCGCCGCGGATACAGGTAGTTCCGCGCGTAGCCGTCCGCCACCGTGACCTGGTCGCCACGCTTCCCCAGCTTGTCGATCGTCTGCCACAGCAGGACCTTCGTCGCCATGTTCGCGCCCCTTTACCCGACAAACGGCAGCAGCGCCAGGTACCGAGCCCGCTTCACCGCCCATTTCACCGCGCGCTGATGGCGCGCGCAGTTACCGGAGCGCTTGCGGCTGAAGAGTTTTCCCTGGGCCGTGCAGAGTTTCTGGAGAATGTGGATGTCCTTGTAGTCCACCCTGGACTGCTTTCCTTTTTCGCGGCAGAAACGGCACCGGTTGTCCTTGCGGAACTTCCGGTACTTCTTCTTGCCCGCGGCTCCTGCTTCGCCGCCCTCGTCGATCCCGAGGCCGGGGTCATCTCTGTCGGGCTTGCGTTCGGAACGTTCTCTGGGCTTCAGCATGACTTAGAAAGGCTCCTGGGAATCATGAGGGGGAGGTTCGTCATCGAACGACTTGGGGGGTTCCTCGGCCGGGGGTTCCGCGGGAGGAGGGGGGGCCTGGGGG
>JACPRD010000021.1 GCA_016190145.1 Planctomycetota bacterium | reverse complement strand
CAAACTCTGGGGGGCAAAGCACTTCCTGAGAGCGTGAGAAAAATCGATCGCAGGCGCGGTCGGGGCGAGCTCGCGAAGCGAGCGAGGTCCGACCGCACCGTAGATCGATTTTTTCTCACGCTCTCAGAAGTCATAAACGCAGCCACGAGGAGCGGACGTGGATTGAGAGGCAGCGGCTCCGGAGGGAGGGGGCTGGCGGCTGGAGATTGGCGGGCTTATGCTGGCGCGGGGAACGGGCGAGTTTCATGGAGCCGGGTTGAGGGGGAGGTCGGGGAGTGGACGGGAGGGCGCGGGATCTGCCGGGTCAGACGGGCGCCGATTCGCGGCCGCTCCTGATTCCGGCGCTCGCGTTCCTGGGTGGAATTCTGTTCGCCGACGCGTTTCCGCACCCGGCGGCTCCGGCGATCGCGATCGGCGGCGTGGCGCTTTGCGCGGCCCTCGCATGGCTCGCGCACGCGGGGGCCGACCGGCGCGCGGCCGTCGCGGCCCTCGCCGCCGTGGCGTTCGGCGCGGGAATCGCGCGGCTCGCCCACGAACGCCGGATCGATCCGCGCGACATCGGGCGCGCGGGCGAGGGCGCGGCGGAGATCGAGGGCGTGATCGCGCGGCCGCCCGAAGCCTTCGGCGCTTCCGGCGAAAACGACGGCGCGCCGCCCGGGAGCTGGTTCCTCCTGGACGTCGAGCGCGTGGCGGGGGCGGAGGGGTGGCGGGACGCGCGCGGCACGGTGCGCGTGGTCGTGGGCGAGGGGACGCCGGCGCTGCGCGGGGGCGACCGCGTGCGCGCGACGGGCTGGCTCGCGGCGCCGCGCGGCGCGCGCAACCCGGGGGAGTTCGATTTCGCGGCGCACCTCGCGCGCTCCGGGATCCGGCGGCTGCTGCGCGTGGGGCGGCCGGCGAGTGTGGTCGTCGAGGGGCGCGGGCCGTGGCCCGAGGTCGCGCGCGGCGTGCTGCGCGAGCGGATCGCGCGCGGCCTCGACGCGGCGGGGCCGCGCGGCGCGCTCTACCGGGCGCTCCTGCTCGGCGACCGCTCCGCACTCGCGCCCGACCTCGAGCAGGCGTTCGTGACGTCGGGCACCGCGCACGTCCTCGCCGTGAGCGGCCTCAACCTCGTCCTCGTCATCGCCATGGCCGCCGGCCTCGCCCGCCTCCTCGGCGCCGGCGCCCGCGGCGCCGGCCTCGCGGCCCTCGCCTTCGCCCTGGGTTAGGCCGCCCGCGTCGGCTGGTCCCCCCCCGTCACGCGCGCCGCCGCCATGGCCGCCGCCCTCCTCGGCGGCCGCCTCCTCTGGCGCCGCGGCGACATGGTCAACTCCCTCGCCGCCGCCGCCCTCGTCGTCCTCGCCGTCAACCCCGAAGACCTCTTCGGCGCCGGCTTCCACCTCTCCTTCGCCGCCGTTCTCGCCCTCGTCGTCGCCGCGCGCCCGCTCGCGCGCGCCCTCGGCGCGGCCCGCATCTCCGGCCCCGCCGCCGCCCCGCGCCGCGCCGCCGCCGACCTCGTGAGCGCCTCCCTCGCCGCCGGCCTCGCCACCGCCCCCATCACCTGGGCGTGGTTCAACATCGTCTGCCCGGTCTCCCTCGCCGCAAACCTCCTCGTCGTCCCGCTCGCCGCGCTCCTCCTGGGCCTCGGCGCCGCGGCGGGGATCGTCGGAGCGATTTCTCCTGAAGCGGTCGCCGCGGTGGCCCCGGTCCTCGCCGCGCCCGCCGCCGCCGGGGAATTCGTGGTGCGCGCCCTCGGGACGATGCCCGGCGGCCACGCGTGGGTCCCGGGCCCGCCCGCCGGCTGGGCCGTGGCGTCGCTCGCCGTCCTCGCCCTCGCCGTCCGCCGCCCGCGCGCCGCGGCGGCCCTGCTCGTTCCTCTCGCCGCCTGGCCGGCAATCTACTTCGCACGCCCCGCCCCAACCGAATTCCGCGCCACCTTCCTCGACGTCGGCCAGGGCGCCGCCGCCGTCCTCGAATTCCCCGACGGCGACGCCTGGGTCGTCGACGCCGGCGCTTCCGGCCGCTCCGACCCCGGCGAACGCGTCGCCGCGCCTTACCTCTGGACCCGGCGGCGAACGACGATCCACACGCTCGTCCTCACGCACGCGGACGCCGACCACATCTCGGGCGCGGCTTCGCTCATCCGGCGATTCCGCGTGCGCCGACTCGTGATCTCCGAATCGTTCCTGACGGACCCGCGCGCGCGCGCCGTGCTCGTTGCCGCCGCCGAAGTGCCCACCCTGATCGTGCGCGACGGCGACACGCTCTTCACACGCTCCGGCATCCCCGTCCGCGTCCTCGGCCCGCCTGCGGCGACGCCAGGATGGAAACCAAACGACACTTCCGTCGTGCTGTTCGTGGAATCCAACGGACTCAGCCTCCTCCTCACCGGCGACGCCGAGCGCCGCGCCGTCGCGGCCTTGATGCGCGATCCGCCGCGCGCGGATGTCCTCCAGATCCCGCATCACGGCGGAGCCTCTTCAAGATCGCTGGAATTGCCCGCCCATGTCAGGCCCGCGATCGCCGTCGCGAGCGCGAGGGAGTGGTTCCTGTCGCCGGATGTGGAAGCGGATTACAGGGCGCTGGGAGTGCCGGTGGAGGGGACATGGAAGAGCGGGGCGGTGATGGTGGTGGGGGAAGGGGGGAGATGGAGAATCGAGAGGTATCGATAGGAGGGGGGCTGACGGGGAAGGGCAATTTTGAATTTTGAATTGTGAATGATGAATTGGGCGGAGCGGGGGGGCGGGGCGCTCGGCGATATGATGTGAGGATGGACCGGCGACTCAAAGTGCTCATGATCGGGATGACCGTCGCCACCGCCGTCCTGGCGAGCGCTTGGTGGTGGCGCCGGGCACGGTCGGGCGAGCACGCCAGTGGCGGCCGGCACATCTCTCCGCCATCGGGCATCCCAGGGACGTCGCCGGACTCCGCGCCCACGCCCGCCCCAATCCAATTCCCAGGCACCTATGATCCAGTCTCGGAACGCCCCGGCGTGTTGATTCCGCCCACGACCCAACCTTGGGCCGATTTGGCGCTGGGATACGGCAAGGCCCTGCGAGAAGAGGGTCTCCGTGGCGCGGGCGTCGAAGCCTGGCGCAAACGGGTCCTCGCATACCTGAATATGTGCGATGGCGAAGGCGACTCGTTCGAGGCCCTGCTGTGTGCTGAGCGCGATCTGCTGGTGGTCTACTTCTTCCATGGGTTTGGACTTCCGCTGAGCGCCGATCAGATCGATCGAATGATGAAACTGATCGCGGAGGAGCGCCAATCCCTGAACCGGATCCGCAAGAACCCACCCGACGTCCCTTGGGTCGAACGCGCGCGCTTCTTCACGGAGCAAGCCTGCGAATGGGACCGCCGGCTCGAGTCCATCCTGAATGGAGAGCAACTCGCCGCGTTGAGAGCCCACGAAGGCGGGATCTTCGATTATCGAGACGTGGTGCTCGTGCGGTCCGACCCCAGCACGAACTGCGAGCGCGTGAATTTCCGCCAGGACCCTTCGGGGGAGAGGCTCTCCCGAAAATGGGCATCGGACATCTTCGGGCAGGCCCAGGATGACCCGCGACTACGGACGTACGCGACGGAATACGCCCGCCTGATGCTGGAAATCGGGGTGCCGGACTACGGGAAGGAAGGCCGTACGTCTCTTTCGTACCGGCTGCGACAGCTCGAGATTCACGCTTCCGTACAGAAGATGATGCTGGAGGATCGCAGGTTCACGGAGGATGAGATGGCGAAGATCCGGGCGTGGGATGAGCTCTACGAAGGGGATCGCTGAATCTCCGCACCTGCGACCGAACCCGCGCACAGCGTCGCCGTTTGAATCCCTCATGAGCTGCCGAATCCGATGGTCTGTCCTTCCGGTCCTCCTGTTCCTGATGACGGAAGCCTGCCGCGCCGAGGTCTACCTCACGACCGACGCGGGGGAGACCTGGGGGCGAGAGTTCCGACGATGGCGGGAAGACGTGGGCGAGCCTCCGCGAGATTCCGGACAAGTGGCTGTACCCGTTCCACGGGCATGGGACGTTTTCAGTGTCCCCGGATCAGAATGAGATCGTGTTTTCCAGTCCGTTTGAGACGAGATCCCTGGTGGAGGGCGGCGAATGGGCGCCGATCGCCGTTCCCGGCGGGAAGACCCCGCGGGCGATCGCGACCGCCTCCGACGGAGGAGCCGCCTGGCTCATCGCGAGATGACTGAACGGGCGCGAGCACTTCCCGGAAATGGGAGATTCAAGGGACAACCGGCCGGTGAACAGGGGCCCGGGTTTTCGATGTCCGGTGACTTCCTCCGTTGGTAGAGTCCTTCGGTCGCATTCCGGCCGTTCCGCCCCGTCAGAACAGGTTCCTCGTTGCACTGACATCGGCCGACAGAGTTGACCCCATCCTTGGGATTGCCTCCATGCGCTTCGAGTGGGACGGGAGCAAAGCGGCTTCCAATCTCCGGAAGCACCGCGTCTCCTTCGACGAAGCCGTTACCGTCTTCTACGATCCTCTGGCCGGGACCTTGAGGATCCTGATCATTCCGACGCAGAGCGTCGTTCCATTACTGTGGGATACTCGGCTCGAAACCGGCTCCTGGTCGTCTGTCACGTGGAGCGCGGCGGATCCATGCGCCTGATCAGCGCCCGGCGCGCGACCCCTGGCGAGAGGAAACGTCATGAAAGCTAGAAACTCAGCGACGCCGGACGAGATGAGAACCGAGTATGAATTCGATTACTCGAAAGCCGTCCGGGGAAAATACTACCGTCGCCTCCTGAAGGAAGGCGCCAATGTCGTCGTCCTGGAACCCGACGTTGCAAAGGCCTTTCGCAGTTCGGCTGCGGTGAACGAAGCGCTTCGGTCCCTCTTGAAAATGTCCGAGGCGACCCGGCGTCTGACTTCGCGTTCCGGCGGACGGACTGCAAGCGCCCGACGCTGAACCAGGTCCCAGTCTTTCCGTTAGCATCTGAGCGTCGCGGTGCGCCCCGGGGGCGGAGGCGGCCGACAAGGGGGACAATGCGCGCGGCCTTCATCGGATTCCTCGCGGGCGTCGTCGCGGCGGCGGCGGCGTGGGCGGCCATGCGCGGGCGCAGGATGGTGGAGGCGCCTGAGGTCGAGGAAGCGGTCGCGGTGGCGGCGCCGGTGGTTTCGGAGCGGCGCGGGTTGGAGAACCGGCTCTCGGAAGTCCGCGGGCGGCTGGAGTCGGCGGCGACGGCGCGGCCGGGATCGATGGCGGCGGGGCGCGGCGTGCCGGACGACGAGGTCGTGAGGTGGATCATCGGCGCGGTGACGGGGGACGGGCCGATGACGGGGCGGTCGGAGGAGGCCGAAGTCTGGATCAATCTGCTGCTCGAGTGGCTCTCGGAGGAACGCGGCGTCGAGCAGGTGGACCTCGAGTTCGGGCCGCTGCGCGAGCGGTACATCGTCGCGTACCTCAAGGCCCGCGGCGTGCCGCTCGACGGCGAGCAGGCGCGCCAGTTCGCCGCGTTCCTCGGCGACGCCGACACGTGGTTCGCCGGGCATCTCTCCGCGACCGGCGGCGCGACCGCCGAAGAACGCCTCATCTCCGGACTGCGCGGCACCGCCGACTGGGAAGACCGCATGCTGGCGATGCTCCGCCCCGCGCAGCTCGAGAAACTCGACGAGATCGCCGTCCTCCTCGACCAGTGGCGCTGGATGCCCGCCTGCTCCCCCCTCGAGATCGACCCGTACGACGGCGTCGAAAGCGAACTCAACAAGCTGCGCAACCAGGACGTCCACGGCGGCTTTGAAAGCGCGCGCGAAATTCTCCGCGACCATATGACGCAGTGCATCGCTCTTCACAACGAAGTCCAGAAATCGCGCCTCGAAGACCGCAAAAGCATCTCCGACGTCGAAGAGTTCTGCCGCTTCCTCGAAATCCGCGCCGCGACGCGCCGGCGGCTCCTGAAGGAGGCGCAGATCCGCGAGGAGATGATCCCGCGCCCGTACCTGCTCGACTACGCGATGCCCGCGAAGGAGGACCGATGAAGGCCATCCTCGGTTTCCTCGCCGGCGCCGCGCTCGCCGCCGCGGCGCTCGCGGGCGTCGGGCGGCTCCGCGTCCAGGGGGAAGCGGCTCTCGCGGACGGCGCCGCCGCCCCCGAGGCGGCAGCGGAGGACCTGAAACCGCTTCGCGAAGCGCTCGCCGCCGCCGAGGCCGAGCTGGCGGGGCTGCCGCCGGAGCCTGAGGCGCGCGACCGGGCGGCGTCGGAGGCGCTCGCGTACGGGCGGTCGCTGGGCGACGGGATCGGGACGCCGGGTCCGGTGGCAGCGGCGAAACGGGTTCTGCACCTCCTGAACCGCGCGCGCTTCGAGCACCTGCTCTCGGACGAGGAGATGCTGTGCCACCCGGACCGCGACCGGATGGCGGCGGCGTTCCTCGATGGCCGCGGGCTGCCGCTGTCGCCGGACCAGCGGCACCGGTTGGACGAGCTCCTGATGTTCGAAGAGGCGTCGTGGCGCGACCTGCTCTCGGCACGGCGGAAGCAGACGCCGCTCGAGCGCGCCGCGGCGTCGCTGGAGCTCGCGGCGAAGGAGGAGGACTGGCTGAACTCGATCCTCAGCGTCGAGCAGCAGACCGCGCTTGCGGCGTGCGTCGAGGGCGACCGGCCGGAGGACAGCGTCGTAGTCGTCGGTCGCCGGCGCGGCGGATGGGGCGAGACGTTCGACGCCGCCTCCGAAACGGCCGGCGGCGGGTTGTCCGAGGCGTGGGGCAGCGAGATCCTCGGAATGGCAGGCCAGGGAGTGCGCTTCCGTGATTTCGCCGACGAGTACGCCGGTGAGATCGCGGCCCTGGGTTGCGCGTCCGACGACGGATCCGGGAACATCCCGCTGGCGTGGCGGAAGCGGCAGGCGGCGATCCAGGCGGCGCTGCAGAAAAAGATGCTCGCGGACGAGCGGTGGGACGAGGAAGAACGGGCGGCGATCAGGAGGTGGCAGACGGGATATGTGTGGGTCAAGTGAGAGCCGGTAAGGACGGAGGCGGGCGAACGGCCGACCGCTCAACACACGCTCCGCCGCAGCCGCTGAATCGGCCGCTTCGTCCACGGACTACGAACCAGGTTTCCCTGGAAGTTGCGCCGAGTGCCACACGGCCATGATCCACACGGTCGTCCCCTCGACACGATAGAAGAACCGATAGGGCGGAACGATGACCTCCCGATGTGGAAGATCGGGGAACTCAGGGAGGGACTTGCCCGAATTCGGGAAATCTTCCAGCCGCCGAAGAGCGGTCCCCGCGCGCTTGCGGAATCGCTGCGCGGCAGATGGGCGGTCCCTTCGGATGAATTCGACAACGGCGAGAAACTGCGCTCTGCCGGTCGGCGTGAATCGGACTCTCACGGCGTTTCTTCACGCAGCAGGGCATCGGCGTCGGCAAGCACGCTTTCGAGATCGTGCCCCTTCCCGGCAGCAATCTCCTTCTCTCCGCGCGCCAGGAGCAGCAGAACCTCGCGGGCATTCTCCGCCCGCTCGTAGGCGTCCAGACTCAGCATCACGGCGGAAGCGCGGCCCCGCTGAGTGATCACGACGGGCAGTTTCTGGCCGCGCACGCGTCGCAGGATAGCGGCCGCGCTCTGGCGGAGATCGCTGACGGTGATGACTTCCGGAATCCTGGCCATCGATGTACCTCCTGACGTACGTGCAAGTGTACCACCAGCGGCAGACGGCGTATCTGCGGATCGATTGAAGTGGGGGAACAGCAAGGGCGAGCGAGCGCTATTCCTCTTCGTCGTCCTCGTAGGGATCGCCGGCCCGCAAGGTCAGGTCCAGCGACCGGACGGCGTCGAGGTTGAGCCGCTTCGTTAAGAAACCCTCCGCGGCCACGGCGAGTTCGATCGCGCAGCCATCGCCCAGGCAGAGGCCTTCGAGGCAGAATTCGCCCCGTTCGTCGGTGGTTGTCAGTGGCCCGCCGGTTTTGGCAGGAAGATGGACCAGGATCCCGCCACTCTCTCCGGCGATCCCGGTACGTTCCTCCACATCGAAGGCCAGCACCCCGTTCAGCGGGCCTGTCTTGCGCCGCAGCAGGGTTACCACGACGCGCGCCCCGGCGACCGGCCGGCCGGCTTCGTCCCGCACGGCCCCGCGGAGGATGGCGGACGCGGCCGGCAGGACGACTTTCAGGTCCGCAGTGTTTTCGCCGTTCAGTCGGAGGCCCGACCAGCCGTGACCGGGCGCCCAGGCGGCGAGCCAGAGGCATCGCTGCGCTGGATCCACAATTTTGAATCGGCCGGTCTGGTCCGCCGTTTCATACCGGTCCTCCCACTCGCGGGCGCCCGGGCAGAGGATCGTCGCGCCGGGAACCGGAGACCCGCTCTCGTCCGTCACGATTCCGGAAATGGCCGGCGCGGCCTTGAGGACGATTCTTGCCTCGCACGAGCGCGAAACCAATGGGACCTCGGTCATCGCGGTGGAGAAGCCGCGGCATCGCGTCTCGAATTCCGCGGCTCCCTCCGCAAGCAGACCGCCGATCCTGAAGCAGCCCGTCTCGTCGGAAACGGCCGAGAAGCGCTCGGCCGGTACGAGCATGTAGGCCCAACCGGTCCTCCCTTGCGGGGAGTCGATCCAATGGAGAGCAAGGCGGATCGTCGCTCCGGCAAGCGGGCGGCCGGACTCGTCCGTGACGATTCCGCGCACCTCGGCCCCTGGTGAAAGCGCGAAGTCACGCTTCACCGCGGGACCCGCTCCGACCACGATCTGAAACGGACGCTCCTCCCGCTCTCCGGGAGCCCACACCGCCTTCCTGACCCTGCGGAGAAGCCACTCCGCTTTTGCCGGCACGTACCCGTCAGCGGATGCGTTCACTTCGTATTCGCCCCCTGACAGCTCGACCCGGTAGCGGCCCGTGTCGTCCGCGACGGTCTGGAATCTCTCCCGCTGCTTTCCCGCGACCCGGGTCGCTTCTCCCACGACCGCTGCATGGGCGAGAGGATCTCCAGTGACTGCATCGGTGACTCGTCCTTCGAGAATGGCTTTGCTCGATTCGGCCGGCGCTATGCCGGACTCCGATACTCCAGGATCCTGAGATCCGGAACCGACCGGCTCGAGGGGTTCGTTCTTGGGATCACGGGCCGCCTGTACTGGACTCCTGTCCTGCTCCACGGATCGCGAAGCCCCCGTTCTCCGGAGGTAGAAAGCAACCAGGAGCGCGATCACGAACAACGCGACCAGAACGCCGCACTTTCGGATCAGGCCACCCATCCCGTCTCCCGGGAGTTCCGGCATCGAATCCGCCCTTCCTACGCCGCCCAGACCTCGAAGAACAGCAGCGCCCACAGCCGGCTCGAATGAACCGCACCCTCCGCGTGCTTGCCATGGTACCGCTTCGCTTCCTATTCCCGGAACAGCCCGCGCCCGCGAGCTGGGACGAAGAGAAAAAACAGGCGATCCGCCACCGGGCGACGCCGTATCTGTCGGTGAAATAAGGGCTTCCGTCGCCCCGAAAATTCCGACTCTCCTGCAGCACTTCCGCCTCTTCCCAGTAGAGTCTCACGGATGACCGGGGACCGGGACCTCGCTCTGCGCGCGAGAAACGGCGATCGGGCCGCCCTCGACGCGCTGGCGCGCCGGTGGGAGGGGCCCGTCTTCGCCGTCGGCTACCGATTTCTCGGGCGTCCCGACGAGGCCCGCGACGCGGCCCAGGAGACATTCCGGCGCATGATGCAGAGTTTCGCGACGTACGACGATTCGCGCGACTTCGGGCCCTGGATTCTCGCGATCGCGCGGAACACGTCGCGCACGATGCTCTCGGATCGCGGGCGCATGCCGGTGTCGCTCGGGAGCGCGCCCGAACCCGTGGCGATGCCCGCGCCCGCGGCGCCCGACGCCGACCGGCTGCGCGCCCTGCTCCCGCGGCTCGATCCGGTCGAGCGCGCCGTGCTCGAAATGCGCACGCGCCACGGGATGACGCACCAGGAGATCGCGGAGGCGCTGCAGATTCCGCCCGGCACCGTGCGCTCGCACGCGTCGCGCGCGATCGCGCGGCTGGGAGCCTGGATGGCGGAGGAAGAGCGATGACGCATCCTTCGCGCGAGACGCTGGCGCTGCTGGCGTACGGGTTTCTGGACGAGGGGGAAGCGGCGGCGGCGGGGGCGCACGTGGGCGGGTGTGCGGCGTGCCGGGCGGAGCGGGAGGCGAGGCAGCGCGAGCGGGAGGCGGTGAAGGCGGCGTTCGAGCCGGCGGCGCAGGTTTCGTGGCGGCCGTTCTGGATGGGGGCGGCGGCGGCGGCGCTGCTGGCGGTGTCGGTGTGGGGGCTGACACGGCCGGCGGAGGAACGCGCGAGCGCGGGGACGGCGCGGTCGCCGGACAGCTGGATGTGGGCCCGCGAGGGATCGGGGACGCGCGTGCTCGAGGACGGCGCGGTCGAGCAGATCGACGGGCGGGTTTTCTACGACGACGAGTGGGCGCCGCGGGACCGGCGGGTCCGGGCGGCCCACGTGACGTTCGAGTCGGCGGGTTCCGGCGGGATCAGGATGGAGGTGCTCATGCGTCCGGAAGTCAAGGGAGCGACGGCGGGAATCGTCGCGGTCGCGGTGGCGGCGGGGATCGTCCTGATGAAGAGCGAAGGCGCGGAGGTGCGGCTCGGTCCCGGCGACTCGGCGGCGGTCGAGGCGGGCTCGCCGCCCGTCGTGCTGCGCGCGGGCGAGGACGGGAGCGCGGAGCGGCGGGCGCTCGAAGCCCGGCTCGAGGAACTGAGGAAGGGGATCGCGGCCCGCCGCGCGGCGCCCGCGCCCGCGACCGTGCTCCCCACGCCGCGCGACTTCGCGCGCGGACTCGCGAAGGCGCTCCGCGACTTCGGGACGCCGGACCGGAAAATG
This sequence comes from Planctomycetota bacterium, assembly GCA_016190145.1. GTDB lineage: Bacteria > Planctomycetota > MHYJ01 > WSZJ01 > WSZJ01 > WSZJ01. Next base: position 18,925 of record JACPRD010000021.1, on the reverse strand, counting down.
GCGCTTCAGAATTCCCTCGGGAACTACCGCAGCGCCCTCGCGGCGGAAATGGGAGTGACGCCGAACGAAGTCGGGTTCAGCCCTGCGATCGATCGGCTGTTCGCCGGGCTCCTCGAGGCAGCGGGGCTGCCGCTCGAAGAGGAAGCGCAGGCCGCGCTGGAGCGGATGCTGGCGGAGCAGGACGGATTCTGGAACGACTACCGGGCGCGTCGAGGAGAGTGGACGGAGCTGGAGCGATTCGCCGCAGGCGTGCGGCCTTCGGTCCGCTGGGAGCAGGAACTCGCGGCGCTGCTCAACGAGGACCAGAAGAAGTTCCTCTCCGCGGAGGTGTTCCGGTTTCAGGGCCGTACGACGGAGTTCATCTGGCACAACACGTTCCGCACGTATGAGCCCGGAGAGGTGGCGGCCCAGGTCGACAACCTGCCCCGGCGGACCTCCTGGCCGGGGAAGATCGACGGCGCCACGTTCGAGAAAATCCGGCCCGCGCTGGTCGAGTACTACGAAGCCGCGACGAAGGCCTACCTGGAGCGGAAGGAACTCGAGCCCGGAAAAGAGCGGGAGGAGCTGGAATTGCGGGCCATCGACGAGGCGGCGGCCGCGCAAAGGCGCCTCATGGACCGCTTCGGCCTCACCGAGGAAGAGACCGACTACTTCTTCACGCAGTTCGTCTGCTGCGCACCGGAGAAAAAATGAGGAGCGACGCGATGCGGGCCTTCGCCGGATTCGCCGCCGGGGCTGCGCTCTTCGGCGCGGCCTTCGCCTGGTCGCGGCGGGAGACGGCCTTCGACGGCGATGCGCAGGTTGCCGTGATCCGGACCTCCGGCACGCCGGAGCACGCCGTCCGTCCCGACGCCGCAGCCGACCTCGCCGGCCTGCGCCGGGCGGTCGCCGACGCGGAACGCGAGCTGGCTTCGATTCCCGCCGCCCCCGATCCTGCGGCCGCGAAGTTCGCCCTCCTGCGCGGAATCGCCCGCGACACCGGCGCCCGGCTTGCCTCCTGGCGCGACGCCGGGAAGAGGCTTCCCGGCGAGAGCCGGCTCAGAGTGCTGGAGGCCTGGCTGGACGGGCGGAGGAACGAACTGGGCGTGAGCGACATCGAGATCGTGCGATCCCCGGAGGCGTGGGCGCTGCTCCCCGATTTCCTGGACGGGCTGGGCCGCGCCCTCGACGCCGCGCAACTCGAGCGGTTCGAGGCGGCGCTCGCCGGCGCCCGCGAAACCTGGGAAACGCTTCTGGCCGCGCGCGGCGGGAAGGACCCCCTCGAGGCAATCCGGGACGCCATGAAACTCGCCGAGGAGTTCGACGCGAGCATGGCGCGGATCCTGACGCCGGCCCAGCTCGAGGCGTGGGATTCGGACGGGACGTCCTGGATTCCGCTCGGGAGGCGGGGCACGCATCCCGCGGAGCTCCGTCGCATCGACGTCCGGGGCCAGGTCACCGATCAGACTCTGACCGACGCCGCGACGACGTGGGCCGGCCAGCTGCGCCTGCCGCCGGAGCGGGCGGAACGCCTCCGCCCGTTCGTCGCGGAATTCCTGCGCCGCACCGCCGCCCTCGAGTGGCGCAACTTCCGCAGCATGCCCGACGGCTTCTACCCGGACCACGCGCGCCGTGCGCTCGAGGAGCAGATCGCCGTGCGCGACATGATGCTCGCAGAACCCGGGTGGACCGACGGTGAGAGGCAGGCGATCCGGGCGTGGGGGATGATGTGCATCCCCTACCGCTACGAAGAATGATCGTCCGTCACCTCCGGACGTCCAGAAACTCACTCGCCCACACCTCGAAAAACAGAAGCGCCCAGAGCCGGCTCGAATGGTCCGCCCCCGCCGCGTGCTCGTCGAGGTAGCGCTTCAGCTCCCCCTCCCGGAACAGCCCGCGCCCGCGCGCCTGCGGCGAGAGAAGCGTCTCGCGCGCGAAGTCGCGGAGCTCGCCGCGGAACCAGTTTTCGAGCGGGACGGCGAAGCCCTGCTTGGGACGGTGCAGGCAGTCGGCGGGGAGGCGCGACGCGAGCGCGCGCTTGAGGAAGCCTTTCGTCTCCAGGCCGTTCTTCTTGAACCGGAGCGGCAGCCGCGCAGCGAATTCCATGACGTGGTGGTCGAGGAACGGGGAGCGGACCTCGAGGGAGTTCATCATCGACGCGATGTCGACTTTCACGAGCAGGTCGTCGGGCAGGTACGAGCGCGCCTCCGCGTAAAGCGCGCGCTCGGTGAGATTGCCGGTGGGGGCCTGGGTGAAGAGGCGGTGCATGAATTCCGAGGCGTCGCCGGGGAGCTGCTTCGCGAACTCCGGCGCGTAGAGGGCGCGGCGCTGAGCCGTGCCGAAGTAGGCGACGAGCTCCGTGAAGTGCGCTTCGGCGGTGTCGCCTTCGAGGTTGAGGAAGCGGCGGATGCGGCGCGGGAGCGAGCGCGGGTTGGCGCCGGGCGGGAGGAGGCGCGCGGCGGCGGCGAGGGCGGCGCGAACGGGGCGGGGGAGCGCGGCGAGGCGGCCGGCGGCCTCGATCGCCGCGATGCGCGCGTAGCCGAGGAACGACTCGTCGCCGCCGTCGCCGGAGAGCGCGACGGTCACGGACTCGCGGGCCATCTTCGAGACGTAGTACGTGGGGATGGCGCTCGCGTCGGCGTAGGGCTCGCCGTAGTGCCGGACGAGCGCCGGCAGGATCTCGAGCGCACGCGGCTTCACGACCAGCTCGCGGTGGTCCGTCCCGAACCGCCGCGCGATTTCGCGCGCGTGCGGCAGCTCGCTGTAGACCGCTTCCTCGAACCCGATCGAAAACGTCTTCACCGGGCGCCCGGTGAGCCGCGCCATGGCCTCGACGACGGCGCTCGAGTCGATCCCGCCCGACAGGAACGCGCCCAGCGGCACGTCGCTGATCAGGCGGAGCTTCACGGCCTCGTCGAAGATCCCGCGGAACCGCTCCTCGGCCTCGGCGGACGACGCGTAGCCGTCCTTCAGGCGGAAATCCAGGTCCCAGTACGGCGCGATCTTGAGTTCACCGTTCTCGAGCGAGAGCGTGTGCCCCGGCAGAAGTTTGTGGGCGTCGCGCCAGATGGTCATCGGGGCGGGGACGTACTGATAGTGGAGGAAGTGATCGAGCGCGGCGGGGTCGAGGCGGCGCGGCACGGCGCGGTCGGCCATGAGCGCGTGGAGCTCGCTCGCGAACCGGAACGTGCCGGCGGCGAGCGCGTAGTGGAACGGTTTTTTCCCGGCGCGGTCGCGGGCGGCGAAGAGGCGGCGGCGTTTCGCGTCCCAGATCGCGAAGGCGAACATGCCGCGGAGCTTTTCGACGAAGCGGTCGCCGTCCTGCTCGTAGGCGTGGACGAGGACTTCGGTGTCGGACTTCGAGCGGAAGGCGTGGCCTTTCTTCTCGAGGTCGCGTTTCAGCTCCTCGAAGTTGTAGATCTCTCCGTTGAACACGACTCGGATTGAGCCATCTTCGTTGGCGAGGGGCTGGGCGGCGGCGGGGGAGAGGTCGATGACGGCGAGGCGGCGGTGGGCGAGGGCGCAGGGGCCTTCGGACCAGAGGCCGGCGTCGTCGGGGCCGCGGTGGGACAGGCGCTCGGACATGGCGCGCGCCGCGGAGGCGTCGGCGGGAAGGTCGGTCAGACTTACGATTCCGCAGAGGCCGCACATGTCAGAGTTTCTGAAAAAATCGGTCTAGGATGCTCCGCCGGCCGGCATAACGGCCCACGGTTGGCAAAGACTGAACGAGCCGGCCAACTCCGCCACCCAGACCGATTTTTTCACAAACTCTGGGAGGCAAAGCACTTCCTGAGAGCGTGAAAAAACTCGATCGCAGGCGCGGTCGGGGCGAGCTCGCAAAGCGAGCGAGGTCCGACCGCACCGTAGATCGAGTTTTTCTCACGCTCTCAGCTTCACATCGGGGCTCCGGCGGGCTGGACGCGCTCGCCGAACTGGGCCCGGTGCAGCTTCGCGTAGAGGCCGCCGCGCGCGAGCAGGTCGGCGTGCGTTCCGGTCTCGACCAGCTCGCCTTTTTCGAGGACGAGGATCAGGTCGGCGCCCTGGATCGTCGAGAGACGGTGGGCGACGACGAACGTCGTGCGGCCGCCCTGCCGCATCATCCGGTTCAGCGCTTCCTGCACCAACTTCTCGTTCTGGCTGTCGAGCGCGCTCGTGGCCTCGTCGAGCAGCAGGATCGCGGGATTGCGGAGGATGGCGCGCGCGATCGCGATGCGCTGGCGCTCGCCGCCGGAGAAATGCGTGCCGCGCTCGCCGGAGGGGGTCGAATAGCCCTCGGGAAGGTGCGCGATGAAGTCGTGGATGTTCGCGGCCTTCGCGGCCTCCTGTACCTCGGCGTCCGTCGAACCGGGACGGCCGTAGCGGATGTTTTCGCCGACGGTGTCGTTGAACAGGAAATTCTCCTGCGACACGACGGCGACCTGCGCGAGCAGGGAGTCGCGCCGGATCTTCCGGAGATCCATGCCGTCGATTTCGATCGAGCCGGAGACCGGGTCGTAGAAACGGCACAGGAGGTCGAGAAACGTGGACTTGCCGGCGCCCGAGGGGCCGACGATGGCCACCACCTGGCCGCGGCGCACTTCGACGTCCACCGCCCGGAGCACGGGCTCCTCGCCGTACGCGAACGTCGTCTTCCGGAACCGGATCGAGTCGCGGATCGGAGGCAGGTCGACGGCGTCGGGCGCGTCGACGATCTCCGGCGGCACTTCCATCAGCTCGAACACCCGCTCGCACCCGGCGAGGGATTCCTGAAGCGTGTTGAACGACTTCGTGAGGAGTTTGACGGGCCGGTTGAGGGCGACGCAGCAGGCGAGGAAGGCGAGGAAGTCGCCTTTGGAGAGGGTGATCCATCTCGAGGTCATGATCCAAATGCCGCCCAGGAGGATGATCGCGACGGCGAGGCTCTGCATGAACTCCTGCACGCCGCTGGAGAGCGCCTTGGCGGCCACGACCTTCAGGTACTTCTTCATCCAGGACTGGCTTACCCTCTCCATCTCCCGCATCTCGACTTCTTCCATGCGGAATGCCTTCACCGTCCGGATCCCCGAGAACATCTGGTGCATCTGCTCGGTGAGCTCCCCGAGAGTCCCCAGCGTCCGCTTCTGGGACTTCTTGATCCTGCGCCCGAGCCTGAGGACGGGGTAGGCGAAGGCTGGGAGGCCGATCAGGAGCACGAGAGTGAGCTGCCACGAGATCAGGAGGGCGACGCCGACGATGGAGAGGACCATCATGGGCTGCAGGATGATGTCGCCGTAGAGGGAGTTGAGCGCGTTCTGACTGACCTGGACGTCGTTGGTGAGGCGGGAGAGCAGGTCGCCCGCGCGGCGTTCGCCGAAGAACCGGAGCGACAGCTTGAGCATCTGCGCGATGGCTTCGTTGCGAAGGGAGACGATGACCCGGAGCTTGAGCGCTCCCTCGAGGTAGTTGTGCAGGAAGTCGAGCGCCGTGAGGACGGGCACCACGACGATCGCGATGATCAGGAACGGCCGCGCGGAGGCCCAGGAGAGATCGTTCAGGACGCGGTCGACCAGCGGTTGGAGCAGGGCGATCCGCCCGTTGTAGAGCGCCGAGAAGGCGCCCATCGTGCCGATGAGGGCGAGGAAGAGCAGGCGGAAGCGCCACGCGTAGTCGAGGAGCCGGTAGGTCAGCAGGAGGTTTCGAAAGCGCGGAGGGACCTCCCGGGGAGGCCGGGTCGAGAGATCGTCCAGCCATCGGATCGCGCCGACGCCCGCCGCGAGGAGGAGGACCCAGGCCGCCGCGGCCCACGGCCAGACGCGCTCCGCCAGGAAGGCCAGCTCCCAGGCCTTCTGGCCGAGCGCCTTGCCCGAATCGAGATCCACTATTTTCCCGCGGGCCTCGTCACGACAAGGATCGCCCTGGCGGGGTCGAAGTACTTCTTCGCCACCCGCTTCAGGTCCTCAATCGTCACCTTGTCGATCAGCTTCGGGATTTCGAACACGTGCGTCGGACCCATCCCGTAGATGGTGTCGAGCGCGAGTGCCTGCGCCTGCTCCGAATTCTTCTGGAGTCCCAGCAGGTTGTCGCCGATCGCCTGGTTGCGCGCGTCGACGAGCTCGTCGTCGCTCACCGCACCCTCGGAGATGCGCGCGACCTCCGCCAGAATCGTCTTCACCGCCTCGTCCAGGTTCTCACCCTGCGCCATCACCCCGAACTGGAAGTACCCCGGTTCGTACATCGCCACGTTCGACGCCCAGACGCTGTACGCCAGATTCCGCTTCTCGCGCACCTCGTCCCACAGGCGGCCGCCCATTCCGCCCATCACGGCTTCGACCACCTGCAGCGCCCAGCGGTCCTCGTGGTCCATGGCGATCGTCTGGAACCCGATCATCGCCACGCCCATCTGTTTCGTCGGATCCGTCACGTCGTCCTTCGCGCCCTTCTCGAGCTTCGCGACCTCCGGCACCTCCGGCAGCTTCACCCCCGCCGGCTTGAACCCGGCGAACGCCCTTTCGAGCGCCGCCTTGAGCTCCGCCGCCGTCAGGTCGCCCACCACGCCCACCACGCAGTTGTCCGGCGCCGCGAACCGCGCCACGAACGCCCGCAGATCCTCGGGTCCGATTTTCTCCACCGACTCCGTCGTCCCCACCGGCATGTGCGCGTACGGATGGTCGCCGTAGATCATGCGATGGAACCGGATCGAGGTCGCGCCCCCCGCGTCCCGCGTCATCCGGTCGATCTGGAACTTCACCAGACGCTTCACGTTGTCCAGCTCCCCCGCGTCGAACGCCGGATTCATCAGCACGTCGGCCGACAGCTCCAGCGCGAACGGAAGGTGCTCCTTGAGCATTTCGACGTTGACGAGCAGCGTGTTCCGGCCGCCCTGCACGCGGAACGATCCCCCGGTCCGGCTGATGGCATCGGCGATCTGCGCGGACGTGCGGGACTTCGTTCCCCGGAGCAGCATCTCGGACGCCAGGTTCGCCAGCCCCGGCTTGTCCGCCGGTTCGAGCCGGCTCCCCGCCAGAAACGAGATCGTGAGCCCGAACGCGGGCACCGCCGGATTCTGCCGGAACACCACCCGCATTCCGTTCGACAGCGTGAACTCCTCGACCTGCGGCTTGAACTCGGACTTCGCCGCCCCGGCCGGGACCTCGCTGCCCCCGCCCCCGGAACTCGGCACCACGGCGGCCACCGTCAGATGCCCCTCCACCAGGTACTTCCGCGCCGCGAGCTGCAGCTCCTCCGGCGTCACCGCGTTCAGCCGCGCCAGGTAGATCTCGTCGTACTCCGCGTTGCCGTAGTACATCTCGTTCTGGCCCAGCACGTCCGCCTGGTTGTCGACTCCCTGCCGGCGCGTCCGGTTGTACGAATTCACCGCCGCGAGCACCCGGCCCAGCTCTTCCGCCCCCACCGGCGCCGCCTTGAACTCCTCGACGATCGCCAGAACCTCCTTCTCCACCGCCTCCAGGTTCGCCGCGTCGAGCGTCGCCACGATCGCGAAACCCCCCCGGTACGACGGCGTGTCGCTCCCCGCGTAAATCGACTGCACCAGCCGCTTCTCGTTCTTCAGCCGCCGCGTCAGCCGGCTCGATTCCCCGTACCCCATCACCAGCGCCAGCATGTCCAGCGCCGGCGCCGCCGCGTCCCCGCAGTCCACCCCGTGCCACCCCATCTTCAGCCGCGCCCCGCTCGACGCACCCTTCACAGGATACGTCCGTACCTCCCGCCGCGTCCCCTTCTGCTCCGGCTCCTCCGGAAGCACGACGGGCGGAAGCGCCTTCCGCTCGAACCCCGCGAGCGCCTTCTTCGCCTTGTCCATCGCGTCCGCTCCGTCCACGTCGCCGACCACGATGAAAATCATGTTGTTCGGGACGTAGAACCTGCGGAAGTACCGTCCGACCTCCTCCGGCTGCAGCTTCAGGAACTGGTCCAGGTACCCGCCGATCGGGTGCCGGCAGGGATGCGACCGCCAGGCCGTTTCGTTGAAGGCGTACTGGATCAGCCGGTTCGGGTCGTCGAGGTACATCTTGAGCTCGTTCACGATCACCTGCTGCTCCTTCTTCGCCTCCTCCGGGTCCATCTTCGAGTGCTGGATCACGTCGGAGAACGACTCGAGCACCGGGTCGAAGAACTCGCTTCGAATCGTGCAGTGGAACACCGTGCGTTCGAAATGCGTGTACGCGTTGAGCGCGCCCCCCGCCGCGCGCACCGCGCGGGCGTAGTCGCCGGGCTTCTGCTTCTCCGTCCCCTTGAAGATCATGTGCTCGACGAAATGCGACAGCCCCTGCCCCAGGTTTTCGCCCTCGGTGACGGAGCCGACGCGGAACCACGCCTGCAGCGTGACGACCGGCATGTTGTGGTCCTCTTTCACGAGGATCACCGCGCCGTTCTCGAGAACCTCGCGCCGGAGCGCCTTTCCTTCTTCGGCCGCCGCCGGCACGGCCGCCGCCAGGGCGACCGCCGCCGCCAGAAGCGCGGGCGTCTTCATCGACTCCTCCGTTCGGTTCATGGGGTCTGCTTCTCGATCCAGTTCCGGATCTCCTCGAGCGCCTTCTGCCGCGCCTCCCCCGCGTCGGGCGGAACGCGCACCTGCGTCAGCACCTCCAGCAGCTTCGCCGCCGCCGCCTGCGCCTCCTTGTCCTCGGAGGCGAGCTTCCCGAGCAGAAACTCGCCCGCGGCCTTCGGAGGCGCCACCCGCAGGAACTCGTGAAAGGCCCTCTGCTCCGCTTCGGGGAGCGAAGGATAACCCGGGAACCGCTTTTCCACCTCCGCGATCTGCTCCCGGATCGCCGCGTCCAGCGACAGCCGCTTCTCCTCGAACCAGTCGCGGTCTTCGCGGGGCAGGGAAGCGGCGGTCTGGACGTCGGGGACGAGCGCGCGCGCGCGCCAGTACTCGCGGAGGGCGCTTCGGCTTTCGATGAGCGCGCGCCGCAGGTCCACGCCCGCGGGGGTCGTGGCGGGGATGTTGGGGAGCAGTGTCCCGCCAAGTCCGACCGCGCCCGCGTGGTCCGCGGCGCGCGTCCGGCAGACGACGAGGCGGACCTGGATCTCCTTGTCCTCCGGCGCCGACTTCATCGCCTCCTCGAACCACGTTTTCGCGTTCAGCCAGTCCCTATCCCGGAAGTAATCCTCCGCAAGCGGTCGCACGTGCCGTTTCACGCGCTCCGGATCCGCCGGGAAATTGCCGGGCTTGACGATCACGACGCGCACCTGGACCCGCCACCCCGCGTCCTCAGGGCGGTCGAGGCGCGCGATCAGGTCCTCCAGCGCGTCGAACCGGCTGGTCGCGGCGTCCGCGAGCGCGAACGACGATGCCCAGGCCTCTTTCCGGACCGCCAGATCCGGATCGGTCTTCGCGCATTTCATGAGCGGAGTCACGGAAGCGGTCGTCCCGAGCTTCGCGAGGCCGCGCGCCGCGTTCTCGCGCGCCTTCTTGTTGTCGTTCGCGAGGAAGTCCTGAAGCGCGCTTTCCAGCCGCATCCGGGCTTCTTCGCCTCCGACCCGTGCGAGCGCGCTCACCGCCTCCGCGACGACGTCCTTTTCCTGCTGCGCCGCCGGCCGGTCCAGCTCCGCGATGAGCGGCGCCACCGCGCTCGCGTGGCCGATCTCTCCCAGCGAACGCACCGCCCGGAACCGGAGGTTCTTGTCCTGCGAATCCTGCAGCACCGCCACCAGCGTCTTCACGGTCTCGGGGTCCCGAAGCGCTCCCAGCAATTCGACGAGTCCGCCCGCGACGCTCTCCGCGGCGGGCTTCTTCATCTCGGCTTCCAGCATCGCCGCCGCCACCGGCGCGAATCCCCTCGGCTTCAGCCCCTTCAGCGCCACGATCGACGCCTCGCGCACCGCGCGCGGCTGGCCGTCGCCCAGCATCGGCCGGATGTCGTCCACCGCGTCCGCGCCCCCCGCCTCCGCCCGCGCCGCGACCGCCGCCACCCGCACCGCCTCCTCGGGATCATTCAGGCACGACTTCAGCAGATCCGTCACCGCCCCCTTGCCCACGCTTCCCGCCGTCCTGATCGCCGCCACCCTCACCGCGACCACCGGGTCGGACTGCGCGAGCCTGAGGACGCCGGGAAGGAGGTCGGCCGGCGCGAGCGCGAGCCGGACTTCCTCGGCCGCCCACGCGCGCAGCCCGGGCTGCACGTTGGTGAATTCCTTCTCGAGGATCGCGCGCTCCGCTTTCTCGTCCTTCTTCTGCCGCGCCGCGAGAAGCCGCTCCTTCAGCCCTGCCTTCTCCAGATCGTTCGCCCGTGCGACTTCGCGCTCGAGCTGCGCGCGCAGGGCCGCGTTCTCGTCCTTCATCCGCCGGTTCGCGTCCCGCAGGATGTCCTCGAGCGAGTCCCCGCGGTGGCTCTCCCACCAGAAATTCCAGTCGCGGGGCTGAGTGAAGTTGAGCGTGGTGATCCGGCGAAGAGCGGCCATCGCCGCCTCGGCATCGCGGGTCTTGAGGAATCCCATGAGAACGGGCACGGCTTTCGAGGTGCGCGCGTGGCCCAGCGCGGCGACCCACCGGCCGCGCTCCTCGAGCGGTGCGCGTGCGAGGGATTCGCGAAGGGCCGCCAGGGTCTTAAGGGGCTCGCTGCGGCCGAGGGCTTCGAGCGCGGCGTTCGCCGGTTCGGCGAGGCCGTTGCGCGCGGCCGCCCGGACGAGCGCCGTCGCGTACACCGGCGCGGGCCGGTCCGCGAGAAACAGGAGGAGTTCGCGCGCGGCGCCGAGTTCGCCGTCCGCGAGGAGCGCCTCGACGAGCGAAGCGCACTCCGGCCGCGGATCCAGCACCAGGGCGGCCGCCGCCTCGGCGCGCACGTCGGGACTGCCGTTCAGAAGCCGGTCCCGCAGGACTTCCGGGCTGACCGGCACGGGCTCGTCAGGGGGGAGTGAGGCGGCCGCGGAGGCGAGGAAGAGGGTGAAAATCCACGAGAGGCCCTTCCTTCGCATCAAGACGTGAGTCCTTTCTGGGCAAGGGGTAAGGGCGCGGCAAGGGTCCGGATTATAGCCCCGCTCCCGCGGCGCGGTCAACACCGCTTCCCGGCGAATCCCCTTGACTCTCCCGTGCAAGGTGATACCTTGCCCCGACCATGTGGGTCGTCGAAAAATACGTCAAGTACCTGATCGGCTTCGTGCTCCTCTGGGGCGGCCTGTACCTCTACCGGAGCTGCGGCTGCGCCAAGGTGGTCGGTACCGCGATGAATCCCAGCTACCTTTCGGACGAGTTCCTCCGGGTTGAGGTCGGCAAGCGGCGTCCCGGCGACATCCAGGTGAAGGACCTCGTCTGGTTCTGGTACCAGAAGGCGAATGCCAAGGAGATCGGCTACATGGGCCGGATCATCGGCCTGCCCGGCGACCGCGTGTCGCTCAAGGACGGCGCGGTCATGATCAACGGTCTGCCCCTGGCGGAGGAGTACCTGAAGGAGGACTTCAGCAAGAAGGAGAGCATCGCCGAGTTCATCGTCCCCCGCGACCACTTCTTCATCCTCTGCGACAACCGCCGCGAGATCGAGCCGCCGGACAGCCGGTCGTTCGGCCCGATCCCGGTGAGCGCGGTGTGGGGGAGGGTGAAGAGATGACGGCGTTCAAGTTCGAGAAAGGGCGGGTGAAGGTCGGAAAGTACTCGCTGAGCAATCTCGCGCTGGGCGAGGTCCTCGCGACGGTGGCGGTGTTCATCGTGACGATGGTCATCGGCTGGAACGCCTACAAGGACGCGCGATGCTATTACGCGTGGAACGCGGCGCTGATCGACTACGCGAGCAAGCAGCCGGGGAGGGCGTCGGAGGGGCTGGCGACCGTGATGAAGTACCGGCCGGAGTTTGCGCCGCCGCACGAGCTGGCGGCGAAGATGATGACCGACAAGGCCGACTACGGCGAGGCGCGGGCGCAGTACGACGAGCTCGTCCGGATCGACCCGACGAACCAGGCCGCGCAGGTGGGGATCGGGGTGATCTGCATGCGCGAATTCGACAAGAAGCCGGGCAACGCCGCTCTTCTCAAACAGGCCAAGGACGCGTTCACCGCCGTCGAGGGAAACACCGACGCGAAAATCGGGCTGGGTCACTACTACCTGCGGACGGGCGACCTGACCGGCGCCGAGAAGGCGTTCAACGAGGCGGAGAGAATGGACCGTCCGCCGAGCCTGGACGGGCTGCTCGACCTGTACATCGGCCAGGGCCACATCGCCTACAGGCGGAAGGAGTACAACAAGGCGCGCGAATTCGCCGAGCGCACCCGCTTCCTGAATCCCACCAACGAGCGCCCCCTGGCCAGCATCGCCTACCTGCAGGCCAAGCGGCTGCGCGAGCTGGAGTTGACGCGCGAGAAGTTCATCCTCGAATCGGAACAGCTGCGGGCGTTCAAGGATGAGGTCTTCGCCACGTGGAGCGTGGATCCGGAGAATCGGGCGTACCTCAAGGGCGCCCTGATCGAGTTCCTGGACGCCTACGTCTGCCTCGCGGTTCGAAGCGGGCACATCTCGACCGCGTTCACGGAGGAACGGCTGATCCGCGGCATCGACGGCACGAACAAGCGCCCGGCCTTCAACTACATCCAGACCCTCTCGGTTTCCTGCCGCTCCCCGGTCCTTCTCGATGAGGAACGCCGGCAATACGCCGCGGAACTCCAGGCTGCGATCGACGAGGTGTTCGTGATCTTCAAGGACACGACCCCCCGGGAGCGGGCCATCCTGAACCAGATGATGTGTGTGCGGTACATCCTGGACAGCATGGACCTCGGCCGCGCCTTCACCTACATCGAGAAATCGGTCGAGCTCATGAACAGCGGCGCACAGGCGGACAACGTGCTCCAGGCGGCGATCTGGCGGACCAGCGCGGTCGCGCGCGACCTGCGGAGCCGAGGCATGCCGTTGCCGGAGGACAGGGCCAAGGAACTGGCGCTGGCCATCACGGAGATGGAGACGGCCCAGGGACTGGATTCCCGGCCGGAAGCCGAGGAGTGGCTGCGCAGGAAGAAGGCGGGAAGGTAGCGGAGCCGGACGTGCGGGCGGGTGCCGTCAGAGAAACGGGGAAGAGCCGATGAAGTGCATGGTCTGCGGATTCGACAACGAGGCGCGCGAGGCTTACTGCCGCGCGTGCGGCTCCCCGGTCAAGGTGTCTCTCGACCAGGTCGAAAGCGACCTGATCAGCAAGGCCGACCGGCAGATGGAGCAGACGGCGGAGGAGGAGATCCGCCGCTGGCTCGTCGTCGCGATCTGCCTCTTCCTCGTCGCGGTCACCGCGAAGGTCCTCTACGGTCCCTCGACCTGGCCGGTTCACTATACGGTCCCCTCGAGCGGCGACGGCGCGCCGTACGCGATGGTCGAGGAGAGCCTGACGCTTACGCTGGAGCCGATGGAAGTTCCGATCCCGAAAGACTGAGAGCGAGAGAAAAATTCGATCTACGGTGCGGTCGGACCTCGCTCGCTTCGCTCGCTCGCCCTGACCGCGCCTCCGATCGTATTTTTTCGCGCTCTCAGGAAGCGCTCGGCCTCAATCCCAAGCCCCAACTCGGGCCCACTCCGATCCACGACTTGGAGTTGATCCTTTGCGAATTGAGAGTTTTCTTGGCTCCTTGGGCATTAGCGCTTCCTCCGACCGCCACCGCGCCGCACCGCTCGGGCGTCTGATACGGAGCTCGATCTTTTCTCAGACTCTCACGCCTGTCGTCGTCTTGCTCACCCCCGGAAACAGCTGCCCGGTGATCCCTCCGTAGAGCTCGGCCAGGCGGCCGCCGAGCGCGCTGATCGCCCGGCCGGACGGGTTCGCCGGCCGCGTCCAGCCGCCCGTCCCGGTGCGGATGTCGCGGAATCCGGCGCGGCGCATCGCGAGGGCGATCGTACCGGGCTCGAACTGCGAGAGATGCCACGGGGGATCGTAGAGGCCGAGGTCCTCGCGCAGCGCCATGAGGAATCGCACGAGCGGGGCCGTGTGCGGCCAGCGGACGATCGCGAGCCCCCCCGGCCGCAGGAGCGCGTGGATGTCGCGCAGGAACTCGACCGGATCCCAGACGTGCTCGACGACGTAGAACGCCGAGACGACGTCGAACGAAGCCGGCGGAAACGGCCGGTCCGCGAGCGTCCCCTCCGTCACGTCCAGCCCCTTCGACCTCGCGAACCCGATCGCCTTCTTCGCAATCTCCAGCCCTTTCACCCGCCACCCCAGGCCGCGCATGCGCGACAGGAAGAACCCGTGCGCGCAGCCGATGTCGAGCAGGTCTCCTGGACCGCCTCCGGCGTGCCGCGTCGCGGCCTCCGCCGCCCGCGAGAAAACCACTTCCATCATGCGCTCCCAGGCATCGATGTCCGGCTCCCGGTCGGGCAGATACCGCTGGTAGCACTCGACGAGCTTCGCCTGGGTGGGGCGGGGGGAGAGGTAGACGAAGCGGCAGTGGCTGCAGCGGCGGTACTCGAAGATGCCGCGGCGGTGTTCGCGGGCGGAGCGGGTGGAGCCGCAGAGGGAGCAGGGGACGGGGAAGAGGTCGGACTCGGTGAGGCCGTGGATTTTGCGGTGCATCCCGGCACCGAGGATAGAATGCGGCGCGATGACCGAAAAGCTCTACCTCGCGGACAGCTACCTGCGGAAATTCGAGGCCCGGGTGGTGTCCCGCCGGCCGGGAGGGGTTGTGCTCGACCGTACGGCGTTCTACGCGACGTCGGGCGGGCAGCCGCACGACACCGGGACGATCGCGGGCGTGGCGGTGACCGGGGTGGAGGGCGAGGGGGAGGAGGTTGTGCACGCGGTCGCGGGCGAGATTCCGGACGGTCCGGTGGCCTGCGAGGTCGACGGCGCGCGCCGCACGGACCACACGGAGCAGCACCACGGCCAGCACATCCTCTCCCGGGCGTTCATCGAGGAGATGGGGGCCGAGACTGTCTCGTTCCACCTCGGCGCGGACCGCGCGACCATCGACCTCGACGTGCGCGACCTGTCGGAGGGGGAGGCGGAGCGCGCGGAGGAGCTGGCGAACCGGGTGGTGCGCGAGAATCGGCCGGTCGAGGTGACGTGGCACACGCCGGCGGAGGCGAAGGGGCTGGGGCTGCGGAAAATGCCCGAGGGGCTCGATCGCGTGCGGGTCGTGGCGATCCGCGATTTCGACCGCTGCGCCTGCGGCGGGACGCACCCCGCGCGCACCGGAGACGTGGGGCAGATCCGCGTGCTCGGCTGGGAGAAGACGAAAGGGCGCGTGCGCGTGACGTTCGTCTGCGGCGGCCGCGCGCTTCGCGACGCCCGCGAGCGCCATCGCGCTCTCGCGGCCGCGGGGGCGGCGCTGGGCGCGGGCGCGCTCGACGCGCCCGTGGCGGCGGCGAAGGCGCGGGAAGAGCTTCGCGCGCTGGCGCGCGAGCGCGACGACCTCCGGGCGCGGGCGGCGGAGTCCGAGGCCGCGGCGCTGCTCACCGCCTCGCGGTTCGTGCGCGCCGCCTACCCGGACCGGGAGGCGCCCGCGCTGCTCGTGCTCACCCGGTTCCTGTCGGCGGCGCCCGAGGCGGTGTTCGTGGTGACGGGGAAGGGCTGCCTGGTCGCCGGATGCGGAATCGGGGTGTCGCACGACCTCGCCCCCGCCTTTCGCGAAGCCTGCGCCGCCGGCACCGTCCGCGGCGGCGGCCGCGGGAGGCTCTTCCAGGCCGCCGGCGGCACCGATCCTGCCGCGCTCGAGGCGGCGGCGGACGCGCTGGCGAAACGGCTCGCGGCGGAGCTGGGCCGATGAGGGCGGCGGCAATCCTCCTCGCGGCGGCCGCTTCCGCCCTGGCCCAGTCCGGCGGCGATCCGCGCCTGCCCAATCCGTCGCGGCTCGGGGACGAGAAGGCGTTCGAGGCGCAGGGGCTGAGATTCCGGCCGCCCGAGGGGTGCGTGACGGTGGAGGCCGAGGGGCCTGAGGGGCAGCGGGTGATCACGGCCTCGCGGGCGGTGCGGGTGGAGGGGCGGGACCTACCGCTCGGGCTCGAAATCGAGGTCTTCCGGGACGTCGACTTCCTGACGTACCGGCGCATCGTCGAGGGCGCCCAGGGGGCGCTCGGCCTTCCGCCGATTCCGGCGGCGCGGGAGCGCAAAGAAGGGCCGCCCTCGTGGCGCGTCGAGCTGCCCGCGCGCGACGGGACCGCGACGCACCTGCTCGTCTTCGACGGGGGGGACCGCGTCGTGTCGATCCACTGGCGCGCCGAGGGGGCCGCGGGGCGCGAGTTCGGCGCGCTGCTCGCCGAGTCCGCCGATTCGCTCGTCGTCGAGCGCCGCGACCCGGCCCCCGCCTCTTCCGAACCGGCGGTCACCTGGAACCGGCCCGGCCGGGGCGTCGAGCTCAAGTACCCCGAGGGCTGGAAGGAGGACGACCGCGACACGCTGCTGGTCCTGGCCAACCCGACCGACCGTTTTGAGACCCTCGCGTTCGGCACGCTCTCCGGCACGGTCGATCAGAAGGAAGCCGAGTGGGAGCAGGCGCGCAAGGACCCCGCCTCCGCCGCCCGCTGCCTGGACTCCGGGCGCGGCACGTTCGCCGGCCGCGACAGTTTCGCGTTCACCTCGAGGCTCGACCACCAGGGCATCGAGGTCAGAAGCTGCACGCGCCTCGTCGCCCACCGCGGGCAGCTCGTCTTCGTCGCCTTCACCGCGCGCGCCGACCGGTGGGAAGAGCGGAAAAGCCTGTTGGAAGAGGTGCTCGCGACCTTGAGGCTCGAGGATTAGGGACGGGGACGCGGTCGGAATTCAATCTCGTATCTCATTTCCTTCCTGTCGCCCCAAAACGAGTAACCAGTAACGATGAACGAGTAACGGAACACGAAGAAGGGTTCGCCGCCCACTCCGTCATTTCAGCGGCACCGGCTCCTCCCCCTGCAGAATCCTCACCGCCTCCTGCAGCACCGGATCGTCCGCCTCCACCTCCGGATCCGGCGTGCCGCCCTGGCCGAGCCGTCCGCGGAGGCGCGCGAGAAGCGGGGACAGGTCGTAGCCCGCCCGGAATTCGCAGGGGACCGCGTCGGCCTCGACCGCGTTGTCGTACTCGCGCTCGAACAGCCGCTCGCCGTGCGCCGCCGCCTCCTCCGCCACCTTCCGGGCCTCCGCATCCTCCATCGCGATGTCCGGCGTCACGCCGCGGATCTGCGTCGAACGCCCGCTCGGCAGGTAAAAGCGCGCCACCGTCACCTTCGCCCCGCGCTGCCCGAACTTGTAGATCTCCTGCACCGTTCCCTTCCCGTACGTCACTTCCCCCATCAGCACCGCCCGGCCGTGGTCCCGCAGCGCTCCCGCCGTGATCTCCGACGCCGAGGCGGAGAAACGGTTCACGAGCACGACGAGAGGGACGCTTTCGGGAAGCGCCGCCCCGCGGTCCTCGGCTTCGAGCTCCTTCACGGATCGCCCGCGCTCGGTGATGACGAGGCCGCGGTCGATGAAGAGGTCCACGATGGCGATGGCGTCGTCGACGGTTCCGCCGCCGTTATTGCGCAGGTCGAGGACCACGCCGCGCAGGGGGCGGTTCGCCTTGCGGATGGCGCCGGCGACCTGGTCGGCACTTCCGTCGATGAAGGACCACAGCCGGAAAACGAGGATATCGCGGTCCTTGCCGGCCTCGGTGCGGCGGACGGCGCGCGCCTTCATCTTGCGGCGTTTGAGGGTGATTTCGAGGAACTGTTCGGCGCGGCGGATGCGCAGGTGGACTTCGGTCCCGGCTTCGCCGCGGATGAGGCCGAGGTACTCTTCGTCGCTCATGCCGCGGACTTCCTTGCCGTCGACCGCGACGATGCGGTCGAGGCGCTGCAGTTTCCCGTCGGCGGGGCCGTCCTCGAAGACTTCGGTGACGATCGGCTCCTCCGCGTGGCTGAGGAGGATGCCGATGCCCGAGTATTCGCCGGTGATGCTGCGGGTCATGTTTTCCCACTCGGGCTTCGCGAAGAAGTTGCTGTGGGGATCGAGCCGGTGGAAGACGCAGTCGACGGCGCGTTCGGCGAGCTGCGAGAAGGAGCGTTGCTGGTCCGGGAAGGTGCGGTTCCATTTCTCGCGGACCCGGGAGATCGTCTCCGCGAGCGCGTCCGGCCGGGTGCCCGAGGCTTCGACGAGGGTGGCTCGTTCGAGAGGGTCGAAAGCGCGGCCGAGGGGATCGAGGTTCTGGAGGAAAAGCCAGACGCCCTCGCGGATCGCGCGGTCGCGGTCGAGATCGCGTCCGTGAATGTGGCGGTCCCAGGCGAACGTCAGGATGTCGTCGACCTCAGGGGGGTCGATCTCCGAGCCGAGCGAAGCGTACAGCCGGACGACCCGGCGGTCCTGATCGGAAAGTCCGCAGCCCGGCGCCGCGACCGCCAGCGCCGCGCACGCCGCGAGGAGCCGGCCCGCCCAGCGGCCCCGCCGCGGATTATTCCTCCTCGTCGTCCGGCTCCTCCTCCTTTTCCTCCGCCTCCCCGCCCTTCTCCGCCTCCACGAATTCGTCGTATTCCTTCCGCGACATCGCGTCCTCGAGTTCGGCGAAGTCGGTCGTCTGGATCTTGAGCAGCCAGCCGTCTTCGAACGGGTCCTTGCCGAGGATGTCGAGATCCGCGAGGACCGCGGGATTCACCTCGACCACGTCGCCGGTCACGGGAGCGAACAGGTCGGAGACGGCCTTGACGGACTCGATCTCGCCGAAGGGCTGGCCGGCTTCGAGGGAGTCGCCGGACTCCGGGAGCTCGATGTGGACGAGGTCGCTGAGCTGCGCCACCGCGTAGTCGGTGATGCCGATGACGACGATCTTGTTCTTCTTGTTGACCTTCACCCATTCGTGCGTCTCGGTGTATTTCAGGTCGTCCGGCCGCATGCGCCATCTCCGATAGAAAGGTGGTCCCTCACGTTCCGGCAGGAGGCTTGCGGTTATAGCAGCGGGTGGTCCGGAGTCAAGAGAACTGAGAGTCTGAGAAAAAATCGAGCTCCGGCGCGGTGGCACGGGCCGGCGCGGGCACCTGGGGTGAATGTGCTCGTCGGGGTGTTTTCGTGCCCGCGCCGTCCCGGCCACCGCTCCTGCGCTCGCTTTTTTCTCAGACTCT
>JACPRD010000143.1 GCA_016190145.1 Planctomycetota bacterium | reverse complement strand
TCTCCGCCGCCATCGCTTCCATGGCGACTGGAACTACACCATCCGACCGAGAGCACCTGGTCGCTGATCTGCCCTGCGGGCACTCCGCATTCAATTCCAATCGTTACACTTATTCATGCACGGCCACTAAGAATTGAGAAACGAAGAGCCCCCCTGAACGAAGGTCGGCGACTCTCCGCCTCGGTGTGCGGCCGTGTCAAGAAAAACAGGAAAGCAGCTTAACCTTGTGAAAATGGCGCAAGTCAAGGGGCTTTTCGCGATGCGGAGCGTCCTGTCGCCGTAGAAACGACGCCGCCCCGGGGCACTGCCCGGGGCGGGGGAGGGGTTCGTGATCTTCGGAGGCCATTTCGCCCCCGGCCGTACCGTCAGCGATGCCTGTGACCGAACGGCCAGTTGAGGTAGTACTGCACGTTATCCGCCGTCCGGCTGTAGTGATGTCCGCCGTGGGAGCTCCACGAGCCGCCGCCGTGGTAATACGTCGGGCTGCTGTAATGGTAGTAGCTCGGGCTGCGGTAGTAGCCGCCGTAGGAGTAGTGCGGCGACGCGTACCGCACGACGCTCACGCCCGAGCCGCAGGAGGGTTCGGAGTAGTAGGCGCCCGAAGTGTAGCCCCAGGTGTCGGCGTAGTCGGGGTAGTAGCGTGCGGCGTAGCTCGACGTGCCGGGCACGATGACGAGGCGGGTCGGGACCTGCTGGATGTCGCGGATCACGGTGACGTTCGAGTTGTAGGGCGACTGGTAGACGCGCGGCTCGGGATTGGCGGGCTCGGGCGTTTCGCGGACGACCTTGGGGGCGTTGGGGTCGGGCTGCTCGACGCCGTCGAGGATGATGGCGAGGCCGACGCCGCGGGCGGAGTCGTCGTCGCGCATTTCGATCTCGGTCGTGACGCCGCCGGCGGCGGCGAACTCGCGGATCGGGTCTTCGGAGGCCCAGCGGACGGTGTAAAGGCCGCCCGGGACCTTGATGTCGGAGCGCGAGCCGTTCGCGAGCACCACGCCGGTCGCAATCTCGCCCTTCACGAGGACGATCTGGCGATCGTGCGCGTAGACCATCACGGTGACTTTCGCCTTCGCGAGGTTGCGGACCGTGAAGGAAGTGTCCTTCGCTTCCTCAACGCGGGGCGGCGTGCGGGGGATCGGGGCGGGTTCGCCCTCGGCGGCCTTCGGCGCGGGCTTGCCGCGCATCTGGACCATGGCGTTGATCACCGCCGGCGAGACCTTTTTCTTCTGAAGCTCGACGATGTCGCGCGCGGACAGTTCGAACCCGCTGCCGTCGGCCTTCATCTGGTTGACGATGATCTCGTCGGAGACGCCGGCCTGCGAGAGCTCGACGACTTCTTCGACGGTGAGCGCCTGAAGCGGCAGCGCGAGAACGAGAGAGAGGATGAGAAGGCGCATGACGCGGCCCTCCATGAGTAAGGTACGGCCCCCTGTGACGACGTTCATGGTACGGCGATTCGCGAGGCCGGCGCAAGGGGAAAGGCGGGAGAGGTTCTGCTAAACTCGCACGGCGTGGATCGTCCCGGACACGATTGGCTGCTCGGCCTTGTGAAGCGGGGCCTGCTGACGCCCGAGCAGGCCACCGAGGCGCGGCATTCCGGGGACCGGACGCCGTCGCCGCTCACCGAGACGTCGCGGGCGACGGCCGCCGCCGCGCCGATGTCCCGGGATGGGCCGATTTCCGGGGCGGGGAAGGGGCCTCCGGCGGGGGCCGAGGCATTCGGGCGATACCGGCTGGATCGCGTGCTGGGGCGGAGCGGGGTGGGAGTCGTCTACGAGGCGTTCGACCCGGTACTCGGCCGGGGGGTTGCGCTCAAGAGGCTCGCGGCCGACGAGGCGGAGTTCGACCCGGCGGCGGTGGCGCGTCTCCGGCATCCGGCGATCGTGGAAGTCTACGACGTGGGCACGATCGACGGGCGGCACTACTTCACGATGGAGCTCCTCACGGGGAACAGCCTCGAGCAGGAACTCGCGCTTCGACCGGTCCCCGACGCTCCGCTCGTGCGCGGCCGGGTCGAGCGGCTCCTCCCCGTGGCGGAGGCGCTTGGGCTGGCGCACGCGCAGGGGATCGTGCACCGGGACGTGAAGCCTTCGAACATCCTGAGCGATCGCGCCGGGCGCCCGGTGCTGACGGACTTCGGGCTCGCGCGGGACATGGCGGGCGCGCGCGCCGCGGACGGCGTGCTCGTCGGCACGATGCGGTACGCGGCTCCGGAGCGGATGAGAAGCGCTTCCCTCGCCGGCCCGGCGTCCGACGTTTTCAGCCTGGGTGTCGTGCTTTACCGGGCGGTGACGGGGGCGCACCCGTTTCCGGGGGAGGGGGCGGAGGCGCTGGTTTCGCTGATGGAGCGGGGGCCGGAGCGGCCGTCGCGCGTGAACGCGGCGGTGGCGGGGGATCTCGAGGCGGTGTGTCTGAAATGTCTGGAGAAGGAGCCGGCGGCGCGCTATCCGGACGGGGCGGCGCTTGCCGCCGATCTCGCGCGGTTTCTCGGCGGGTTGCCCGTCGAGGCGCGCCGGCCGTTCCCGACCCGTGGCGGCGGCGGTTCGTCGCGCGAGCGCGTCGCGGAGGGACGCGGGCGGGAGGAGGCTCTGCGGCTGCTCGAGCGGGGCCGGCCCGTCCTCGACCTGGCGCACCACGTGCGGTATGCCCGCGACGCGAACGCGGCCGAGCTCGCGCGGCGCACGTCGGAGGCACAGCGCTTCGTCGAGAAAGCGCTCGAGATGTGCCCGGACCTGCCGCTCGCGCACGATCTCCTCGGGCGCGCCTGGGAGATCCGCGGCTGGGACGACCTCGCGGAGGCCTGCTGGCGCAATACCCTTCGGCTCGACCGGGCCTTCGCACCGGCGCACTTCCACCTCGGGCGGCTGCTCGTGGAGAAGGCGTTCCTCGTGCGCATGAACTACGTGGCGGCGGACGTGGCGGAGCGCCAGCAGGCCGCGCAGGCCGTGGCGCGCGAGGCCGAGGCCGAGATGCAGGCGGCCCTCGCGGGCGCCCACGAACTGGAGTGGGAGCTGCCCCAGCGCGTCGCCGCGGCAATGTCGGCTTACTCGCGCGGCGACGGAAACGAAACGGAACGCATCTGCTTCGAGGCCCTCGCCGAGTTTCCGCAGAGCCAGGGACGCGAGGAACTCCACTGGCTCGTCGGCATCTCGCGCGGCGGCGCCGCGTCGCTTCCGGAGTTCGACCGCGCCATCGCCATCCGCCCTCGCTACGCGCTCGCCCTTTACTGCCGCTCCATCCAGCGCCGGAAACAGGGCGACATGGCGGGAGCGGTGGCCGACATCGAAGAGGCGCTTCGGGTGAAGCCGCGCTTCATGGAGGCTTGGACGTCGCGGTCGTTCCTGATGCAACAGCTCAAGCGGTATGTGGAGGCCGCGGAGAACGCGCATCGGGCGGTGGAGCTGCGGCCGGGGGAGGCGATTGCCTGGCTGAACCGCGGGGCGGCGAAATGGGCGCTGGGGGATCTGCCGGGGGCGGAGGCGGACTTCGACCGCGCGGCGCGGATCCACGGCCGCTATGCGACGGCGCTGTCGAATCGCGGGCAGGCGCGGCTCGCGCTCGGCGACGTCGAGGCCGCCCGGCGGGACCTGCTGGAGGCGCTTGCGATCACGAAGGAGCGGGCGACGATCTGGACGAACTACGGAATCGTGCTCCACGCCGCCGGCGACTTCGCGGGGGCGATCGCGGCGTTCGACGAGGCCATACTCCGCGATCCCCGCTACGACCTGGCGCATGTCGAGCGCGCCCGGACGCTCGAGGCCCGCGGCGACCTTCGGGGCGCCGCCGCCGCACTCGACGTCCTTTTGGCCCAGAGGCCCGTGTCCGAAGCGCGGCTCGTGCGCGGCCGGATCCGGCGGCGGCTCGGGGATCTCGAGGGGGCGGGGGAGGACTTCGAAGCGGCGGTCGCGACCGGGCCCGACGAGCCGGAGGCCTGGGCGGCGCTCGGCGACTTCCGGGCGGAGTGGGCGAACCGGGAGGGGGCGGTGGAGGCGTGGCGAAAGGCGCTGGCTTTGCCGCCCGGCCGGTGGCGCGAAGGGCCGCGCGTCGAGGCTGCGCTCCGGGCGCTTACGGATGCCCACTCCGATCCACGACTTGGAGTTGATCCTGGGTGAATTGAGAGTTTCCTTGGCCCTGGGGAATTCGCGCTTTTCTAGTGACCCGACGAGCCAAGTGCGGACCACGCGTGCTCTCGATCCTCGAAGATCCTGACTTCCCGCTCGAGTCCCAGGATCCGGAGCAGGCCGAGGATCTGGGGATTCGGGCAGATCATCACGAGTTCGTGTCCGGAATGCCTGAGGTCCGTCGCGATCTTGATGAGCGCGCCCGCGCCGGCGGTGGTCATGCGGTCGAGGTGTTCGACATCCATCGCGATCGCGCCGCAGCCCCGGTTGACGAGAGCGGCAACGATGCGGTCGAGGCCGTCGGAACCGGCGGAATCGAGGACGTCGCGCAGGCAGATCGTGGAGACGGCGTCGGGGCTGGGGGTCCAGGAAATCGTGGCTTTGCCGCAGACGAGGGAGCGGGCTTCGGGCTGGGTCGGGGTGGGGTGCATGAGGAATCTCCTAAGCGGGTCCGATGGATCTCATTCGGACTCGCGAAAGCCCTGCGTGGACCCGCTTATCCTGAGCGAGCGAAGCGAGTCGAAGGATGGGCTGGTTCGGGTATCCACCGTCGTGCGCATGAACTTCGCCCGACCCGCTTAGCGGGAAATTACAGAGTCTTCATGGATTAGGCAAGCTTTTACTGAAAACTACTTGAATTTACCTTGATTTCATGTTCGGCTGGAAGCGCTTCAGTCGTTCTTTGAACCGCGAATCCTTCAGGAGACCCGTCCATGCCCGCCGCCAGTCCTGCCCCCGTCCCCTCCCCGAACCGCCCCCGCAAAGGTCGCAAGCGGTTCGTCCCCAACATCCTCCGACCGGATGAGATCCCGCGACCGCCCACGGTCACCCCTCCGGCCCCGCCCCCCCAGGTCCCCCAGCAGAAACCCGCTCCCTGAACCCCGATTCCGAGGTCCCACCCATGCCCGACAGC
>JACPRD010000141.1 GCA_016190145.1 Planctomycetota bacterium | reverse complement strand
CGGGTGGGTGGTGGTCGTGACGGGCCCCCCGCGGGCAGGGACGCCGAGCGACCGACGTAAGAAGTGATTTGGTAGCACTTTGTGGAATTCTGATTTTTGAGAAACAATCCGGTCAAGCGCGGGTTCAACTCCTGAAGACCCAAGCAACCACTCTCAGGAGACCCCCCGAATGATCCGCTTCCTCGCCACGACCCTCGTCCTCATCCTCCTCTGTTCCCCCGAAGCCCTCGCCCAGGGCCGCCGCGGCGGCGGAACCCGCAGGGATCCCTCCACCGGCGGCTCCGACCGCGAACGCGCCACGCGCCCCGACCCCGCCGCCAGCCGCAAGGACACAGCCGCGAGCGGCGCCGATCTTTTCACCAAGGGCAGCCCCTCGTCCGCCGACCTCTCCGCCCTCCTCACCACCGGCAGCACCGGCAAGTTTCCGTCGAGCACCGCTTCGCGCTCGGATCTCGCCGCGGCGCTTTCCGAAGGCCTCTCAAGCAAGACTCTGAAAAGCGACAAGGCTGCCGCCGTCTCCGCCGCTCTCGCCGCGGCCGCGAACCCGGACGGGCTCTCGAAGTCGGAGCTGGCCTCGAAGCGCACTTCCCTCGAAAAGTCACTGAAGGAATCCGGCCTGACGGAGGCCCAGATCGAGAAGATCACGGCCGCGTGGGACAAGGTGGTGAGCGAGCAGCAGCAGGCGAATCTGCAGAAGCTCGCGGACGATCTCGCGGCGATCCTCGCCGAGAGCACGGTGACGTCCGACATGGTGAAGAAGCTCGCGACCGACCTCAAGGCGATGGCGGAGGGCGCGACCAAGCCCGACTCCGCGCTCGTCACGAAGCTCGCGACCGACCTGTCCGCGGCGCTCGACGACGGCGCGCTTTCGCCGCTCGAGGCGGCGCAGCTGACGCGCGATCTCGAGGATGTGCTGAACAGCGCGAACATCTCGATGGAGGAGTTCGCGGCGGTCGCGGACGACGCGGCGGCGATCCTCGCGGCGTCGGGCGTGGACAAGGCGGACGTGGAGCTGATCGTGGCGGATCTTCAGGCGATTTACGACGCGATGAGGAAGCCGGAGAAGTAGGACCAGATCCTCGGCCCCGGGAGAGGAATGATTCACTCTCCCGGGGGCGTTTTACAACAGCAGGCATCGCCGCGGGCGGGAAGAGAAACTTCGTCACGATCCTGCCGGCAGGACGGTAAGGTATGGGCATGCGCACGCACGGATCAGGCTCCCGGAAGCGCCGGAACGGCGCGCGACTCTTGCGTCTTCGGAGATCCGCGGCTGCACCGGCCCAGCCCGCGACCGGACGTCCCTTCGACGTCGCTCCGTTCTTCAAAGCGATCGCCGAGATCCGACGGCGACCCGCGAGATTCCCCTCGCACCAGCGCCGGAATTGAGAGGTGTCGTGCTCGCCAACGGCCCCCTTGCGCTACGGCGAGGAACCTCTCTCCTTCGCCGTCCCGAACTCCGCTTCCATCGCCAGCGCGCGCAGCTCCTCGTGCGTGACCCGCGAGAGGCACTCCCAGTCCGTCTCCTCCTCGAAGACTTCGCACTCGCGGGTGTACTCGTGGCGGTAGAGCGTGCCGCAGTGGGGGCACTGCGAGAAGTCGCCGGCGCCTTCGAAGCCGGAGAGTGGCGAGAGCTTCGCGGACTCGGGCGGAAGCGCGAATCCTTTGAGGGGCGAGCCTGAGACGGACTGGCCGAGCGCGCGGCAGAGGGCGCAGTCCTTGAGTCGGACCGGCCAGGTCGCGGCTGAGATTTCCGCGAGCCTGGCCTGGAGCGACTTGAGCGCGCGGGCCTGGGCGGTCTCGACTTCCGGCGGCAGGCCGAGCCAGCCGCGGACCTGCGCCTGGACTTCCGGCGGAACGAGCCAGCTTCCCGTCCAGGTGCGCAGCATGTCCCGAGGCACGCCGTCGCGCACGAACTCGGGGATGCTCTGCTCCTCGTCCCAGCCGTGCGACGTCAGCCAGTACAGCCGCCCCGCGCGAACGCGCACGCCGCGCTCCCGGTCCGTCGTCCAGCGCGCCTCCGCGTCCGGCACCTGCCGTTTCGAAAGAAACGCCAGTTCCTCCGCCAGCTCGGTCCCGCGCGACGAGCGCCGGAGCGCCTTCGTCATCCCCGCCCGCGCTTCCGCCGCCGCTTCCGTCGACCGCGACGCCCACGTCCGGATCGCATCGGCGGCATAATGGTTCACCGTTTCGCCGAGCTTGCGGAAGATGGCGGGAAGCGCCGGCCGCAGGTCCGCGCCGTAAAACGCCGCGGCCTCGAGCGCGTGCTGCGCCCACATCGCCGCGAGATTCTGCGAATGCGGCTCGTCCGCGACGCGCGCAAGCGCGGGCACCGCGCAGGCGATGTCGGTGCCGGCGTACGCGGAGTGGCACAGCCGGAGCGCCGCGTGACAGCGCTTCTCCGCGTCCGGGTCCGCGAGCTGCGCGATGCGGCGGTCGCGTTCTTCGGGGGTCAGGAAGGCGTCGTCATTCGGCGGCAGAGGTCAGCTCCGCGAGAAGATACGGCGAAGTGTACCTCTGCGCGAAGGGCTGCGCCCCGCCCAATCCCGGATGGTAGGCTCTCCCCGTGAACGATCCCGACGACCTTCAGCCCGTTCGCGACGCCATCGCGCGCGGACAGCTCATCGAAGCGATCAAGCTCTACCGCGAGCTGCGGGGTGCAGGCCTGCGCGAATCGAAGGAAGCGGTCGACAGGATGGTCGCCGACCTGCCGGCGGGTAGGGAGCCCGTCCGCGTCACGGGCCCGCTTCGCGACGAGGACCTCGCGCGGCTGCGCGAGCTGCTTCAGCGCGGCGAGAAGATCCAGGCGATCAAGCTGCACCGGGAGCGCACGGGCGCCGGATTGAAGGAATCGAAGGACGCCGTGGAAGCGCTCGAGAGCCGGTGGCGGGAGGAGATGACTCTGATTCCCGGGCAGCGCGCGGGCGGCTGCCTCAGCCTGCTGCTCCTCGCGCTCGTTCGATGAAACGCGTCCTCTTCCTGACCCGCGGCGGGCCGGCCCTCTGCAGCGGTTCCCGCGTCCGCCCCTACCTCTCCCGCCTGCGCGCGGACGGCTGGGACGCAGTCGAGCGGCCCGGGCCGCCGGAGACGGTCCCTTCGGCGCGCGGGCTCTGGGGACGAGTGCGGCGCCTGCGCGCGCTGGCGGGAGAGGTCGCGCAGCGGAAGCGGTCGATGCGCGATGCCGCGGACTTCGACCTGGTGTACGTCGAGCGGGAGCTGGTGCCGTACGCGGCGCCGCGGCTGGAGAAGCGGCTGGCGGGGCGGAACCGGAATCTGGTGTACGACCTCGACGGCGCGGCGTGGATCAAGTACGGCGCGCGCGAGCCGAACCCGCTGGCGCAGGTGGCGGGGCTGGCGCACGCGGTGATCGCAGGGAACGAGGTGCTGATGACGTGGGCGCTGAGGCACAACCGGAACGTCCATCTCATCCCCACGCCGATCGACACCGAGCGATGGAAGCCGGACCCGCCGCGGCCGCCACTTCCCGAAGGCGGCGAACCCCCGCCGCCCGTCGTGGTCTGGATCGGCGCCGCCGAAAACCTGCCGTCGCTCCGGCTCCTGGGCGACGCGCTGAAACGCGCGCGCGCGGCGATTCCGAAGTTTTCTTTTCGCATCGTCTCGGAAACCCCGCCGGCCGAAGAACCTCTTCCCGGCACGCAATTCGTGCCGTGGAGCGAGGAAGCCGAGGTACGCGCGGTGGCCTCGGCGGACATCGGGATCCTGCCCCTTCCGGACGACGCGGAGTCGCGGGCCCGGTGCGGCGTCCCGCTCCTGCGGTCGATGGCCTGCGGGCTCCCGTCGATCGCTTCGCCGGTCGGCGAGAACACGACGATCCTCGAGGGGGGCGCCGGGCTCCTCGCGCGCACGCCGGAGGAGTGGGAGGTCAGTCTGCTCAGCCTGCTGCGGCACGAGGCCGAGCGGCGGGCGATGGGCGAGCGCGCGCGGGCGAGAGCCCTGGAGAGGTACTCGGTCGAGGCGCTGTACCCCGCGTGGAAGTCCGCGCTGGAGTCGGGGCTCACCTCCTGACATCGCCCGTTCGGCGTTTCGTGAGGGCCCCGCCCGGCGTCAACGCCGAACGCCGAACCCCGAACGCCAAACCCGGTCGACCGGGCTCTCAAGTCCGCGCGCCGGACACTCCGATAAATGAAGAGACCTGATTCCCTCACTCGGAGTGCGTCCATGCGCCGACTCTCCATCCTCGCCGTACTCACGGTTTTCGCGGGCTGCAGTTCCACCGACAAGGACTACGGCCGCGCCCTGCCTCCGGGCATGCTTGCGCTGGAGAAACTCACGGATCCGGCGCAGTACCCGGACTTCGCCCCGGGATACGTGGACCGTGAGTCGCTCATCGAGGCCATCGACGCGAGCCTCGCGTACTACGCGAAACCCTCTTCACAGAAATACTTCCCCTACCTCGACATTTCCCACGAGCGCGCGGTCGCGAGCCTGCACGAATTCCGCGAGATCCTCACGACCTGTGTTTCGGGCGCGGAACTCAACGCGCGGATCGTGGAGCGTTTCGAGGTGTACCGTTCGATCGGCTGGGACGGTTCGGGAGACATGCTGTTCACGGGGTATTGCGAGCCTGTTTACGAGGCGTCGTTCGAGCGGACGGACCGGTTCCGGTTTCCGCTCTACGGCCGTCCTGAAGAGCTGGTGAAGGACGAGGAAGGGATGCCGATCGGCTGGCGGCGCGGGGAGGAGATCGGCACGAGTCCGCGGCGCAAGGAGATCGACAGCGGGTGCCTGGCGGGGCGCGGGCTGGAGCTCGTGTGGCTGGCGGACCCGTTCGACTGCTACGTGGTGCAGGTGCAGGGGTCGGCGAAGTTCCGGATGACGGACGGCACGGAGATGCAGGTCGGGTACGCGGGCAAGACGGAGTATCCGTACACGTCGATCGGGAAGCTGCTCGTGCGGGACGGCAAGATCGAGCGCAAGGACCTGTGCCTGCGCAGGATCCGCGAGCACTTCCGGCAGCACCCGGAGGACCTCGCGACGTACATCCAGGAAAACGATTGCTACGTGTTCTTTCAGCAGAACTCGGGCGGCCCGTACGGTTCGCTGAACGTGAAGGTGACGCCGTACCGGTCGCTGGCGACGGACAAGTCGGTCTTCCCGCGCGGCGCGATCGCGTACGCGGTGACGAGTCTGCCGGCGATGACGCACGGGCGGCGGACGGGCGACCGCCCGTTCACGCAGTTCATCATGGACCAGGACACGGGCGGCGGGATCCGGAGTGCGGGGCGCGGGGACATCTTCCTTGGGACCGGGCCGGACGCCGAAGCGATGGCGGGGACCGTGAGCGACGAGGGCAGGTTGTACTACATCTTTGTGAAGCCGCCGTTCGGGGAAGTGGCGGCGAAGTAGATCCGGCCGGCGCGCCGCAGGCGCGCTCCCTTGAACTTTGCCTTTCCCCTTCACCTTTCCCTGCCTTGAGCGACGGATAACGAAAGGGGAAGGGAAAGCGGAAGGTAAAGGTAAAGGGTGGCCGCTTCGCTGCCCGGAAAAACACCCGCGTGTGCGGATATTTCCCCGCTCTTTGCCCCCCGCACTCCTCAAAGGCATGGGCGCGCCAGTTGCTTAAGGGAGTCCCATCACCCTGGAGCAACCCTTCATGAACACCTTGATCGACACCTCCCGCACCGTCGGCGACCTCGTCACCGAACGCGAAGCCCGCGGCGACGTCCTCGAAAGCCTCGGCATCGACTTCTGCTGCGGCGGACGCCGCACCCTGAAACAGGCCTGCCGCGAGGCCCACCTCCCCGTCTGCCGCGTCCTCGACAAACTCGCCGCGGCCGACATCGCCGCCGCGGATGCCCCCGCCGTCAACTGGTCCCGCGCCAGCATGAGCGACCTCGTCGACAACATCGTCTCCACCCACCACGTCTTCCTCCGCCGCGAACTCCCGGCCCTCTACGCCCGCATCGACAAGGTCTGCCTCGTCCACGGAGACGCCCACCCCGAACTCCTCGAGATCCGCGCCCTGTTCCGCCAGCTGCGCCGCGAGCTCGAAGACCACATGGCCAAAGAGGAAATCGACGTCTTCCCCGCCTGCAAGGCCATCGAGCTGCGCCCCGCCGCGGCGCGCAAAGAAGGCCTCGCCGCCGCCATCGCCGAACTGGAAACGGAGCACGCACGCGTGGGCGAGGCGATCCACAAGATCCGCCACCTGTCCTCCGGCTACGCCGTGCCCGCCGACGGATGCAGAACCTACAAGCTGGTGATGGAAGGACTCGCGCGACTCGAGCAGAACACGCATCAGCATGTCCATAAGGAGAACAACATCCTGCTGCCGAAAGCCCGCAGAAAGTTGTAGTACTTTCGCAGGGTTCATTCCGTCCTGGCCACAGGTCACTGGCCGCTGGCCACTGACACTGACATATCATCAACGCCATGCGAGCCGCCTGGTCGATCCCTGCCGCATCGCTCTCGACTCTCCTCCTCTGCCTGTTCCTCGGCCGCTCCTCCACCCCGCGCCTCCCGACGCCCGACCTGCGCTTCGACGGCGACCGCGCCTTCGCCGACCTCCGGGACCTCGTCGGCAAATTCGGCCCCCGCCCGGCCGGCGGCAAACGCTCCCGCGAAGTCGCCGCGTGGATCCGCGACCGCTTCGAGGAAAACGGCGTCGACGCGCGCGTGAGCTCGGGCAACGTCCGCGGCGAGCCCGTCCACAACGCCATCGCCATGTTCCCCGGAAAGACCGACCGTTTCCTCGTCGTGATCGGCCACCACGACAGCGTCCCCTCCGCCCCCGGCGCCGAGGACAACGCCTCCGCCGTCGCCGCCCTCCTCGGCCTCGCGCGCGCGCTCAAGGGCCGCCCGCTCGGCCACACCGTCGTCCTCTGCGCCACCGACTCCGAGGAAACCGGCGGCGCCGGCGCCGAACTGCTCCTCGCCGACCTTGGCAAGGACCGCGTCTCCAGAACCGACGCGTGCATCGGCCTCGAAATGCTCGCCTGGGAAGGCGGCGCCCCCGTCCTCCACGCCCTCAACCGCAACTACACCCTCCAGACCCCCAACTTCGCCCCCGGCACCCTCCCCGCCACCATCGCCGCCGCCGCCCCCGAACACGTCGCCCTCGGCGACCCCCGCCT
>JACPRD010000136.1 GCA_016190145.1 Planctomycetota bacterium | reverse complement strand
GTGGGGGCGGAGGGGGGGGTCTTCTTGATCATGTGGTGAGGGTAGAAGCGGGAGGCGAAAGGCGAAAAGACAATTTTGAATTTTGAATTATGAATTTTGAATTCGGGCGGGGCGCGGTAGATTCCCCGCTTCTCTTCAACGGAGGGGGAATGGCCTTCCAGGGCGAAGTCGGCGCGATCGGACTCGCGGACGTCCTCGGCAACATCGCGGCGAACTCCCTCGCCGGAACGCTTCACGTCACCAGCGACCGCGGCGAGGCATGGCTCTCGTTCGACGCGGGGGCGGTGAAGGGGTTCTCGCGCGGGCGGGGCAAGGCGCTGTCTGGGGAGGAGATCTTCCACCTGCGCACGGCGATCAAGGAGGAAGATCTCGACGCGCTCGGGAAGAAGAAAAAGCGGACCAAGAAGTCCTGGCCGGAGTTTGTCGAGGCGCAGGGGGTGATGAAGGCGGACGCGTTCCGCCAGCTCGCGATGAACGAGCTCACCGAAAACGCCGTCGAGGTGTTCTTCTGGGCGCCCGCGCGGTTCGAGTTCGTGGACGGTTCGCCATCGGAGGAGCTGTTCGATCCGGACCTCGGCGTCTTCCTCGACGTGAACAGCCTGGTGATGGAGGCCGCCCGGCGCCGCGACCACTGGGAGATGATCAACAAGGTCATCGGCTCGCAGGACGACATTTTCATGCGCCGCCGTCCCGAGCCTCCGCCGGAGAAAATTCCGGAGTTCCAGAAGTCCGTCTACGGACTGTGCACCGGCGGGATGACGCTTCGCGACATCGAGGCCCGAACGAAGGCCACGCGCTTCCAGGTCTACGATGCCGTCTCGGAACTCGTGCGTTCGAACCTGCTGCGGCCGCTCGCCCCCGACGAGATGGTGCGGCTGGCCGAGGAGCACGCGAAGGCGTCGCGCACGGCGGAGGCGATCCGCCTCTACAAGCGTTCGCTGGAGACCGAACACGCGAACGTGGGCGTGCGTGAGAAGCTGGCGGAAGTCTACGTGCGCCATGGCGACGCGCCGAAGGCGGCGGGCGAGTACAAGCAGCTCGCTCACCGGATGATGGAGCAGGGCGAGTTCGACTCGGCGATCGAGTTCTACCGGAAGGCGGTGAAGCTCTCGCCCGACGACGCGCCCGCGCGCGAGAAGATCGTGCAGGTCCTGAAACAGGCCGGCCGGCGCGACGAGGCCGCCACCGAGGCGCTCAAGCTGGCGCTTCTCTCGCGGAAGCTCCTCCTTCACGACCGCGCGCTGGCCGCGCTCGACGCCGCGGTCGAGTGCAATCCTTCTCTCAAGGAAGCCCAGGAACTGCGCGTGGAAACCCTTCTCACGCTGGGCCGCAAAACCGAGGCCGTGCGCCAGCTCGAGGCGATGGCGGATCGGGCGAAGGGCGACGACGCGATGGTGGCGATTCTCGAGCGCGCGGTGCAGATCGAGCCCGCGAGGGCGGACCTGAAGAAGAAGATCGACGACGTGCGAAGCGGCCGGCTGCACCGGCGGCGGAAGTTCTTCCGGAAGCTCCTGGTCTCGTCGGTGTTCACGCTCGTGCTCGCCGCCGTGCTGGGGGCGTGCGGCTGGGAGTTGTGGGCGCGCTGGAACTACGACCGCGTGACGAGCGACGTGAACCAGTTCCTGATGAAATCCGAGTACGAGCCGGCGGTCCGGAGGCTTCGGGAGTTCTCGCGCCGGCACCCCTGGACGCTGGCCGCCCGCCGCGCCCGCGACGAGTCGGAGGCCATTCGCACGTTCGGGATCGTGGCGATCCAGGCGCAGATCGAAAAGGCTGCGGAAGGCGATGCGGAGGCGCTGCGCGCGAAGCTGGCGGCGTTGCGCGCGGCAGAGTAGGGAAGAGGGATGCGGGAAACCGCCGAGCAAGCCATAAACCGGAGGGCAGCCAGAAGCCGGAGGGCAGCCAGAAGCCATAAGCCATAAGCGGCCCGCTTCGCGGGCCATACAGAACGAAATGGACTTCAGTGTTCCCGGGCACATGGTGGCCCGGGAACACTGAAGTCCCCTGCGCCCGGGGTGGCGCGCGAAGCGCGCCGCTTATGGCTTATGGCTTATGGCTTATGGCTGACCTTTGGCGGTCCGCATCGGACAGGCCCCAGCCCTACCCCACTACCCGATTCCCGCCCAACGCCTTGGCCTCGTACATCGACCTGTCCGCCCGCCGCACCAGCTCTTTCGCCGTCTCCCCCGGCGCCAGCTCGGAAACGCCGATGGAGGCCGTGATCGCGGGGCCGACCTCCTGCTCGATCCGCGCCCTCAGACGCTCCGCGGCGCGCCGCGCGTCCTCGATCCCCGTGCCCGGAAACACGAACGTGAATTCGTCCCCTCCGTACCGGAAGGCGCTGTCCACGTGACGCCGGAGAACCGTCAGAACCCCTCGACCGACGCGACGGAGCGCCCCGTCCCCCGCCTGGTGCCCCTGCGAGTCGTTGTACTCCTTGAACCCGTCCAGGTCCGCCAGCGCGAGCGAAATCGGCACGCTCATCCGCTTCGCACGCTCCACCTCCTCCACCAGCAGCGTGTTGAAATGCGCCCGGTTGTACAGGCTCGTCAGCATGTCCGTCGTCGCCAGCCGCTTCAGCTCCCGCTCCATCTTCTTCCGCTTCCGGATGTCCTTCGAGATCCCGATCGTCCCGATGAGCCGCCCTTCCTCGTCGCGCAGCTGGGACATCGTGATGCTGACGTCGATGATCCGCCCGTCGCGCGTCTTGAGGCGCGTCTCGTAGTCGATCACCCGTCCCTTTTTCTCCACGAGCCGCAGCAGCCGCCTGCGCTCCTCGGGCTCCTCCCACACGCGGTCGGCCGGGAGCCCCACGATCTCCTCGCGCCGCCAGCCGAACAGTCGCTCGGCCGCGGGGTTCCACGCGACCACGCGCGCGTCGGGATCCGTCGTGATGATCGCGTCGCCGCTGTGTTCGAGAATGGCGCGAAGATAAGCCTCGTTGCGTTCCATGGGGGCGCGGAGTCTACAAAAAAAGCCCCAGCGGACGGGGGCGTTTTCGGAACGGGCGGAAGAAGTCTAGAGAAACTTCACGAGCGTCAGCTCGTTCTGGAATCCCTTTTTGAAGTTGTAGCTGACCTCGTCCATGATTTCGCGCATCAGGAAGATGCCGAGCTGGTGCTTCCTTTCGTTCTCGAGGTGTGCGCGCAGCTCCGCTTCCATCATGCCGCTCGAATCGCAGTGGTTGGTGAAGTCTTCGATGACGGCTTTGAAGCGGGTTTCGTCGAGGTCGAGGGTGATGCGGATATCGCCCTGGCGGTTGGTGCCGCGGGCGTGGTCGATGATGGAAGCGAGGGCTTCGTCGACGGCGAGGGTGACGAGGTGGCCGTCGCGATCCGGGAGGGTATGTTCGGCCCACATGGCCTTGACGGTGGAGCGGATTTCGTGGAGGACCCTGGGGTCACAGGGGAAGGTCAGTTCTTTCTGGGAGGTTTTTGCGCTCATGCTTTCCTCGAGGGGATGGCAGTACTTTAGCGGCCCCCTGTTTGTCGTCCAGAACATTTCATGAACTTAAGGGATTCCGTGTGGAGGAATCCCCAATGTCTGGACATGGTGCTGGATGAAGAGCAATCGCGGTGCCGGGAGATCTGCAATTACTTAAGAACTGTAATACCAGCAGGTTGCGTCACTTCGACGGTCTTTCTTCAGCCCCCAGTTCCGGTCCAAAACTGTCACATCCGGGACACAGACCGTCAGTCGCCTGCCCCCTACCGCCCACCCTCTACCTTCGGCTCCAACTCCTGCACATGGTACTTCACGACCCGCGCATACTCGCGCCGCAGCCGCTTCATCCACATGTCCAGCACCATCCGGTCCATCCGCGCCTCGATCACTTTCGCGCGCATCGCCTCGAACGTCTGCGGATTTGCCGGCGTCTTCTCGATCAGCTTCAGGAGATGGAATCCCCGCTCCGTCTTGACCACGGCGGAGAGGTCGCCGGGTTTCTGAAGCGCGAACGCCGTGTCCTCGAAATCGTCGCCGAGTCGCGACATGCCGCGGATGAACCCCTGCAGCTCGCCGCCGCGGGGCGCGGAGAAATCGTCGTCCGTTTCCTGCTCCGCCAGTTTCGCGAAGTCCGCGCCTTCCTGGAGGCGCCGCCTCAGCTCGTCCGCTTTTTCGCGGCTCGGCACCACGATGTGGCGGACGCGGACCTTCGGCTCGGTCAGGTAGGCGTACGCGACCATGTACTGGAGAATGATCCCGCGCGTGAAGTTCTCGCTCTCCCGGAGTTCCTTGCGGAAGCCATCGACCGTTCGGCCGAATTCCTTCAGGTACTGCTCGAGCGTGATGCCGTGCTTCTGCTTGACCTCGGCCTCGCGCGCCTTGACCTCGCCCTCGATCCGCGCGTCAAGCTCGGAAGTCTTGATCGTCACCCCGTACTTCCGGACCGCCTTGTCCAGGATCCGCCGGAGGACGATCTCCTCCATCGTCTCGCGGCCCCACCACTCGACGGCGAAGTGCAGGAACTCCTCGCGCGTGACGGGCTCACCGTCGATTTCGGCGACGACCTCGGGCAACCCCGCCTGGGGCTCGCCGGGCTTCGGCCCCTCCTCCGGCGGCGGCGCGGGCTCGCCCGGATCCGCCGCGTTTCCGCCCGCGGCCGCCGGGTCCGCGCGCCGCGGCTCCGCCTCGCGCTCCGGCTCCGCCGCGACCGCCGGTTCCCCGGGCGCGCGCTCCGGCTTCCCGCCGCCGCACCCCGCCAGCCCCGCCGCCACCACCGCGATCGCGAGCCGCCTCATCGAACCTCCATTCCCCCCCGGGAACGGACGAATTCCAGCACCGCCCGGATCGAGTCTTCGATCGTGCGGCGCGGCTCCCAGCCCAGTTCCCCACGGGCCTTCGCGCACGACGCCACGAGCGCCGGCGGATCTCCCGCCCGCCGCGGCCCGTCGACCGATGGCACTTCCCTCCCCAGCACCGCCGCCACCGCCGCGATCGCCTCGCGAACCGTCGTCCCGCGCTCGCTTCCCAGATTGTAGGCGCTTCCCCGCCCCGATTCGAGCCGCTCCAGCGCCCGCACGTGGGCGTCCGCCAGGTCCCGCACGTCCACGTAGTCCCGCACGCACGTTCCGTCGCGCGTCGGATAGTCCGTCCCCGTCACCGTGATCGGCGGCCCCCCCGTCCCCGCGCGGATCACCAGCGGCAGGAGGTGCGTCTCGGGACTCCGCACCTCGCCCAGCCCCCACTCCGGCGCCGCCCCGCACGCGTTGAAATACCGCAGGCACGCGTACGACGTCCCGTGCGCGACCCGGTGGTCCTCCAGCGCTTCCTCGAAATGCAGCTTCGTCCGCCCGTACGGGTTGATCGGCCGCCGCGCCGCCCCCTCCTCGATCGGCACCCGCTCCGGCTCGCCGTACACCGCCGCGCTCGAACTGAACACGATCCGCGACACCCCCGCCGCACGCATCGCCTCCAGCACCCGCAGGCTCCCCGTCACGTTCACGTCGTAGTAGAGCCCGGGCTCCGCGACGGACTCCGGCACCACCGCCTTCGCCGCGAAGTGCATCACGGCGTCGGCGCGGAATTCCCGAAGCGCCTTCTCGACCGCCGCGCGATCGCGGATGTCCCCGCGAAAGACGCGCGCGTCCCCCGTCGCCCAGTCATGCCCCGTCGAAAAGTCGTCGTACGCCGCCACTCCGTGCCCCGCCGCCGATAGCGCCCGGCAGGCCACCCCGCCGATGAATCCCGCCCCGCCCGTCACCAGCACCCTCACGCTTTCTTCCCCTTCCGCGCCTTCTTCGTTTTCGAAGCGCGGGCGACCGCGGTCTGAAAGTGCGGCAACGTGAGCTTCAGCCCCTCGGCCCGCGAGACCTTCGGCTCCCAGCCCAGCAGCTTCTTCGCCTTCGAGATGTCCGGACGCCGCTGCTTCGGGTCGTCCTGCATCGCCGGCCGGAACGCGATCCGGCTCTTCGAACCCGTGAGCGCGAGAATCTCCTTTGCGAGCGTCAGCACCGGGATCTCCACCGGATTTCCGATGTTCACCGGGTCGCACTCGTCGCTCATCAGCAGCAGGTAAATCCCGTCGATCAGGTCCGAGACGTAGCAGAAACTCCGCGTCTGCTTTCCGTCCCCGAAAATCGTCACGTCTTCGCCCCGCAGCGCCTGCGCGAAAAACGCCGGCAGCGCGCGCCCGTCGTTGATCCGCATCCGCGGCCCGTACGTGTTGAAAATGCGCACGATCCGCGTACGCACCCCGTGGAAGCGGTGGTACGCCATCGTCATCGCCTCCGCGAATCGCTTCGCCTCGTCGTACACCCCGCGCGGCCCCACCGGGTTCACGTTCCCCCAGTACGTCTCCTTCTGCGGGTGCTCCAGCGGATCCCCGTACACCTCGCTCGTCGAGGCGATCAGGAACCGCGCTCCCTTTTCCTTCGCCAGCCCGAGCGCGCGGTGCGTCCCGAGACTTCCCACCTTCAGCGTCTGGATGGGCAGGTCGAAATAATCCTGTGGGGAAGCGGGGCTCGCGAAGTGCAGGACGGCGTCGACGGTCCCCGGCACGTGGATGTACGTGGTGACGTCGAGCTTGACGAACGTGAAGCCTTCGCGGCCGAACAGGTGCGCGATGTTGTCGGGCGAGCCCGTCAGGAAGTTGTCGATGGCGACGACCTCGTGTCCGCGCGCGAGGAAGAGGTCGCAGAGGTGGGAACCGATGAATCCGGCCCCGCCGG
Source organism: Planctomycetota bacterium (assembly GCA_016190145.1). Lineage (GTDB taxonomy): Bacteria > Planctomycetota > MHYJ01 > WSZJ01 > WSZJ01 > WSZJ01. The sequence continues at coordinate 16,223 of JACPRD010000136.1, read as the reverse complement.
TGATGACGACGCGCATCGGCGCATGCTACGCGGGGGAAGGACAATTGCAACTTCAACTTCAACATGACAACTTCAAGTAAATTTCAATTTCCAACTTCAAAAGGAAAAGGGCGGACGGTTCCGATCCATTATGCCGATCCCCACTGGAGACCGCGATCCCCTCCCCTTGCGCCGTCCCGACGCCCCGGAGAGTTGACCGTTTGAATTTGCTTTTTTGCCTTTGAAGTTCTTACCGCCTCTGCCCCGCCTTCATGTCCTTCAGCCGGTTGGCCAGATAGCTCTCCACCGGCTCCCCTACCACTTCCTCGCCCGCCCGCCACCCCTCGATCACCCGCTTGAGCCGGTCCAGCTCGAGCCGGACCTCGCTTCCCGGGCGCTGCGCCTCCTCCGGTTTCTCCGCCGCGAGTTTTGCGGCCGACGCCTCGATGGCCTTCGCCTCCGAGGCGCGCAGCTTCAGTCCCTCGGAAGCATCCGGCGCCGCGAGCAGGCGTTTCGCCCGGGCGAGCTCCTCCCGGATCGTCTTCGGCGTCCACCACCCCGGCAGAAAATGGCGGACGGAGCCGCGCGGCGTGCAGAAATAGAACCCGATGGAGTCCCACGAGCCGCGCTGGCCTTCCGGGGCGCGCGCCGGATCCAGGGCCGCGGGATCGGTGGAGGCGCCGGGCGCCCCGTTCCACCAGGCGAGCACGAACGCGGCGTTGAGTTCCCCCGCGAGATCGGGATCGCCGAACGTGATCCGGCGAAGCGCGGCGCCGGCGTCCGAGGAGGCCTCACCCAGCGGACCGTCGCCCGCGATGACCAGGACGGGCCGGCCGGTCTTCTGAGCCTCCTGCAGCGCCGCCTTGACGCTCGGCGCCCAGCGCGGCTTGCCGAGGTCCTCGAGAATCTGGCGGAGACGCATCTTGACCTCGGGGTCGGTGGCGGACTCGAGGGCCCTCTTGAGAAGGGGCGTTGCGGCGGGGCCGAGCGCCAGGATCTCCTGCTGGGCGCGTTCCCGTTCCGCCCACTTGTCCGCTCCGAGCGCGGCCAGCAGCGGGGGCAGGCGTCGCTCGACGTCTTCCTCGGCGGCGGCCGGAAGCGTGAAGGCCAGGACGAGCGCGATGAAGGCGAGGCGCAAGGCAGCATCCCCCGTGGCGTGTCTGAAGTATAGACGTTGGCGAACTTCCCCGGTTCCCCGAATTCCCGGCCCGAAAGGGCCCTTTCATGGGAAACTGTGCTGCTTCATGCTCCTCCGACGCGTCCTCTCAACTCTCCTCCTGCTCGCCCTCGCCGCCTCCGCCGAGGTCCGCGTCGTGACCGTCCTCCACACCAACGATCTTCACGGCGCGCTCGTCCCCAACCGCGATTTCGACGCTTCCGGCCAGCGCCTCCCCGAATTCGGGGGTGCGGCCCGCATCGCCGCGATCCTCGCGCTCGAACGCGCCTCGGCCGAGAAGGAAGGGCGCGCCGTTCTGCTCCTCGACGCCGGGGATTTCTTCCATGGCACCCCCGAGGGAAATTCCACGAAAGGCCGCGCCGTCGTGGAATTCATGAACGCCGTGCGATACGACGCGATGACCCTCGGGAACCACGACTGGGCCTACGGCGAGGAAAACCTCCGCGACCTCCGGAAACTCGCGAAATTCCCCTTCCTCACCTGCAACGTCACCGTGATCGATCCCGCATCCCCCGCGCCCGCGAAGATCGTCGAGTACGCGGTGCCGTGGACCCGGCTGGACGCCGGGGGCGTGCGGGTGACGGTGATCGGGCTCACGACGCCGGGCACGCCGGACATGAATCTGCCGGAGCATTGTCCGCGCGAGCGTCTCGATTTCCTGCCCTACGAACGGCAGGGTGCGGACTACCTGCGGCGCGCGCGGGGGGATACGGACCTCGTGATCGCCCTCTCGCACCTGGGCAGCTCGTCCGACGAGGCGCTCGCCCGTAAAGCGCCGGGGTGGGACCTCATCGTGGGCGGCCACGATCACCGGTCCTTCGAGCGCGGAATCGAGAAGCACGGGACGCTCATGGTGCAGGCGGGATGCAGCGGGGAGTTCGTGGGACGAGTCGACATTTCGTGGGACACGGCGGCGCGCAAGATCGTGAAACGGGAGGCGCGGCTGATCCGGGTGGACGCTTCGATCGTGCCGGATCCTGCGGTCGCGGCCCTGCTGGTTCCGCGCATCGAGGCGGGGATGGACCAGGCTTTCGGGACAACCGGGGGATTTCTCGGGCGATCGCCGCCGGAATCGCCGCTGGGGTGCCTGCTGGCGGACGCGATCCGGATGGCGGCGGACGCGGACGTCGCGTTGCTCAACACGGGGGGCGTGCGCGCGGATCTGCCGGCGGGGCCGGTGACGCGGCGGGACCTGTACATGGCCGCGCCGTTCGAGGACTCCCTGCTCACGGTTTCGCTGACGGGGGCCGAACTCAGGCAGTTGCTGGACGGGGCGTTCCGGGAAGGGAGGCTCTCGTATCCGGTGTCGGGGATGTCGTTCACGGTGAACGCTTCGAAGCCTGCGGGAGAGCGGATTCTGGGGCTCAAGGTCGGTGGTGCGGCCTTCGATCCATCGAAATCGTACTCGCTGGCGACGACGCGATTCGCGGCGGCGCGGCTCGAGGGGGATCAGGTGGCCCGAAAAGTCATGGCGCCGGAAGGGAAGCCCAGAGCGCGGAAAGAAGTGCCGGGGACGCTGCAGGAGGCGCTCCTGAAGCTCTTTGAGGGGGGGGCGATCGTTGCGCCGCCAGAGAAGGGGCGAGTGCAGTTTATCGGGAAGGGGCGCTGATTTGCAGCCTGCGAACTGAAATGCATAATGCACACTTCCGACCCAATTATGGACGTAATCCGTGAATTCATGACGTTATTTGTCACTCCAAATGCGGACTGAATCGCTTCATGTTTGCATAACTTATTGGCGCCCAATGGCTTGAAAAGCGTATACCCCGCGCCTCCCCAGGCATGGCCTTTGCTCTCCCACACCTCCACGATTCGCGTCTTTGAGTTCACCTCAGCCCAGTTCGAGAAAGGGGGTCCAAATCGAAGAAAAACAGACCCATCCCGCATGCTTCCCAACGGCCGTCAACATTGTCTCTTCACGGAGGATCCCCATAATGCGTCGTAACAAGGGCTTTACCCTGATCGAGCTCATGATCGTCGTCGCCATCATCGCCATCATCGCGGCGATCGCCATCCCGAGCCTTCTCCGCAGCCGCCTCGCGGCGAACGAGACCTCGGCGGCCGGTGCTCTTCGCAACATCCACGCGACCGAATCCGCCTTCCGCCAGAACGACGCGGACGGCAACGGTCTGCCCGATTTCTGGACGCTCGACTGGTCCGGGTTCTTCCGCATCGCCGACGGCGGCGGCGCGGGCTCGAAGTTCACGGACGTCGCTCTGGCGAAAGCCGACGGCGCTCCGGCGGCGGCGACGGCGGCTCCTCGCCCGTTCCTGACGGCGGCGGTTTCCGTCGGCGCTGCGGCTGAAAAATCCGGCTACTTCTATCGCTCGATGACCACGGACAACACGGCTCCGGCCGCTCTCGCCTACCAGCTGGACGGCGGCGACGCGGACGCGAACGCGTGGGAGAACAGCGCGAAGTACGGGTTCACGGCCTATCCGCAGGCGTACAACAGCTCGGGCGTCAACGTGTTCCTCAGCACCGAGGACGGCGTCGTGTGGGCGCGCGACCTCGGCACCGTCGGTCCCGGCGGCGCGGCTCCCGCGGGCGCGGCCGTCATGGCCAATGCTCCGGGCGGCCAGGTCACCTGGCCCGGCGCTCCCGGCTCCAGCGACCTGTCGGCTATCGCCGGCGCTCCCTGGCGCGTCATTCAGTAAACAGTTCCGTGTCGGAAATTCCGAAGGGCGGGGACGAGATCGTCCCCGCCCTTCCTGTCTTCAGGGGCCGCCCGCCGCGCGAAACGTCTTGACGGCTCCCCTCCCGCCTACGAGCATCCGTGCCCTGCAAAAAAACGAGAGGTTCCCTCAGGAACCGAAACCCTTACTGGAGGTCTAACCGAATGCGTCGTAACAAGGGCTTTACGCTCATCGAACTGATGATCGTCGTCGCGATCATCGCCATCATCGCTGCGATCGCCATCCCGAGCCTTCTCCGCAGCCGCCTCGCGGCGAACGAGACCTCGGCGGCCGGCGCTCTTCGCAACATCCACGCGACGGAGTCCGCCTTCCGCCAGAACGATGCGGACGGCAACGGCCTGCCCGATTTCTGGACGCTCGACTGGTCCGGATTCTTCCGCATCGCCGACGGCGGCGGCGCGGGCTCGAAGTTCACCGACGTCGCCCTGGCGAAGGCCGACGGCGCCCCGGGTGCCGCCACCGCGGCTCCCCGCCCGTTCCTGACGGCGGCGGTTTCCGTCGGCGCGGCGGCCGAGAAGTCCGGTTACTTCTATCGCGCCATGACCACGGACAACACGGCTCCGGCTGCCCTGGCCTACCAGCTGGACGGCGGCGATGCCGACGCCCTGGCGTGGGAGAACAGCGCGAAGTACGGTTTCACGGCTTACCCCCAGGCGTACAACAGCTCGGGCGTCAACGTGTTCCTCACCACCGAAGACGGCGTGGTGTGGGCCCGTGACCTCGGCACCGTCGGCCCCGGCGGCGCGGCTCCCGCGGGCGCGGCCGTCATGGCCAACGCCCCGGGCGGCCAGGTCACCTGGCCCGGCGCTCCCGGCTCCAGCGACCTGTCGGCCATCGCCGGCGCTCCCTGGCGCGTGATCCAGTAACAAGTCCGGCACTCAACGGAAGGGCGGGGACGACGAGTCCCCGCCCTTCTTGATTTTGTGGGGGAGGACTTGAAACCCGCCTACACCACCCCCCTCCTCTCCGCCACCTCCACCGCCGCGGCGCCCTTGGCCGTCAGCAGAAGCCTCGCTTCCCCGTCCGCCGTCAGATAGCCGGCCTTCGCCAGCGTCTCGATGTGCCCAGCCCAGGCGGAACGGAAACCGGGGAGGAGGCGAAGAAGAGCCGTTCGCGTGAGGTAGCCGGGGTGCGCCGAGAGAAGCCGGAGGATCGAAAGCGCGGGCGCGAGATCCACGATCCCGCGCGGCTCCGCGGGCGCAAGCCGCGGCCGCGGGCCCGGAACCGCGTCGAACGCTCCCTCCTCGACCATCGCTTCCTCCGTCTCCCGCCGGCGGGGACGCGGTAGGCCGCGAAGCGAACCCAGGTGTCCGACTCTTCCGATGCCCCTGCGTGCGGCGGAAGGATCGCCCGCGACGACTTTCCCGACGGCGGGCCGGTCGAGTCCTTTGGGACCGAGGTCCTGGACGGCGCTGGTCAGCGCGTTGCGCACCGTGGGATCGTCGGGGTCGCGCCTGCCGGTGTAGAGGCCGAAGACCCCGGCCTGCGGATGGGCGGGCGACGCGGAGCGCAGGCAGTTGTCGCAATTGCGGCAGTCCAGGTCCCGGGGCACTTTTTCGCCGAAGTAGCGCAAAAGGGCCGCGCGGCGGCAGGTGTCGGAGTGCGCCCACTCCTCCATCGCCGCCAGCCGCGCTTCGTCGGCACGCCGCCGGGCGCGGAGGGGCTCGAGGTCCAGCGGATCCGGAAGCGGCGTGCAGGCGCCGCCGGGGGCGAGGAACGCGTTGGCGAGGAGCCACGCGCGGGCGGCCTGGAATTTCTCCGGCGGGACCTCGTCGGGCGGCGGGGTCTCGCCCGCGGTGAGTCTGGCGTGGGCGGCCCGGAGTTCGAACTCCGACGGGTAGCGGCGGTCGATGAACCAGTGCTGAAGTGACAGGTCGCGCCGTTCCCAGAGCAGGTCGCAGCGCGCGGGCAGGCCGTCGCGTCCCGCGCGGCCGATTTCCTGGTAGCAGGCCTCGAGCGAATTGGGCAGGTGGAGGTGGACGACGGCGCGCACGTCGGGTTTGTCGATGCCCATTCCGAACGCGATGGTGCCGACGACGACGCGCGCGCGCCCCGCGATCCAGTCGTCCTGCGCGCGCGTGCGCTGTTCGCGCTGCATGCCTCCGTGGTAAGCGACGGCCGGGATGCCGAGTTTGCCGAGGCGGGCGGCGACGTCGACCGTGTCGGCCTGCCGGCCGACGTACACGATGCCCGCGCCCTGAGGGCCCAGCCGGATCGCAGCCTCTTCCACCTTTCGTCGTCGCTCGCACTCGGTCGCACCGAGGAAGAGGTTGGGGCGATCGAACGGATTGACGATGACGCACGGCGACTTCATCGCGAGGAGTCGTGCGATTTCCTCGCGGACCCTGGGGGTGGCGGTCGCGGTCAGCGCGAGGGTGGCGCGGGCGCCGAGGGAGGCGGCGCGGGCGGCGAGGGCGAGGTAATCGGGTCGGAAGTCATGGCCCCAGTGCGAGATGCAGTGGGCCTCGTCGACGACGAAAGTGCGGACGTTGGAGCGCCGGAGAGACTCGAGGGTTCCGGCGTGGGCGAGGCGTTCGGGGGCCAGGTAGAGGAGTCTCAGGCGACCCGCCGCCGCATCGCGGAGGCGCCGGCCCGCCTCGCCCGGAGCCAGATGCGAGTGGATCTCCGCGGCCCCCGCGACGCCTCTTCGCCGCAGCCCGTCCACCTGGTCTTTCATGAGGGCGATGAGGGGGGAGACCACGACGGTGAGGCCTTCGGTGAGAAGCGCCGGCAACTGGTAGCAGAGGGACTTTCCGCCGCCGGTGGGCAGGATTCCGACGGCGTCGCGGCCGCTGAGGAGGGCTTCCACGAGGGGTTTCTGTCCGGGCCTGAAGCGGTCGTATCCGAACAGGCGTTTCAGTTCGCTCTCCAGCTCCATATCGACAACTATACACTATAAATGTGTCATGTCAAGCTGCCCGGTTGAACATTTCGTATGTCTTTCACTGTCCGTTTTCCGACTGCGCTCGTGGTACGACAGAGGAGGAGGAGGAGAAGCAGGAGGAGGTCGTCCCACCGGGTCCGACCCTGCCGCAGATCCGGACATGCACCCCACCCCGCGCTACTTCGCCCCGCGCAGCGCGGCGCTGAACACCCCCGCGATCCCCACCATCGCCCCCACGCCCGCCCACAGGAACAGCGCAGGCGCCGGAATCCGGTCGCCCAGGAACCCCGTCACCGCCGCCGACAGCGCCGTGAATCCCACCACCGTCAGCTGCACCAGCGAAAACACCTGCGCCCGCATCCCCGCTTCCACCCTCTCCTGCACGAGCGACGTGCGCGGCACCGTGATGAGCGGGATCGAAAGGCCGTGCGCGAAGACGGCCAGGCACGCGAGCGGGAAGGAGCGGATCCAGAAGAGAGGAAGGTAGGTGACGCCGTCGAGGAACATACCCGCCAGCAGGGTCGGGCCTTTCGGCAGGCGGTGCGCCACCGAGCCGAGCGCGAGCGTCCCCGCGAACCAGCCGCCGGCGAGGCAGGCTTCGAAGAGGGCGAGGTGGCGGGCCCCGAGCCCGAACGTGTGCTTCACGAGGAGCCCCGAGCCCACGAGCGCGGGACCCATGATGAAGAAGTTATCCACGGCCGTGAGGAGGAGGAGCATCCTGAGAAGGGGCGACCGCAGGGCGAGGGCGAGGCCGGCCGCGGCGTGGGCTCGCGGGCCTTCGGCGTGCGCGGGGCGCCGCGGCAGGCGGATGAGCGCGAGGCAGGCGAACGAGAACAGAAACGTCCCGGCGTTCGCTCCGATCAGCGCGATCATCGCGTCCGGACCGCCGCGGTTCTGCCCGGCCCCCAGCACCGCGGCGGCGACGAGCATTCCGGCGACCATAGCGACCTGCGTGGACGTCTGCAGAAGGGAGTTGATGCGGACGAGGGAAGCGCCTTCGGCGAGATCGGGGACGAGGGCGTCGCGCGCGGGGGCGAAGGCGGTGGAGAACGTGGAGACGAGGAACGCGGCGGCGCCGAGCACGGCCCAGGTCACGAGACCGAAATGCCAGAGGACGGGGACGGCGCCGAGCACGGCCGCGCGCGCGACGTCCGTCGCGAGCATGAGTTTCCGGCGGTCGACGCGGTCGGCGAGGATGCCGCTCAGGGGGCTGAACAGGAGAAACGGGAGGGTCGCCGCGAGCTGCACGAGTCCCGCGCGCGTCCCGGCCGAGCCCGCGGGGCTGAGCGAGAGGACCAGGAAGACGAGCACCGCGGAGAGGAGCGCGTCGCCGAGTTGCGACACGAACTGGCCGGTCCAGAGAAGGGCGAGATTCCGGGTCACTCTTCGATGACGCTGGGAAGGGTCCTCTTCCGGGGAGGGACGGCGGCGATGGCCTCGCGGTAGACCTCGAGGACCGCGCGCGTTTCGGCCTCCGGCGAATGCTGCGCGCGCGCGCGTACCGCGCCGGCCTGGCCCAGCGTCGCGCGGAGCGCGGCGTCGTCGCGAAGGCGCACCGACATCGCGCGCAGCTCGGCCTCGTCGCGGTAGAGCAACCCCGTGACGCCCGGGGCGACCAGCTCGCGGTTGCCGGGCACGTCGTGGGCGAGCACCGGCTTCCCGAAGTACATCGCTTCCAGCACCGCGTTCGACAACCCCTCCGATTCGCTGCAGTTCAGCACGACGTCCGCTTCCCGAAACACGCCGGCCATGCGCGCGTGGGGCTTGACGTCCATGATTCGCACCCAGGGCCGCGACAGGGCTTCCTGGCGCACCTGGGCGCCGTAGTCCTCGGAGAGCGTGGGGCCGGCGAGGATGAGGTCGACGTCGAGGCCGTCGAGCGCGCGGATGGCGGCGAGCTGGCCTTTGACGGGGCGCAGTCCGCCGGCGAGGACGAAGACCACCCGTCCGGGGGGGATTCCGAGCGTCTCCCGCATCGCCCATTCCCCTTCCAGCAAGACAACCCCCTTGGGCACGATGCGGGTTTTCGCGGCGAGGGAGGGATCGAGGGCGAGGAGAGGCTCGGCGGTCGCGCGGTGGTTGACGACGAGCGCCTGGGCGGAGCGGCAGGCCTCGAGCACCTCGCGCCGCGTGTCCTCGCGTTCCAGGTCCCGGGCACAGTCCGTGCCGGTGAGAGAGATCACGAGGGGCCGCCGGTCTTTCACGAGCCAGCCGGTCCGCCGCGCGTGGAAGGCGTGGACGACGTCCGGATCGTACGCGGCGATGACGGCGTCCACGTAGACGCCGAGCGTTTCGACGTCGACGATTTTCGCCTGGTGTCCCGCCGAGCACAGGCCCGTGAGGATGCGGCGGGCCGACACGGCGTTCCCGGTGATCCGCGGGAACCAGGAGGGGACGACGAGCGCGATCTCCATCTCAGATGCTGTTCCACGTGGTGAGGTCGATGCCGCGCGCGGAGATCCCTTCGCGCACCCGCGGGTCCAGAAGCGCCTCGAGTTCGATTTCCCGGTCGTGCGTCGAGAACGGGAGCGACTGGAGGTCGGGGTAGCCGGGATGGACGAGGAGCTCGGTGACCCCCACGCCGACCAGGTCGAGAACGCGGAGGATCGTCGCCGAGTGGACCGCCCCGATCATCCCCGCGCCGAAAAAGGCGCCCGGCCAGCGCCAGCCCGCCGCTTCCCAGAGTGGCCGCGAGGCCGCGGTCATTTCGCGGAATCTATTGAGGAAGGGGACTTTCTCGGGGCCGGAGATGACGGTTCCGTCGGGGTGTTCGAACGCGAGGCGCACGCGGCGGGCGATGGGAAGTGCGACGAGGCCGGCGGCGATGCGGGGCGCGAGGTGGAGGTGCTGGTGGCCGTCGAGGTGAGTCGGCTCGATGCCGGAGTCGCGCATCCGGCGGATCTGCGCCTCCGCCTCCGCGTGGATCTCGGCCGGGTCGAGCGTTCCGGCGATGGCGCGCCGCCAGGTTTCGTCCTTGCCGTGGAACTCGCCGTCCGGGCCGGTGAGGGACTTGTAGGGACCGCCGGCGGGGCGGCCCTCGCTGATGTTGAAATGAAGGCCCGTCGGAAGCCGCGAGGACCTGATCCCCTTGACCGCATCGTCGAATCCCGAGGCGTTCACGAGAAGCGAAGCATCGGTGACGATCCCGCGCGCGTGGGCCTCGAAGATCCCGCGGTTCCGGGCCGCGTCCGCGCCCAGGTCGTCGGCGTTGATGATCAGTTTCTTGAAGGACATGCGGGGAGGGATTGTACACCGCGGAGTTGAGAAAGGCGGATTGTCGTGTTTGACATCGCCCCGCACCCGCCCCTACAGTGGCGGACATGAAGAAAGGGATCAGCCGGCGCGACTTTCTCGGCGTGACCGGCGCGCTCGCGGGCGCCGGACTCGTCGGCGGAGCGGCTTCGGGCGAAGAGGAGAAACCGCGCCCGCCGGGCCCGCGGGGTTTCGGGCCGGCGGCGGTGGCGTTGACGCTGCGCGTCAATGGCAAGGAGGTGACCGTCCAGGCCGAGTCGCGCGAGACGCTGCTCGACGTACTTCGCGAAAAAGCCGGGCTGACCGGCGCGAAGAAAGCCTGCGACCGCGGAGAGTGCGGGTCGTGCACCGTGCTGATTGACGGACGGGCCGTGTATGCGTGCATGGTGCTCGCCTTCCAGGCGCGGGGACGGGAGATCCGGACCGTCGAAGGCCTCGCAAATGGCGACGAACTCCACGCCGTGCAGCGCGCCTTCGTCGAGCACGACGGGTTCCAGTGCGGCTACTGCACGCCGGGTCAGGTCATGTCGACGGTCGCGCTCCTCGAGAAGAACCCTTCCCCCAATCCCGACGAGGCCCGGGCCGGCCTTTCGGGCAACCTCTGCCGGTGCGCGGCCTACAACAAGATCCTCGAATCCGCGCTGGCCGCGGCGAAGGGGAAATAGCGGATGGGCAAGCGGACGCTGAGGATCGGGTACCCGGGGCATTTTCGGGAGATCGAGGTCGACGTGCCCGCCGGCGAGCCCGCGCCGTGGGACGCGGACTCCGCGCTCGCGGCGGTGGGAAAGCGCGCGCCGCGGCTCGAGGCGAGCGACAAGGTCTCGGGGAAGGCGAAGTACACGGCGGACGTGGCGCTTCCCGGGATGCTCACGGCGCGGGTGCTGCGTTCGCCGCACGCGCGGGCGCGGGTGAAGTCGCTGGACCTGAAGGCGGCGCTGGGGATGGCGGGGGTGAAGGCGGCGCTCGAGCTGGATCGCGAGGTGCGCTACGCGGGGCACGCGGTGGCTGCGGTGGCGGCGGAGAGCGAGCGGATCGCGGAAGACGCGATCCACGCGATCGCGGTGGAGTGGGATGTCCTGCCGCACGCGGCGGACCTCGAGGACGCGCGCAGGCCCGACGCGCCGCGGGCCGCGGGCGGGAAGAACCCGAACGTGCGCGGCGGGGCGGCGGACGGGACGGCGGAGGAGGAGGCGTGCGAGAAGGCGCTGAAGGGCTCGCACGCGGCGGTCGACCTGACGTTCCGGACGCCGGTGGTGACGCACAGTTCGCTCGAGAGCCACGGAAGCGTGGCGTCGTGGGACAAGGACGGGAATCTGACGGTCTGGGACTCGACGCAGGCGGTGTTCGGCGTGCGCGACGGGCTCGCGCGGGCGCTGACGATAAAGGCCAACCAGGTGCGGGTGATCACGGAGCACATGGGCGGCGGGTTCGGCTCGAAGCTCGGGATGGGTCAGCACAGCGTGATCGCCGCGCGGCTCGCGAAGGCCGCGGGGGCGCCGGTGAAGCTGCTGATGACGCGCGCCGAGGAGCATCTCTGCACGGGCAACCGGCCGTCGAGCGTGCAGCGGATCCGTGCGGGGGCGGACCGCGAGGGAAAGCTGACGTGCCTCTGGCTCGAAAGCTACGGCACCGGCGGCGTCTCCGGCGGCGCGCACTGCGCGGGACCGCTTCAAGCGATGTACCGCTGCCCCGTCATCCGGGTCTTCCACGAAGACGTGCTGACGAACGGCGGACCCGCCGCGGCCTTCCGCGCGCCCGGGCACGTGCAGGGTATGTTCGCGCTCGAGGGCGCGATCGACGCGCTCGCTGAAAAACTGAAGATGGACCCGCTGGAATTCCGGAAACGAAACGACGCGAACGAACTGCGGCTCTCCGAGTACGGCGAGGGCGCTCAAATCGCCGGATGGGCGGGGCGAGGCGGGCTGCCGGGGTCCGCGGGCAACGGGAAAGCGCGCGGCCTCGGCGTCGCCGCCTCGATCTGGGGCGGCGCGGGCGCCCCCGGCCCCCAGGCGCGCTGCGTCGTCGGCCGCGACGGCTCCGTCGAAGTCCAGATCGGCACCCAGGACATCGGCACCGGCACGCGCACCATCATCGCCATGGTCGCCGCCGAGGAAACCGGGCTCGATCCGTCGCAAATCCGCGTGAAACTTGGCGACACCTCACTTCCCTTCTCGTTCGGAAGCGGCGGCTCCATGACCGCCCCCTCCATCACCCCCGCCGTCCGCTCCTCCGTCTGCAAGGCGCGGGACGCGGTTTTCGCCGCGTGCGCGGAAGCGCTCAAGGCGAAGCCGGAGGACCTGTCTGCGAAGGGCGGAAAAGTCAAGGCAGCGGGAGGCGCTTCCATGACCTGGGAAGAGGCCTGCGCGAAGATCAGCGGCGCGAGCGTGAGCGAGCAGGCGTCGCGCGCGCAGAACTGGCAGGGATTCCGCGGGGGGACGTCCGGGTGCCAGTTCGCCGAGGTCGAGGTGGACCTGGAGACCGGGCACGTGCAGGTGCGGCGCGTCGTGGCGGTGCACGACTGCGGGCGGGTGGTGAACCCGATGCTGGTCGAGAACCAGATCAACGGAGGAATCCTGCAGGGGCTGTCGTACGCGCTGCTCGAGCGGCGCGTGCTCGACCGCGCGACGGGGCGGATGCTGAATGCGAACTTCGAGGACTACCGGATCGCGGGGCAGAGGGAGACGCCGGAGATCCAGACGGTGCTGTTCGACGTCTCGAACGGCCACACGAACACGGGCGTGATGGGAATCGGCGAGCCGCCGATCATCCCGACGCCCGGCGCGATCGCCAACGCGGTCTCGCACGCGATCGGCGTCCGCATGACCGAGCTGCCGATCACGCCCGAAAAAGTCCTGAAAGCGCTGGGGAAATACTGATGCAACCCTTCACGTACTGGGACGCGACGTCCGTCGAGGAAGCCGGTAAGCTGCTCTCGCTGAAGAACGCGATGGCGCTCGGCGGCGGCGTGGACCTGCTCGGGGAGATGAAGGAACGGATCCGCACGCCGGACCACGTCGTGAACCTGCGCTCTATTAAAGGCCTCGACGAGATCCGGAAGACCGACAAGGGCTGGCGGATCGGCGCGACGGCGCTGATCGCGGACATCGCGGAGCATGCCGGACTCAAGAAGGACCTGCCGGGGCTCGCGGAGGCGGCGCTTTCGGTGGCGACGCCGCAGATCCGCAACCAGGGCACCCTCGGCGGCAACCTCGCCCAGCGGCCGAGGTGCTGGTACTACCGTTCGGCGGATTTCGACTGCGCGAAGAAGGGCGGGAAGGGGTGCCCGGCGGAAGAAGGCGAAAACCGCTACCTCGCCGTGCTGGGCGGCGGTCCGTGCCACATCGTGCACCCTTCCGACTGCGCCCCCATGCTCGTCGCCCTCGGCGCGCGCCTCTTCCTTCGCGGCCCCGACGGCGCGCGCGACCTCCCGATCGAGGATTTCTACGAGTCGCCCTCGAAAAACCTCGCGTGCGAGTACACGCTGAAGCCCGGCGAAATCATCGAGGCCGTCGAAGTCCCGATCGCGCTCGATCGCTCGACGTACGTCAAGCTCCGCGAGCGCGACTCCTTCGACTTCGCTCTCGCCGCCTGCGCCCTCGCGGGCCGGATCGAGGGGGACCATTTCACGGAGGCGCGCCTCGTCCTGGGCGGGGTCGCCCCGGTTCCCTGGCGCGTCGCGGCCGCCGAATCGAACCTGATCAAGAACACCCTTGCCGACGCCGTTGAACCGGCTGCGAACGCTGCGGCGGAAGGCGCGAAACCGATGTCCCAGAATGGGTACAAGGTGCCGTTGATCAGGGCGGCCGTGGCGCGCGCGATTCGGGCGCTGGCGGGGGGGAAATAGGCAGCCATAAGCCATAAGCCATAAGCCATAAGCCATAAGCCATAAGCCATAAGCCATAAGCCATAAGGAAAGACCAACGGTGGGACCTGACCTGTTCTTGATCCGAAATATGGATCGGTACTGAGGGGACCTCGCCATGCTCGTCCGCTTTCAGGATCCCGCAAAGGTCAACCTGCTCGGGCACCTCTTCGCTTCGATCCTCAATCGCGGTCTCAAGGACGCGGCCGTCGCACGGAAGGTCGCCAGCCTGGGCCGCATCGGCATGGACGCCGGCGGGATGGGCATCACGGCCGAATTCGGGGCGGAAGAAGTCGTTCTCGCACCCGGCCGAGAGAACTGCCGCGCCTGGGTCGGCGGCGACATGTCCGACCTCCTCGGGGTATGCCTGACGGGCGCTTTTGTCGGCCCCTGGCTCTCCGGCAGACTCCGGTGGGGCGGGAACCCGTTCGCCCTCCTTAAGCTGCTGGCGGTTCTCGACGCGGCGAGAACCGCCTGACTGCGGCCACAATGAGAGAGAGATGCTGTGACCCGACGGAAACGAACGATTCTCTTGGCAGCAATCGGCGCCGTCGTGGCAGTTGTCGCCATGAGCTTTCGCCGCGGCATCGTCGAGCGATTTGTGAACCCTGCAGCCGAAAACGCCTCCGCACCGGTTTCTGAAATCACCCCGTCGGGGACAAAAGAAGCGGCAGCTGATGTCGACTTCGTTCTGACTCGGGATGCGCTTTTCTCCCTCCTGAGGAAGTACCTATCCGCAGGTTCAGCCGAACGTCGGAACATCAATCTGGAACTTCGCGGCATGGCGAGCAAACACCCGCTGGTCTTCGCAGATGTCATCCTAGGTGCATTTGAAAAGCAGTTGAGATCTCTGGCTGCACTTGCGCTGACAGAAGTCAGCGAGGATTCTGCGCTGCTGATCAGGATACTGCGCGGCTCGCGCGAGGAGATCATCCGCAGAATGTTGATCGAGCGCCTTGCCGAGCTCCAGGCCACGGATGCAGCGCAGGCGATCGCGGATATAGGAATGGAGCCCGGCATTTCGGAGGATCTGTTCAGCCACGTTCTCAAAGCCTTGGGCGTTTTGAGCCGCGATTTCGGCAGGGGCCTTGCGGTACGGGCGCTCTCTTCGGAGGCGGACTTTCGTCTGCACCGGCATGCTGCGCGATTCCTGGCCGGACTCAACGACCCGGAGGATGCTGCCTGGCTCCTGAGCCTCTGGCGCACGCGCGCGTCCACCGAATTGCCAGCGAGCCTGAGCAAACAGCAATTTCTCCTGGAAGCGCTGGCCGGTCTTGAACCGCGCCCACTGGAGGATCTGGCCAGAGAATATGTGGATTCCGAATCTGATGTGGGACGGAGGAATTTCTTTGTTTTTGAGATGTCCAGGGCGGACGCTGCGTTTGCGATCAAGTTCCTGGAGGACACTTTTCGCACAGATTTGTTTCCGGCGACCCGGCGCCAGGCCATCATCGCCATGGCACACATTCGCTCCGCGGATTCGCGGCGTGCTCTCATTCAACTGCTCGCCGAAGCGCCGTCTGACGGCGATCGGGAGATAATCCTCAAGTGGGGATTTGTCCGTGAAGATGGGGCGCAGTTGCCCACCGAGGAGATGATCCAGGCGCTCGATGCCAGCGTCTCTACGGCGGTCCGTTCGCAACTCGCGCATCTCATCGCTAGTAAAGGTGAACAGAGGTTGAGCGACGAACTGATCCGGCGGCTTGCCGGTGAATGTCAGTCGGGCCTGGATTCCGGTTCTGTCGACGAACGCGAGCAGTGGACCGCGGCCCTGTGTCACCTCGCACGGTGGGACAATTCTCTTGTCGACCGGGCACTGACGGCAGCCTCGGCATTGCCAGGGGATGGGGTGGGTAGCGAGTCCGCAACGAATGCGCTTTCCCAACTCGGGCCCAACCAACAACTCCAGGAATATATGCTGGACGTCGCACGGCGCCCGGAATCCGGGGAGGGCGCGACCGGTTCGGCCTACTTCTACTTGCTGAAGAACAGCGGCCAGGATTCCGAGCCGGCCTGGACACAGAATCTGTCCAGGTACATGCAGAGCCATCCTGCAGTTCAGATTGAAATAGCCGAGCGTTTGAACGAAACCGGAAGCGATGGGGTCAAGAAGACGTTTCTGCGCATCGCTGAATCATCGCTGACGTCGGAAGAGTTCCGCCGGGTGGAGAGCGTGTTTCGTGAAGAGTGACCCGGTGCAGGGAACCGGATGCGGGTGTTTCAAGCCGGCGTCCCGGGGAGGAAATCGAGGCGTCGGGTGCTCATAACAGCTTGACGGGCGCTCCGCATCTATTACACTGTTCAATGTAATTATTGGAGCACATCCCCGACCATGCCCAAACACCACCGCCCCTCCCCCGCGCCCTCCTCCTG
>JACPRD010000025.1 GCA_016190145.1 Planctomycetota bacterium | reverse complement strand
GGCCTGCACCGCGCGTCGAGAGACTCCGACTCGACCGACCTCACTTGACGCGCGGTGCAGGACGTGACGCGAGGGGCGGCACGCGAATGTTTCTCAGACTCTGAGTTTTTCCCGTCGGATCCGCGCCAGTTCCGCCACGCGCGTCCCGGCATGATCCTTTTCCAGCGACCTGAGGATCAGTTCCGCATTGAAGGCGTCCGATTTCCGCTCCACCAGGAGGTCGCAGACGCGGAACGCCACCGTGACCTTCTTCTCCGGATCCTCCGACAACCCCATCGCCGCCCGCAGCTCCATGATTCCCTGGTCCAGATCCTCCACCCGCAGGTACGCCTCCCCCAGCCGGCGCCGCGTCTCGGCGTGCTGCGGCTCCTTCTGCGCCGCGATCCGGTACAGCCGCAGCGCCCCCTCCCAGTCCTGCCGCTTCTCCGCCGCCTCCGCCTGGTCGAACGTCGGCTCGACCTTCAACGTCGCGTCCCCCAGGCCCCACGTGCGCAGCCTCAGAATCAGGCCGGCGAAGAAATATGCGAAGCAGCCCCCGTAAACGAACCCGCCGGGAATGACGGCGGCGAGGAAGATCGGGCCATCGCCGAGCACGCGGCTGAGAAACGCCCCCGTCCCGACGCACCAGACCAGCGCGCCCGCCTGCAGCAGCCCCTTCTCGCGCAGGTGCTCCGTCCGCAGCACGATCGCGGCCAGCGCGATGCCGCCGCCGTAGAACAGGAAAAACGCGAGCGCCACCGCGAACGTCACAGCTTCTCCAGGACCGCAGGGTTCCGCATCCTCCTCTTCGCATCCTCGAACGAAATCTGCCCCGTGAGGTACAGCCCCTTGAGCGAGGCGTCGAGCGTGATCATGCCTTCCCGCGCGTGCGTTTCCATGATCGTGTAGATCTGGTGGGTCTTTCCGTCGCGGATGAGGTTGGCGACCGCGGCGTTGTTGCGGAGGACTTCGCAGGCGACGACGCGCGACCGGCCGTCCGCCGTCTTGAGAAGGCGCTGGGCGACCACCGCGAGGAGAGACATCGAGAGCTGGGCGCGGATCTGGTTCTGCTGATGGCTCGGGAAGACGTCGATCAGGCGGTCCACGGCCTGCACCGAGTCGTTGGTGTGGACGGTCGCGAGCACCAGATGCCCGGTCTCCGCCGCCGTGATCGCCGCGCCGATCGACTCGGGATCGCGCATCTCGCCGACCAGGATCACGTCGGGCGCCTGGCGCATCACGTGCTTGAGCGCGCTCGCGAACGAAAGCGTGTCGTCTCCCACCTCGCGCTGCTCGATGACCGCCTTCTTGTTCCGGTGCAGGAACTCGATCGGGTCCTCGACCGTGACGATGTGCACCTTCTTCGAATCGTTGATCACGTTGATCATGCCCGCGAGCGTCGTCGACTTTCCGTGCCCGGTCGGCCCCGTGACGAGCACCAGCCCCATCGCCGACAGCGCGAATTCCTCGAGCACCGGGGGCAGCCCCAGGTCCTTGAGCGGCGAAACACGGTCCGGAATCAGCCGGAAGGCCGCCCCCACGGCACCCCGCTGGAAGAAGGCGTTGCCGCGGAAGCGGTTGACGCCCTCCACGGTGAGGGAGAAATCCAGTTCCTTCTGCTGTTCGAAGCGGGCGATCTGCTCCTGCCGGAGGATGTCGTACACCATCGCCTTCGACTGCTCGGGCGCGAGCGGCGGATGCTGGCCCAGGACCATCTCGCCGTTGATGCGGAAGATGGGCGGCGAGCCCGCCGTGATCACGACGTCGCTCGCGCGGCCCGCGACCGCCGCCTTGAACACCTGGACCATGTCGATGGCCATCGGTTCTCCGCCTCGAAATCTCAGTGGCCCGGCGTTCCCTCGGGGAACACCCGCGGCCTGAACTCCCCTTCCGAAAACTCCAGATACCTGGCGGACTCCTCCCAGGCCCCCAGAGTGTAGAGTTTCCCCCGCCGTCCCCCGAGGTCGAATTCCTCCTCGCGGGCCTCGTGGCAGTGCCCGCACACGATCGTGTCCACGCCCCGGGCGAAGGCGTCCCGGATCGCCGCCTCGGCGAACGTCATGGTCTCCTGCGCCTTGCGCGCCACCCCCGCCTCGCTTCGCGCACGGATCCGCCGCGCGAGCCCCAGCGACACCGCGTCCGGAAGTGCGCGGTACAGGGCCTTTACGACGCGGTTCCGCGAAACCGCGCGAAACACCTGGTGCCCCGTGTCCTTCGTGCAGAACGAGTCGCCGTGGATCAGCAGCGTCCGGTGCCCCCCGAACGCCTCTTCCGCCGATTCCCCCCGCACCTCCACCCCCGTATATCGCGACAGTTCTCGCCCGGCCTGGAAATCCCGGTTTCCCCAGATGAACCGCACGCCGACGCCGGAATCGACCAGCTCGCGCAGCCTCAGGAGCACTTCGCGGTGCTCCCCCTGCCTCACGTGCGCGGGCCCGATCCAGAAATCGAAGAAGTCGCCGAGGATCCACAGGGTCGAAAACGACCCGGCGCGGGCATCCAGAAAGCGGAAGAACAGGTCGTTGCGCGCGGGGTATCTCGCGCTCAGGTGCAGATCGCTGATGAACAGCGTCGCGGATTCCGGCTGCGGCCCGGGCGCGCCGCTACCTGGAATCAAGGAGGCGGACCCTGCGGAAACGGACGAGCGTGTTGATGGCGCCGATCCCGGTCCCGGGCCCCGGATCGGGGGACCCGGCATTGGTCTTCACGAACTCCCACCGGCGCGCCCCGTTGATGTAGCCGATCGCCTTGTCGTCCAGCACCACGACCCGCAGCAGGACCGGGTCGCCCGTCACCATCGTGTCGTCGGTCCTGGTCGCAGGCAGCCCGCGCACGATCGAGTACTTGTTCCCGGCGTCTCCGACATGCCACTGGTACAGTCCGCCCCAGGCCAGAAAGTAAATCGCGCATCCATTCGGGCCCGCGTCCCGGCGCGCCTCGACTTCGAAAATGTACCCCTCGTCGGGCGGCGTCATCAGCAGGCGCTCGGCCACCGCCCCGGACGCCATCCACTCCCGGTCCGAATCGCGGAGCTCCCAGTTCCCGCGCGTCTCCGCCTTCCACGCCCCGATCTCGTCCCCGATCTGCATCTCCCGCCAGGTCTTCGTCGCCGTCAAGCTCCGGATCCGGTACTCGTCGATGCGCGCCCGGACCTTCTGCGCGACCGCATCCTGGAACGCCCCGACCTGACGCTTCGCATTCGCGATCTCCCCGCGCACGAACAGGTACGCCGCCAGCTTCGCCTTGCCCTCCACCGTCGCGTTCAGCGACACCTGCGCGAGCTTCAGGATGTCGTCGTGCACCAGCGGGTTGGTCTTCACCGACCGCCCGCTGAACTCAACGACGATCAGCGGCGGCTTCACGTCCAGGATCTTGACCTTCTTGTTGTTCGGAAACGTCTCCTTCGTGAACTGCCACATCTCCCCGATCTTCGACCGCGCCTGCGCATAGGCCTCGTCCACGACCGACGCCGCATCCTTCATCACCTGCAGGTCCGGCTCCACCGTGTCCTTCCGGATCTGCTTCAGGGCCGCGTCGTTCGCGGCCGCCGTCAGGCGCTCGATGGCCTTGTCGAAACGCATCTCCCCCCTGGCCTCCTCCTTCGTGCCCCGCGCCCAGGTGCACGCGTCCACGAATACACGCTCGTAGGCCGTCATCGCCGTTTCCCGCTCGGCGAAAACCCGCCCGCGCCAGTCGGAGATCAGCTTCATCGCCTCGTCGGCATACTTCCCCACCTCCATCGACAGCACCTTCATCCCCACGGAGATCGCCCCCTCCCAGTCCTGCTGCCCCCCACGCTCCCGCGCCGCCTTGAGAAACGCCCCGGCCCGCTTCCCGGCTTCCTCGTTCAACTCCGTCTCCATGGCCTGCACCAGCTTCAGGAAGTCCGGCCGCCCCGCCGTCTCCACGCGCGCCTTCCGGATGGCGTCGTAGGCCGGCGCGAAGGACCCGGCTTCGTCCGCCGGCAGCAGCTTCCGCGACTCCGCAATCCTGGCCTCGACAGCGTCCGTCCACTCCTTCCCGATCCGCTCCGAAGCCTCGTGCGCCTGCTTCCCGGAGGGAGTGTCCGGCCACTTCTCGTAAGCCGCGTCGTATGCCCTGATCACGTCCCCCCGCGCAGTCCCCGGCGTCCGCTCCATCCGGATCCCCTCGTCCAGCATCTGCTTCGCTTCCGACTCGCCCGGTACATCGCCCGGTTCGTCGGGCTGCTGCGGGACCGTCCGCGGCCCGTCGCCCGGGTCCTGCGCAGGCTGCGTCAGCTTCTTCAGCGCGATGTACCCCCCAGCCAGCACCGCCAGGGCACCCAGAAGCGTCAGAATCGGCATCAGCATGCTCTTCTGCTTGCCCTGGATCGCGCCGAGCGCCTTCGCCGCAACCAGGTCCGGAGAATTCAGCGCCGCCCCCTGCACGATCCGCGATCCCGAGGGCTGCCGCACGCCGCTCACACTGACGTGGTCGGAGGAAGCGGCGACGGAAGCGGCGAGCACGGCGGACTTCGCCGCCGTTTCCTCGGCCGTCTCGGCGATTTCCAGCGGGACGGCGGGTTTCTTCACGTCGTCCTCGTCGTCGTCCCAGTCGGACTTTGCCGCTTTCGGCTCCTGGTACTTCCCGGCCTTGTAGGCCTCGAGGTCCTTGAGCAGGAGATCCATCGACTGGTACCGCTTCTCGGGATCCCGCGCCATCATGCGGTTCAATATCGAGAGCAGCCCCTTGGGGAGTCCCGGCCTCACCTTCTCGATCGGCACCGGCCGCTTCTTCACGACGTTCGTGAGCACTTCGAGCGCGTTCTTCCCGGTGTACGGCGGGCTCCCCGAGAGCATGTGATACGCGGTGGAGCCCAGCGCGTAGATGTCGCTTCGCCGGTCCGTGAGGCTCGCGTCCTGGGCCTGTTCCGGGGCCATGTAGTTGGGGGTTCCGAGCACGAGGCCGGCGTCGGTGCTTTCCTTGTTGGGGTCGAGCTTCTTGGCGATCCCCAGGTCGGCGATCTTGACGGTTCCTTCCTTGGTGATCATCAGGTTGTCGGGCTTGATGTCGCGGTGGATGATCTCGTGCGAGTGGGCGTAGGAGAGGGCCCGCGCGCCCTGGATGAGGATCTCGGTGACGGTTTCGGGCCCCAGCTTTCCTTTGATCTTGAGAATCCGGTCGAGGCTCTGGCCGTCGACGAATTCCATGATGTAGTAGTAGACGCCCTGGTGGACGCCCACGTCGAGGACGTGAATGAGGTGCGTGTGCGACAGTTCGCCGGCCGCGCGGGCTTCCCGGACGAATCGGGCGACGTACTGCTTGTCGCGCGCGAAGTCCTCCGCGAGGCACTTGATAGCCACCTGGCGGTTCATGGAAACCTGGAGCGCGCGGTAGACGGTTCCCATGCCGCCCGTCGCCAGTTTCTCGACGATCCTGCAGCCGGCGATCTCCTGCCCCTGCATCGCCTCCGGATCCAGGATGCCGTTCACGCTCTCTTCGACCATCAGGTTCCCCCGGGGAACTCAGGTGAAAGACAGACCATTCTACCCGCCCCGCAGGGCCGGGGGAAGCCTGCCCCCGGTGACGGGGAACAAAAAAACCCCGGGGCGACGCCCCGGGGTCGAGTCAGCCTGCGATCCGACAGCTAGCCCCCCAGCGGAGCCCAGACTTCGCGCTGGAAAATGCGCTCCTGGCGCTCGCCGGCCCCTTCGCTCACGCGCATCGTGATGCGGAACTTGCGCGGGAAGCCGGGGTCGCCCGGGATCGTGTCACCCACGGGCATGATCGACTTCTGGTAGGGCATGGGGGAACCCTCGGTCAGCTCACTGTACTTGCCCGGACCGTTCGGGTCCGTCGGCGTGTCGTCCCAGTAGGCCTCGATGTTGAAGGACAGCACCCAGTGGCACAGGTCGCCTTCCTCGATGAGCAGGAAGTCCGGCGCGGAACCGGAGCCCGGACCCAGAGGCGCCGGGCTCGGCATGGGCGTGAAGAGCGGGATCGACGACTTCTGCTGCGTCGTCAGCTTCGTCAGCGCCGCCGCGGTCGTGATCGTCCACAGGCGCCGCTTCAGCACGTATATGTTCCTCTGGCTCCGCTGCGCCTGGTTGTAGCCGGCGCCCGTGAAGCTGGTTTCGGAGTCTTCGTCGTTCATCATGAAGTACTCGACGTACACGGTGCGGAGCTCGCGGGAGGT
Source organism: Planctomycetota bacterium (assembly GCA_016190145.1). Taxonomy (GTDB): domain Bacteria; phylum Planctomycetota; class MHYJ01; order WSZJ01; family WSZJ01; genus WSZJ01. The sequence goes on along the minus strand of JACPRD010000025.1, from coordinate 40,302 downwards.
GACGCCGACGCCCGCGGGTGCGGTCGCGACGGTCACCATTCCGATGTAATCGAGGGATCCGTCCATGTTGTCGCCCATGGGCACGGGTCCGACGGCGGGGCGGGTGAAGTCTTCCATCCAGAGGCGCTGCTGGCCGCCGTCGACGGGAAGTGCGTTCTGGATGTCGTTGGCGAGGAGGTCGACGGCCGACCGGGCGTTCTCATAGATCTGGATGCGCGCGTCGTTGATCTTCATGACGTCGGTGGAGCGGTAGAAGATCATGACGATGGCGGTCATCAGGACCACCATGAGCCCGACGGCGACGAGCAGCTCCATGAGGGTGAAGCCTGCGTTCCTTCTGAGTTTCATGGTTTTCTCCTAGAGTCCCGCGCCTGCGATCATCGTGTTGAAGTCCTTCACGAGATTCGGATGCTGCTCGCCGGCCGGGACGGCTACCGCCTCGAACTGGCGATAGATCATGAAGCGGAACTGGTAGAGCGGGACGGGGGTGGTGGTGCCGGGGCCGGTCGGAACGAGCGCTTCCGGCGGCTTCTGCACCTCGAACTGGTAGGAGTACTGGCGGAGGGGCTCGCTGGGGTCGCCGCCGGCGGACCAGCCCGGCGGGGTCTGGATATCGGTCAGGACGGCGCTTGTGCGGGCGTCCATGCCGAGCTGAAACGCCTGCAGGGTGGAATCGGTCCCTGAACCGGGAGTGGGATGGAGGACGATGACGCCCACGCCGGCCGGGAGATCGAAGGTATAGGTCTGCGGCCCGACGGACTGGAGTCCGTCGTGCGCGAAGACGATCTTGCCCGCCGCGTTCGGGCGGCGCATGGCCTCGGTCATCGCGTTATAGAGCGACTGGCCGATGTTCGCCGCCGTCGAGTCCTCGACGGAATCGGTCACGTTCTTGATGCCCACCGGGAAGATGGACAGGATGCCGACGATCCCCACCATCAGCAGGACGAGGGCGATGAGGATCTCGACGAGCGTGAAGCCGGAACTGGAACGGTGTTTCCTCATTGTCCTCTCCTAGTTGATGCGATACGCCTGCTTGCGGATCTTTCCCGCCGCAGGGCTGATGTCCAGGTACACCTTGTGGGTCTGCCCGGGCTGCATCAGGATCAGGTCGGCCGTCGGGATCGCCGAGTCCGGGGCGTAGGTGATCTCCGCCACGGGCAGGATGCACGAGCCGTCGGGATAGAATCGAATGTAGATCGGCGGGGCCGACGCCATCATCCCCGCCACGCCCGTCTCGAACTCGATGCTCTTCGTCAGGGGGTGTTCCTCGCCCACCTGCTCGTCCACACCCAGCTCGAAATTGCGGCTCAGGTTCGTGTCCTTGTACAGCTTCATCGTGTGTCGCGTGCCGTCCAGCACGAGGAAGTACACGATCTTCTCCGATGTCGCCAGCTGCCTGGCCTTCATGAACTGCGCGCCCACGAGACGCCCGGCCTGCTTGATGCCCTGGCCGCGCATGAACACGCTCAGGATCGAGATCGAGCCGGTCACCAGCACGAGGATGATCATCACGACGACCATCATCTCGACCAGCGAGAAGCCCCGCGTCTTTCGCATGTTTCGCTCCTATTTCCGGTCGTAGGTCCAGTTGGTGATGTCATCGATCGGGTTCAGCTTGTCCCACGTCGTCGTCCTGTCGGGCCCGAGCGACGTCAGGTCGAACTTCGTCGACATGTCCGGGAAGTTCGCGCCGTGCGTGTAACCGGGGAGCTCGTACCAGATCGGGCCCTCGTACGCGTCGAGGATCTGCACCGTCTTCGTCCCCATGATGTCCCCCAGCCGCTCCGACTCCATGATCTCCACGAAGGGCTCGAGGTTGCGCTTCTTCGATGTGCCCCCCGAGAATCCCTCGACGACGCTGAGCGGCTTCCCGAGGTAGTCGTACAGGTACACGTCGCTCTTGATCACGGGCCACTTCTTCCCCGACTTGACGTCAGCCGCCGTCAGCTTCGCGTACTCCGACGGATAGTCCTGGAACTTGGTGTTGTACGCCTCGCATCCAGCGTCCAGCCGCCGGATGGTCGCCGCCGTCTTCTCGATCTTGGCGCGCGCCTTCAGGCCGGTCGCGGCCACCACGAGCGCTCCGATGAGGAACCCCATGATGGCGATCACCACCAGCAACTCGAGCAGCGTGAAGCCCTGTGTCCTGTTCCGGATCATGACTCTCTCCTACCAGTTCTTGCAGGTAGCGGAATCGGGCGGCATCGACGTGATCGGATCGCACGGAACCGGCAACTGGTCGTCCCCGCATCCGGATGCCCAGATGTCGAACGAGTGCAGGTTCATCATCGCCCCGGGACTGGGCGGCACTTTCGTCTTGCTCGCGTTCTCGCGGTACTTGTACGGCGTGCGAAGCGCGCTCATCCAGCGGCCGGCCTGGAGCGTGTCGGCACGGAACTCATAGTACGGAATGTTCTTCGGGCCTTTCGCGGAGAGGATGTCCACGAGGAACGTGGTTCCGCCCTGCGAAATGTACCCGTCCGCCTGCTCCTTCGGGTAGCGCCCGTAATCCGCCTCGTAGGCCTTGAGGGCCACCGAGATGTCCTGGATCTGGGCCTGGGAAGCGCTGTGCTTGCTGCGGCAGCGCGCGGCGCTCAGGGCGGGGAGCAGAAGGGCCGCCAGGATGCCGATGATGACGACGACGACGAGCAGTTCGACGATCGTGAATCCACGGGCTCGATGCGACATACGAATCTCCTGAAGTTTCTGACGGTTGCGGTATGGGATGATGATTGCACTTCCTCCCGCCTGACAGGGCGCAAATTCAGGGCCTGCCCTAAAATTCCCCGGACAAACGCCTGAAACGCGCTGAAAGCCTGCTTTTACCGCTTTTTCCGGCCCCCCGGCCCACCTCCCCGTGTTACCTCAGGGTAATTCAGTTACCTCTCGGTGCCTTCGTCGCCCTCGTCCACACCGTAAGACTTCAACTTCTCCCACAGGTTCTTGCGGCTGATTCCGAGCAGCTCCGCCGCCTCCCCCTTCTTGCTGTTGCAGATCTTCAGGACGTTCAAAATGTGCCCCTTCTCCGCCTCCGTCAGGACCTCCTTCAACGGCCGGCGATCGGACCGCACCAGCTGCTCCTTCGGCACGCCCGGCGCCAGCCGGATCAGGTGCTCCCGCTTCAGCTCCGACGAGTCCCCCGACAGCGCGATCGCGCGCTGGACGGCGCCCTCGAGTTCACGGACGTTTCCCGGCCAGGTGTAGTGCTCCAGCTCGGCCATCGTCTGCGGTGAGATCGAGAAGGCCTTCGTCGGCGCGTATTTCCGGACGAACTCCTTGATGAGAAGCGGGATATCTCCCTCGCGGTCGCGGAGCGGCGGGATGTCGATCGGCACGACGTTCAGGCGGTAGTACAGGTCGTCACGGAAGCGCCCGTCGCGCACGGCCTTCGCCAGATCGACTTTCGTGGCCGCGACGACCCGGATGTCGATGCTGATCGTCTTCGTGCCTCCCAGGCGTTCCAGCTTGCGGTCCTGGAGCACGTTCAGGATCTTCGCCTGGGCGCCGGGCGGCATGTCGTCGATGTCGTCGATGAAGATCGTCCCGCGATTGGCGCGCTCGAATCTCCCTATCTTCTGGTCCTTCGCGTCGGTGAAGGCGCCTTTTTCGTGGCCGAACAGCTCGGACTCCAGGAGGGTGTCCGGGAAGTTGTGGCAGGAGACCTTCACGAAATCGAATTTCTTCCTCGCGCTGTTCACGTGGATCGCGTGCGCGACGAGTTCCTTGCCGGTGCCGGTTTCGCCGGTGATGAGCACGTTCATGTCGTTGGCGGCCGCCGCGCGGACGAGCGAGTAGACAGACTGGATGCGCGGCGAGGCTCCGACGATGTTCTCGAACCGGTACTTGTCGGCGAGCTGTTCCTGGAGGGAGTCGCACTTGCGCTTGAGTTCGAGTTCGCGGCCGAGTCTCTCCAGGATCAGGATCGCCTCGCGCGTGTCGAACGGCTTCTGGAGGTAGTCGTAGGCGCCGAGGCGCATCGCCTTGATGACGGATTCCATCGTTCCGAAGCCGGTCATGAGGACGACGGGGAGTTCGGGCTTGGCCTCCTTCAGGCGCGCGAGCAGTTGCTCGCCGTCCAGGTTGGGCATGCGGATGTCGCTGATGACGACGTCGAAGGGATCGCTGAGCGCGGCCTGAAGCGCGGAGAGTCCGTCGGCCTTGTGCACGACGTCATGGCCGGCGGCCTCCAGCTCGTCGCCCAAGGTCAGGGCGATGGACTTTTCGTCTTCCGCCATCAGAACTTTCATACGGGTTACCGCTCCGGAAGGGGCCTTGTTACCGGACGGTAACTTTAACAGAACTGGTTCCTCGGCCCTAGTTTGAATCAATTCTCCCCCTATTCCACCGGCAGCCAGATCTCGCGCTGGTGGCACCGCTCCGTCCTCTCCGCAGCCCCCTCGATCACGCGCAAGGTCAGCCGGATCTTGCGCGGCAGACCCGGATCCGAGGGGCTGTCCCCCACCGGAAGCACTGCCGCGGCGTAGGGATTCGCGCCCCCGTCGTGGATCTGCCAGTACGTCTCGTTTGCGAAAACCTCGATGTTCATCGAGAGCACGTAGTGGCACAGGTCGCCCTCTTCCAGCAGCACCATCCCCGCCCCCGTCGCCGCCGCAACGTCGAGAGGCGCGCCGTCCGCCAGCCCCGCGAGCAGCGACCACGCCGAATCCTTCGTCACGTCCCACAGCCGGCGCTTCAGGACGCGCAACTCCCGCCCCGACCGCACTCCGTTCGCCTCCGTCCCCGCCGCGCCGATCTCCGGATCCGGCTCCGGCGCGAGGAAGTACTCCACGAGGACAGTCTTGAGCGAGCGTGTCCCGCCGGCGGGCGCCGTCGCGGTGGTCATGAACGCGAGCGAATCGTGCGCACCTGAGATGTCGCGATCGGGGCCCAGCGTGTCGAATCCGTCCGTCAGCATGAACCGCTGCCGACCGGGCTCGGTGGGAGCGCCGTTATCCAGGTCCTGCGACACCGCGTCCAGCGCGACGCGAGCGTTCGCCGCGACCGCCATCCGCGCCTCGCCGGCGAGCACCGTGTCGGTCGAGCGGAAGAACAGCCCCACCATCACCGTGATCAGCAGCACCGCCAGCGCCACCGACACCAGCAACTCGATCAGCGTGAATCCACCGCGCGCGCGCATCGTCTCCCCCCCCCTATCCCTTCAGGATGAAAGCGCTGAATTCCTGCACCAGGTCCGCCCTCACGTCCGGCGCCATCGGGTCGTACAAAGCCGTCGCGTCGAAGTTCCGGTAGATCCGGAACCGCACTTCGAAGAGCTGGCTCTGCGCGTCGACGCGCGTCACCACGAACTGCCACGAGTACTGGTCGTACGGCTCGGTCGGATCCATCGTCCGGATGTCGGCCACCGCCTGCCGCACGTCCATGTCGTCGCCCAGCGGGAACGCCGTTCCAGGCGCAGGATAGACCGCCGGTACGCCGATCCCCGCCGGCACCGTGAAAGCGAACTTGCCGCCGGTGCCGTCGTGCTGAAGCGTGACCGTGTCGGTCGGCGCGCGCCGCATGGCTTCGGTCATCGCGCTGTGAAGCGACTGCGCGACGGTGGCCGCGGTCGTGTCCTGCAGCGACGTCTTCGTGTTCTTCACGGCGACCGGGTAGAGCGCCATGATGCCGACGATCCCCACCATCAGGATCACCAGCGCGATCAGGATCTCGACCAGCGTGAAACCCGACGAGCGGCGGCACCTCATCGTCCCCTCCCTAGTTGGACCGCAACGCCTGCTTGATCACCTTCCCGGTCCCCGGCGAAAGATCCACGAACAGCCGCTGCACCTGGTTCTCCTGCTCCAGCACCAGGTCGGCGCTTCCCGCCCCCATGTCCGGCGCAAACGTCGTCTTGGCCCCGGGGAGCACGCAACTTCCGTCGGGATAGAAGGCGAGGATGGCGAGGCCGGCCTTATTGAAGAGGGGTCCGCCGAGTGCCGGGGCGAAGCGAACGTGTTTCGGAAGGACGTCCTCGGCGCCCGCGGGGCGGTCGCTGGCCGGGTCGAACGCGCGGTCTCCGTCGGCGTCCGCCCAGAGGTTTACGGAGTTACGGCCGGCGTCGAGCACGAGGAAGTGGACGGAGCGTTCCGAAGTCGAGGCCTGGCGGGCGCGCATGAACTGGGTCTCGAGGAACCCGCCGGACTGGCGCAGGGCCTGATTTCTCATGAAGGCGCTGAGGATGGAGACGGACGATCCGGCGATGATGGCGATGATCGCGATCACGACGAGGATTTCAGTCAGCGTGAACCCGCGCTTCCGGCGCATGGCGGTCTCCTAGCGATCGAGGTTCCAGTTTCCGATGACGCCGCCCTCGGTGGAGGAGGCGTCGATGTCGAATCCTGCGGTGTTGTCGGTGCCGTCGGCGTGTGCGGTGCCGGGGAGGGTGTAGCGGACGGGCCAGCCCCAGTCGTCGTGGATCTGGGGTGCGAGGGGCGTGCGGGCTTTCGGCAGCTCGCAGAACGGCTCGAGGACGCGGCTCTTGCCCGGACCGGCGCCGGTGCCTCCCTCGGTGGCGACGAGAGAGACACACAGCGTCCGGTAGAGGACGGTCGTATCGGCGGTGGCCGAAGGGGCCCCCGGATACTTCCCGAATTTCGACTCGTAGGAGTGGCAACCGGCGTCGAGCGCGCGGACGAGCGACTGGGTGGCGACGACGTTGGCCCGGTGGGTCATGCCCGCGCACGCGACGGCGAGGGCGGAAACGAGGAACCCGAGGATCGCGATGACGACAAGGAGCTCCAGGACGGTGAATCCGTGGCGGCGCATGGGGGCCTCGTTACCGGTTGTTGATGGAGCAGGAGGCCTGGGGCATGGAGTCGGTCGCGGCGGCGTCGCTGCAGCCTTTCGCCCAGACGTCGAAGGCGCCGCGGTTCCAGAGAGGCGTCACGGAGCCGTCGCGGCGGTAGCGGTAGGGGAAGCCGAGTTCGTTGCGCCACTCGCCGGTCGCGACGGAGTCGGGCGCGAAACCGTAGTAGGGGCGGCCGACGGGGCCGGAGCCGTAGAGAAGCGGGATGAGGCCGGCGCTGGTGATGCCGTAGCCGGGCTCCTCGGCCGGGTACTTCGCGTGGTCGGTCTGCCACGATTTCACGGCGATGCAGAAGTCGTTGAGGGTGGCCTGTGAAGCGCGGTCGCGGGCGTGGCAGCGGGCGGCGACGATGGCCGGGAAGAGGATGGCGCAGAGGGTCCCGATGATGGCGACGACGCAGAGGACTTCGATGAGCGTGAAACCGCGGCGGGAGCGCATGTCGACCTCCTTCGGGGGATGGGTCGTTTGACGCAGTGCGTCAATTTCTTCCGCCGTGATGGACTGCAAAACAGGGGCCGTGCCGCGAAACGCGCCCATTCGCGCGTCTCAGGGGGTGCCGCGCGTTACCGCGCGGGAATCGGTTTCGCGCGGGTAACGGCGGCCGCGCGAAAACAAAACATCCATGTTTTTATTTGCACTTGTCCCGCGCGTTTCGAACCGGGCCGGCGGGCGGACTTCGAAGAGAAAGAGCGCGGCGTATTGACGCGGTGCGTCAACACGCCGCGGACTCCAGACTTCAGGGTTGCACAAACGGAATGCAACATCCGTGCCGCATGGGACCGGTGTTTCCTCGCGTCCCGGACGGTCCGGGCGTTACCGGATCGAAGCGCGTTACGGGGGAGTAACCTCCAGGGACTCATCGACCATGGGGGACACCCTCCACGTCAGACATTTTTCGGGGTGCGGGCGCGCCAGTGGCGCGCCCGCACTTCGAAACAGATCCGGCCCTTTTTCCCCTGCCTTTATTCAGACCGTCCCCGCCCCCTGCCGATACTGGAAACATGCGAGCCTTCAAACGCCCCCTCCGCCTCGTCTTCGTCCTCGCCCTCCTCGCCGCCCTCGCCGGCTGGGGACTCTTCCTCCGCGAACGCGGCCTCAACGACGTCCAGCGCGAAAACCTGCGCCTCCGCGAGATGATCTCCCGCCTCGGCACGGAGTTCCGCGTCGCCGACGTCGTCGTCACCGCCCAGCAGGGCCCCCCCGGCCGCCGGCGAACCACGACCTTTCGCTTCGTCGAGTACGACCGCCAGGGCAACGCCCTCGAGCCCCGCAACTTCACCGTCGCCGGCGACGTCGCCTATTTCGACGCCCTCGTCCTCAAGTTCGACGACGACTACGTGGGCGCCGCCGACCCCCTCCGCGGCCGCTCCCTTCACCTGTTCCGCCGCGTCTTCGGCGAGTACCAGGCCCCCGCCGACGGATTCCTCATCGACGCGGGCGCCCCCGACGGCATCCCGGTCGCGATGCGCCAGGGGATGGGCTCGTTCGAGGAAGAACTCTGGCGGGACTTCTGGGCGCTCGCGTCGGACGCGGACAAGGCGGCGAAGCGCGGCGTTCGGGTCGCGCAGGGCGAGGCGGTCTACCTGCAGCTCCAGCCCGGCCGCACCTACCGGCTGACCATCGAAGCCGACGGCGGGCTCAACATCCGTCCGGCATCGTCCCTCGCGGCGCGCAACTGAACCCGCGCGACTCTCCCCATGGAAGCGGAGCGCGCCTACCTTTTCCGTCACGCCCTCCTGCGCGAGGCCGCATACCAGCTGCAACTTCCCAGTGACAGGGCACGGCTGCACGCGCTGGCCTTTGATGTCATGGAAGGGATCCTCGGCGGCCAGCCGCCGGACGCGCCGCCCCTCGATCTCGAGTCGCCGCGCATGACGCCCCATCCTACGGACACCTGCGCTGTGGACCTCTTCGCCCAGGCCAGGGCGGCCAGCGCGACCGATGGTGGCAGTGGAAGTCCGACCGCTCCCGGGCTCTATCGTTCCCGCGAGAAACTGTATCTGCGTCGAGCGGCGGAGCATTTCGAGACGGTTTACAGGCTTGATCAGGCTCGGATGGCCTGGGAACGGTACGCGGAGCGCGTTTCCGGCCGGGAAAGGGGCCTCGCGCTCCGGAGGGCGGCTCTCGCGGCCGGACTGCGAGACGAGCCGAGCGCCGCACAGGCGCTCTTCTCCGCCGCCCTCTCGCTAGTGCGCGAAGCGGGCGACCGCCGGGCCGACGGAGTCGTGCAGGGCGAGATGGCCAACTTGCTTCGGGACACCGCGCGCGTGGAAGAGGCGGAAATGGCTTACGATTCGGCTCTCGCCATCCTGAGGGAAGTCGGCGATCTCGGACTCGAGGGCACCGTTCTCGGGAACCTTGCAAACCTCTTCCGCTTGACTGGCCGCCCAGGCCCCGCTGAGAACCTCTACCGGCGGGCTCTTCGGATCTCTCGCGGGACCGGCAATACTCGCGGGGAGGGCATCGCGCTGGGAAATCTCGCGTTACTGCATGAGGAATCCGGTCGACCCGGTGAGGCCGAAGCTCTCGATAAGGAGGCGATCATTCTCCTTCGTCGGGCCGGCGATCTTCGTTCCCTCGGAATGGCCGTCTCGAATCTGGGGAATCTGCTCAAGGACACAGGCCGGGAATCGGAAGCTGAGGCCGCCTACTTGCGGGCGCTCGGAATCGCCCGGGAAGTCGGCAGCCGCCGATCCGAAGGTGCGGCGATGGGGAGCTTAGCCAGCCTGTACCGGAGGGCCGGGCGGCTCGCCGAGGCGGAGGAGGCCTACGACAAGGCCCTGGCGCTCGTGCGCGAGACGGGCGACAGTCGATCCGAAGGGCTTCTTCTGGGCAACCTGGCAAATCTCCTCCAGGAACTCGGTCGCCTGGAGGAGGCGAAGTCGGCCTGTGTGGAGGGGTTGGCCATCGCCCGCAGAGTGCGCGATCGCCGGATCGAGGGTTCGATCCTGGGAATCCTCGCATCCGTCACCATGAACTCGGGGCAGATGGCGGGGTCGGAGCCGCTCTGGGACCTGGCGATCGAAGCGGCCCGCGAGGCCGGCAATGCGCACCACGTGGGGTCGCATCTCTGCAAGCGGGGGCTCGTCAAGGTTTCGCTCGGCCGCACCGTGGAGGGATTCCGGGACTGGCGGGAGGGCATGACGATTCTGCGGGGTCTGGGCGATGCCTACGAAATGAAAACGGCGGTCGACGAAATGCGCGAGCAATGCGCCCGCTCCGGCGCTCAGTTCCCGGAGGAGCCGGGCGCCTGACCGCCGGGAATCGCGCTTGCGCATGCAGCCGGCAGCGTCACCGCGCACGCCGCGGCCAGGAACGCTCCGCTCGCGGCGGCCCCGAATAGCGGCAGCCCGAGCGGCGCGATCACGAGCGCGCCCAGCATTCCGCCCGCGAGGTCGATCGCGTAGAGGCGCCCCGTGGCGGTCGGCCCCGCGATTCTGAGGGCGGCGGGGAAACACGCGCCGGTCGCCGCGCCGGCGAGGGCGGCGGCGGCGGCGTGGAAGGGCATGAACGGGACGGCGAACGTCGCTGCGGCGAGGGCGGCGCTCGCGGCGGAAGCGGCGACGGCGGCGGCGAGGGGGAGGCGGCGGCCGGCGAGGGCGCCGGCGGCGGCGCCGAGCATGAAGAGGCCGAGGACGGCGGCGACGCCGGTATAGACGGCGCCGAAGGCGGACTCCCAGGCGGCGAGGACGAGGAGGACGGAGCCGCTTCCCGAGAGGCCTGCGGCGAAGACGGGCGGGCCGGGTCTGCGGCGCAGGGCGGCGGCGGCGGCGAGGAGGGCGAGCGGGAGGAGGGCGGCGGCGCGCGGGAGGGATTCGAGGCGGGCGACGAGGCGGGCGGCGGGGTCGCGGGCGAAGCCGGCCTGGAGGGCGGCGGTGCGGAGGGGGGCGAGAGGGCGGGAGTCGGTATTGAGGGGGCCGGGGGAAGCGGCGGCGGGCGGGGCGTCGGCGAGCGGGTCGAACGGAGCGCCGGTGGAAAGTTCGGCGTTGATTTTCTCGAGGGCGAACGGTTCGGCGAGGGAATGGATGTCGGAGTCGGGGATCGCGCGCGAGGGCGACTCAGGATCCCCGCCGGCGAAAAACCACGTCGCGGGGCCCGCGGTGGCGGCGGCGCCGGGAAACGCGGACCGCACGGTCAGGAACAGAAGCCGGTTGCGGGCGAAGACGGGGCCGTCGGCGACTTCGCCGTAGGAGGGCACCGAGCCCGCGAGGAACACGCCGTCGGGCTTGAGCGCGCGGCGGACCTCGGCGTAGAACCCGGCGGTCCACCAGCGGTTGGACTCGAGCGTCGCGGGGCCGGGGGCGACGACGAGGATGGCGTCCCATGAAGCGGCCGTCGCGGCGCGCAGGAACGCGCGGGCGTCGGCGGCGTGGAACGCGACGCGCGGGTCCGCGAGGCCGGAGGCGCCGGCGTGAGGTGCCGCGAGCGAGACGACGTCGGGGTCGGTCTCGACGTAGTCCACGCGCTCGACGGGGTGGCGGAGGACCGCGCGGAGCGCGCCCGCCACTCCCCCGCCGGCGAGCAGGACGCGGCGCGGCGACGGGTGCCGCAGCAATGCGAGGTGGATCGGCGGCGCGGCCTCGCCGCGATCGGGAAGGGAGAACAGGAGGTGCCCGGACTGGTAGAGCGAAACCTGCCCGCGGTATTCGACGGCGGCGAGCGAACCGTACGGAGACTCGCGCGTTTCGAGGACGGCGAACCCGGGGCCGAACGAGCGCCACCACGCGGCGCGCGCGGCGGCGTCGGCGCGGGGGGCGAGCGCGACGAGGATGGCGAGCGCGGGCGCGAGCGCCACCGCCGCGCGCCGCGGAACGAGCAGCAGGAGCGGCAGCGCCGCGGCGCCCCCGGCGAGCGCCAACTCGTGGACGTGCGGCTGGTGCGCGAGCGACAGGAGCAGTCCGGCCGCGCCCGCGCCCGCGGCTTCGATCGCGTACGAACGCCCCGGATCGCGCGACCGCCGCGCCGCCGACGAGAAAAGCGCGCCCGAAAGCGCGGCGACCGGCAGGCACGCGACGAGCGCCACCGCGAGCAGGTGCGCGAGCGTCAGGACCTCGCCCGGCGCGGCCCCCGCGCGCCCGAGCCGGACCACCGCGAGCGACGGCACCACGAAAGCCGCGAGCAGCGCCGCGTAAACCACCGGCGGCCCGCGCCGCCCCGCAAGACTCCCCGCCGCCGCCCCCGCCATCCACACGCCCAGCACCAGCGCCGCCGCCAGCTCCGTCCCCTGCGACACCGCCGCCAGCTCGCGCACGAGCAGGATCTGCGACGCCTGCGCCGCGACGCCGATCGCCGCGAACGCCGCCCGGCTTACCTCCACACCCCCGGCAGCTTCGCGCGGCACTTCGGACACACCCCGTCCTTCGTCGTGTTCTCGAGGATCTTGAAACCGAGGCGCTGGATGACCGCGGCCTTGCAGTTCGGACAGAACGTGTTGTTCCCCTCGTGCGGCGAGACGTTGAAAATGTACACGTGCTTCAGCCCTTCCTCAAACCCGATCGCGCGGCATTTCTCCAGCGTCTCCGCGGGGGTGCGCGGCAGTTCCTGGAGCTTGTACTGGGGTTCGAAACGGCCGAAATGAAGCGGCGTATCGGCGCCGAGGTTCTTGCGGTGCCACTTGCACTGCTCGCGGATCTTGCCGAGGTCGTCGTTGTACGTCGGGACGACGAGCGTGACGACTTCGAGCCAGGATTTCTCCTCCTTGAGCGTCACGAGCGCGTCGAGGACGGGCTTGAGCTGCGAGCCGAGGACCTTGTCGTAGAACTTCTCGTCGAACCCCTTGAGCGCCACCGCGAACGCGTCGATCGACTTGCAGAGCGCCCGCAGCGGTTCCTTTTCGATGAAGAGGGCGGTCGCGCAGACGTTGCGGATGCCCTTCTCTTTCGCGAAGACGGAGACGTCTCTCATGTACTCGTAGAAGGCGACGGGGTCGGTGTAGGTGTAGGCGATGGTCTTGCATTCCTTCTTTTTCGCGCCGTCCGCGGCCTTCTCTTTCGTGACTTCGAAGTTCTTGAGGGTCTCGGGCCGGGCCTGCGACTGATCCCAGTTCTGGCAGTAGAGGCAGCGCAGGTTGCAGCCTCCCACCGCCAGCGAAAGGGTCTGGGTCCCCGGCAGAAAGTGCGACAGCGGCAGTTTCTCGATCGCGTCGATCGTGAGGACGCAGGGGTTGTTGTAGGCGAACGACAGGAGCCGGCCGTCGACGTTGTTGCGCGTGCGGCAGAAGCAGGTTTCCCCCGGGTTCAGGACGCAGTGGAGGGGGCAGACGAAGCACTGGGTGCGGTCGTTGTCGAGGCGCTTGTAGAAGGCGGGGTCGACCTCGATGCGCGTGGGCGCGGGGCCCTCCGCGAACAGTTTCACGACGTCGAGCGCGCTCAGGGCGATGCCGCCCGCGATGGCGCGGCGAAGGAACTCACGGCGGTCGAGGGGCATGGGGGGGCCTCATGGGGGGAGTGCAAGTGCAAGATCAACTTCAACTTCAAACAGCAACTTCAAGTAAACGGCAAAGGGCGAAAGGACAACTTCAAGTCCCTTCGAACGCGGATGAAGTTCTCCTTTTGGATTTTGAGAGTTACTTGGAAGTTGAAGTTGCTCTTTGAAGTTGCCCTCAGTCCTTCACCGCGCACCCTCCGTCCTTGCACGACGGCGCCTTCTCCACGTCATCCAGGTTCACGCTCTTCGAGCCCGGCTTTGCCCTCATCATTTCGAGGCGTTCGTGCATCACCTCCGCCATCGCCGGATCCAGCAGGAACGCCCGGATCTTCCCGTTCACCACCTCGTCCTCGCCCGCCATCTCCGCGAGCCGCTGCTTCACCGTCTCGCCGCGGTCCAGGAACTCGAGCTCGTCCGCCAGATCGCTCTTCTCCAGCTCGAAATCGGCCGCGTCCATCCCCCGCGCCCGCTCGCACAGCGCCGCCAGGCGGTCGCGCACCGCGGCGCGCTCGTCGCCGGGGAACTTCCCCTTCCGTTCTTCGGACTCCGCGATCACCCGTTCCACGATGTCGTCCCGTTTCGCGGCCCACGCTTTCGCCGGGATGCCGCGCATGCGCTCCAGCAGCTGCACCGCCGCCTTGTTGTCGTGCGCCTGGCCGACGCGCACCGGGTTCTTCAGGTCTTTCGGCGGAATCAGGCAGGCCTTGTAGTCCGTCAGAACTTCGCGCTGCGCCGGCGTCAGGATCCCGTCGACGTCCTTCACCAGCTTCGCCACATCCGCCTGCGGGTCCCTGCGCCGGCCCTTCGGCTGCCGGACCCTTTTTTCCGCGTCCTGCGCGTCGTCGAGCGTCTTCTGCGGGATCGCCTGGCCCTTCTCCACGCACGCGAGCACGTCCGCGAGCGCGTCCCGGTAGTCGCGCAGGTCGGCCTCGCGGGCCGTCGCGGGCCGGATCAGGTCCTGCATCTTCTCGGCGGCGTCGTGGATGTGCCGCATCTGGTGCGGCGTGAAGTACATCCCGTTGGCCAGGTTGAGGAGATTGATGTCCGTGCGCAGCCGCCGGATCTCGGCTTCGGCCTCGGGATCGATCTGCCCCGCCGCCTGCCGCTGCGGCACCGTCGCGGGCCCTTCGAGCATCCCGAACTTGAGCCCCACCGCGTTCCGCGTCAGCGCGTTCGCCAGCAGCATTCCCAGCGCCCCCGCCGCCCCGTACTTGTCCTTATGAATCTCCCGCAGCTCCCCGCGCAGCCGCTCCGCCTCGCTCTTCGGCCGCGCCTCCTCCAAAAGCCGCGGCGCGCGCGCCGCCAGCTGCCCCTCGGGGAGGCGGCGGATGGCGTCCATGGAAGCGTTGACCCGTGCGACGTACGCGCCCATCGAGGGTTCCTCGCGCGGCGACCAGCCGAGGAGGCGCTCCAGGGTGGCGCGAAGCGAGTCGCGCTTGCCGGGGTACTGCTCGTCGCTCACGCGGCGGATGCGCGAGACCGCGTCGGCGACGTCCTCGGGCATTTCTCCCGGCGTCCGTTTGACGTTGCCGCCCATCCGGGCCTTGACGGCCCGCAGGCCGTCGCCGCGCGAAGCGACGAGGTCGCGCTGCGCCGGCGTGAGGATCGCCGCGGCGCGTTCTTCGATGGTGGCGAGGGAGTCGAGAAAGCGTTTCCGCGCGGATTCCTCGTCGTGGTTGGCGATGGCCGCGGCGCGTTCGACCTCCGGGTCCAGGCCGTTGCCGGCCATGTCGTCCACGCGGAACAGGGTGAAGGCGAAGATCTCGCGCGAGTGGATGCCGGAGATGCGGTCTTCCCATGCGCGGGCGAGGCTGTTGGCCTCGTTGACGAGGGGCCAGAGCTGTTCCGCCTGTTCGCGCGTGAGCTGGAGGGCGTCGAGGAGGGTCCATGTGGCGACCTGTTTTTCCAGGGCGGCGATTTCGGTGCGGAGCGCGGATTCGTCGGCGCGGGAGGGAATCGCGGAGGCGAGGAGAAGGGCGAGAGCGAGGAAGCGTGTGCGCATGGAGGGCTCCTGGTTGTGTGGCCTATAGTTAATACACTTCAGTAGTGTAGCGGTTTCGCCGGAATTCGAAGAGTCGTCCCATCGCCGTTGATCCTCTTTTATCGCCTTTCCAGAGTCTTTCTTATCGCCGTTCATCGCCCTTTACTTTTCCCAATAAGTATCTGGATGAACGGCGATAAGAAAGACCTGGGAAAAGCGATAAAAGCGGATCAACAGCGATGGGGCGTCGGCCTGCTGCAAGCTCCCCCCACTGCGGAATCCCACCGGCCATATCTCCCTGGCAGCCCGTTTGCGTCATGCCTGCTTCCGACGGTCTTACCGGGGCGCTCAGCTCTCACCTGCGGATTCCTCCGCTCGACTGAGGCAAATGCCCCACACACCCTGCGAGGATCAACATGTCCAGACAGCACATCATGATCGACGGCAACGAAGCCGCTGCCCTCGTCGCCCATAAACTCAGCGAAGTCATCGCCATCTACCCGATCACCCCTTCCTCCAATATGGGCGAACTCGCGGACGAGTGGACCGCCCGCGGACGCCGCAACCTCTGGGGCACACTCCCCTCCGTCATGGAAATGCAGTCGGAAGGCGGGGCCGTCGGCGCGGTGCACGGCGCCATGCAGTCCGGCGCGCTCACCACGACGTTCACCGCCTCGCAGGGCCTCCTCCTCATGATCCCCAGCATGTACAAGATCGCCGGGGAGCTCACCCCGTTCTGCATGCACGTCGCCGCGCGCACCGTCGCCGCGCACGCGCTCTCGATCTTCGGCGACCACTCCGACGTCATGGCCTGCCGCCAGACCGGATTCGCCATGCTCTCCTCAGGCTCCGTCCAGGAAGCCCACGACCTCGCCTTGATCGGCCACGCCGCAACGCTGCGCAGCCGGGTCCCCTTCCTCCATTTCTTCGATGGTTTTCGCACGTCGCACGAGATCTCCAAGATCGACGAACTGGCGGACGACGACTTGCGCGCGCTCGTGCCGGACGAGCTCATCCGCGAATACCGCGCGCGCGCCCTCACGCCGGACCGGCCCGTGCTGCGCGGCTCTGCACAGAATCCCGACACGTACTTCCAGGCCCGCGAGGCCTGCAACGCGTGGTACTCGGCGTGCCCGGGAATCGTGAAGGAGCTGATGGGGGCTCTGGGGAAGCGGACCGGGCGCAACTACCGGCTGTTCGACTACGTGGGGCACCCGGAGGCCGACCGCGTCGTTATCATGATGGGCTCGGGCTCGGAGGCGGCACACGAGACCGTCGACTGGCTGCTCAAGCGCGGCGAAAAAGTCGGCATCCTCAAGGTCCGCCTGTTCCGCCCGTTCAGCATCCGGGATTTCGTGGAAGCGATTCCCGTGTCGGCGAAGTCGATCGCGGTCCTGGACCGGACGAAGGAGCCGGGCGCGATCGGCGATCCGCTGTACCTGGACGTCGTGACGGCGCTGCGCGAGGCGCGCGACGAGGGAATGCGGCGGACGGACCCGAAGGTGGTGGGCGGGCGGTACGGGCTGTCGAGCAAGGAGTTCACGCCGGCGATGGTGAAGTCGGTGTACGACGAGCTGGCGAAGGAGAAGCCGCGGAACCATTTCACGGTCGGGATCCAGGACGACGTGACGCGGCTGTCGCTGCCGTTCGACCGCGCATTCGACATCGAGCCGGCGGACGTGTCGCGCGCGGTCTTCTACGGGCTGGGCGCGGACGGGACGGTCGGCGCGAACAAGAACTCGATCTCGATCATCGGCGACAAGACGCCGCTCTTCGCGCAGGGGTACTTCGTCTACGACTCCAAGAAATCCGGCGCCGTCACGATCTCGCACCTGCGGTTCGGGCCGCGCCCGATCCGCTCGACCTACCTCGTGCAGCGCGCGGGGTTCGTGGCGTGCCACCAGTTCTCGTTCCTCGACCGCTACGACGTGCTGGAGTCCGCCGCGCCGGGCGGGACGTTCCTGCTCAACTCGCCCGTCGGGCCCGAGGCGGTCTGGGCCCAACTGCCCCGCGAAGTCCAGGAACAGATCGTCGAGAAGAAACTCCGCTTCCATGTCATCGACGCCCTGAAAGTCGCCGGGCTGACCGGCATGGGCGTGCGCATCAACACGATCATGCAGACGTGCTTCTTCGCGATCTCCGGGATCCTGCCGCGCGCCGAGGCGATCGCGGCGATCAAGGGAGCGATCGAGGACACGTACGGGAAAAAAGGCGCGGACGTGGTGAAGAAGAATTTCGAGGCGGTGGACCAGACGCTCGCGAACCTCCACGAGGTCAAGGTGCCGCGCGAGGCGCTGGCGACGCGCGGGCGGCCGCCGATGGTGGCTGCGGAGGCGCCGGAGTTCGTGAAGAAAGTCACGGCGCTGATGCTGGCGGGCAAGGGCGACCTGCTGCCGGTCAGTTTCTTTCCAGTGGACGGGACGTGGCCGCTGGGGACGGCGCGCTGGGAGAAGCGGAACATCGCGACGGAGATCCCGGTGTGGGACGAGGCGATCTGTCTGCAATGCAACAAATGCGTGCTCGCGTGCCCGCACGCGGCGATCCGCGCGAAGGTCTACGAGCCGGCGGTGCTCGCGGGCGCGCCGGCGGGGTTCAAGTCCATCGACTACAAGCAGACGGAGTACAAGGGCTCGAAGTACACGATCCAGGTGGCGCCCGAAGACTGCACGGGCTGCTCGCTGTGCGTCGAGGTCTGCCCGGCGCGCGACAAGTCGAATCCGAAGCACAAGGCGATCGACATGGCGCCGCAGCGGCCGATCCGCGAAGCCGAAGCCGCCAACTTCCGGTACTTCCTCGACATCCCGGAGACGGACCGGTCGAAGGTGCGGCAGGACGTGAAGGGCACGCAGTTCCTGGAGCCGCTGTTCGAGTTCAGCGGCGCGTGCGCGGGATGCGGCGAGACGCCGTATCTCAAGCTGATGACGCAGCTGTTCGGCGACCGCACGATTATCGCCAACGCGACCGGATGCTCTTCCATATATGGAGGCAACCTCCCCACCACGCCCTACACCGTCAACCGCGATGGCCGCGGCCCCGCCTGGGCGAACTCGCTCTTCGAGGACAACGCCGAGTTCGGCCTCGGCATGCGGCTCGCCCTCGACGCGCACCGGCAGCACGCGCGCGAGCTCGTGACGAAGCTCGCCTCGCAGGTCGGCGAGGTCCTGGCGAAGGAACTGCTCGAAACGGAAGCGGCGACGGAAGCGGGGATCGCGGCGCAGCGCAAGCGCGTCGCGGCGCTTCGCGGCAAACTCGCCGGCATCAAGACCGACGAGGCCCGCCGTCTCGACTCGCTCGCGGACTACCTCGTGCGGAAGACGGTCTGGATTGTCGGCGGCGACGGCTGGGCGTACGACATCGGCTACGGAGGGCTCGACCACGTGCTGGCTTCGGGCCGCGACGTCAACGTCCTCGTGCTCGACACCGAGGTCTACTCGAACACCGGCGGCCAGCAGTCGAAGGCCACGCCGCTTTCGGCCTCCGCGAAGTTCGCGACGGCCGGCAAGGAGATCCCCAAGAAGGACCTGGGGATGATGATCATGTCCTACGGCCACGTCTACGTCGCCCGCATCGCGTTCGGCGCGAACGACAAGCAGACCGTGCAGGCCTTCCTCGAAGCCGAGTCCTACCCCGGCCCGTCGCTCATCATCGCGTACAGCCACTGCATCGCGCACGGCTACGACATGGCCTACGGCGCCCGCCAGCAGAAGCTCGCCGTGGACTCCGGCATCTGGCCGCTCTACCGGTTCGACCCCCGCCGCGCCGCCGCGGGCGAGCCGCCCCTCAAGCTCGACTCCGCGCCGCCGAAGATCCGGCCGGAGGAGTACCTCAGAAACGAAACCCGCTTCCGTATGAGCGAAAAACTCGACCCCGCCCGGCACCGGAAGCTCCTGAACGCCGCGCAGGCCGCGGCGGCCGAGCGGTACGCCGTCTACCAGCAGCTCGCGGGCGTCAAGGTCCCGCACGCCCCCGAACAGGAGGAAAAATGAGCGCCAATCTTTCGACGACGTGGCTGGGCCTGAAACTCCCGCACCCGCTGATGCCCGGCGCGTCCCCTCTCGTGGACGACCTCGAAACCGTCGCGGCGCTCGAGGCCGCGGGGGCCGCGGCGATCGTGATGCACTCGCTGTTCGAGGAGCAGATCCGTCGCGAGACCGACGAGACCGAGATGGCGATGGACGCGCACTCGGACACTTATGTGGAAGCGCGATCCTACTTCCCGCCGCGCGACATGTTCCCGCTCGGGCCGGAGAGCTACCTGGAGCACCTGAAGCGCCTGAAGTCGGCCGTCCGCATCCCCGTGATCGCTTCCCTCAACGGCTCGACCCGCGGCGGCTGGATCGAGTTCGCCCGCGCCATGCAGGACGCCGGCGCCGACGCGCTCGAACTCAACGTCTACGACCTCGGCGCCGACCCCGACGAGTCCGCCGCCGCGGCCGAGGAGCGCATCCTGCGCATCGTCGAGTCCATGCGCAAGTCCGTGAAGATCGGCTTCGCCGTGAAACTCTCTCCGTTCTACACCTCGCTCGCCAACCTCGCGCGCCGCATCTCCCTCGCCGGCGCCGACGGCCTGATCCTCTTCAACCGCTTCTACCAGCCCGACATCGACGTCGAGGCCCTCGAGGTCTCCCCCACGCTCCATCTCTCCACCTCCTCGGAGCTCCTCCTCCGCCTCCGCTGGCTCGCGATCCTCTCGCCCGCCGTCAACGTCCCGCTCGCCGTCTCCGGCGGCGTCCACGACACCCTCGACGTCGTCAAGGCCGTGATGTCCGGCGCCGGCGCCGTCCAGGTCGTCTCCGCCCTTCTCCAGCACGGCCCCGAGCGCCTGAAATCCCTCATCCAGGGTTTCCGCGCCTGGCTCGACGAACACGACTACGTCTCCGTCGCGCAGATGAAAGGTTCGATGTCGCTCGCGCGCTGCCCCGATCCCAAAGCCGTCGAGCGGTCGAACTACGCGCATCTGCTGCAGAGCTGGCGCAAGGCGCAGGTGCGATCGTAGGGCAGGGCGAAAGGGCGCGAGGGCGGGAGGGCGGAAGGACAGGGCGAACGGGCGTTGAGGCAATGCGCCGGCGAGATGTCGACTTTGCCTGTGGGCCTGACACTCCGATGCCATGTCCCCTGCGCGGGGCGGCCCTTTCGCCCTTCCGCCCTCTCGCCCTCTCGCCCTGTCGTTCCACCCTGCCTCTCACCCCCCCAACCCCACCTCGGCGCGGCACATCGGACACGCCGCCTTCGCCGCGCCGCGCGGCACCAGCGCCGCGACGTCGTTGCCGCACGAAGCGCACTTGAACCGCCGCGCCACGATCGTCCCGATCGGCCGCGCCGCCGGCTCCTCGTGCGCCGCCTCCGGCAGAAGGCTCGCCACCCGCATCCCCTCCGGCGTGTACGCGATCTGCGCCTCGGCGCTCACCTGATCCTCCCGCGCCTCCTCCAGCACCAGCCCGCACTCCGGACACCGCGCCGTCCGCTTCACCACGTGCGCCACGTTGAACACCCCGCCGCACTTCGGACACCAGAGCAGCGACCGCTCCTGCGCCTCCAGGATCTGCCGGATCTGCGCCGGCGACAGCCACCCGCGCTCGACCATGATGTCCCCCACCTGCCGGTAGTTCCCGTTCTCCTCGTCCTGCGCCTGCACGCGCAGCGCGTCGTACAGCTGCTCATCCGTGCAGAACTTGAGCTTGAGCGCGATCTTCCCGAACAGCGACTCGCCCACCCGCCGCGACAGGATCGCGTCCGGCCGGTCGAGCGCCGCCTTCTGCTCCGCAATCAGCGACTCGAGCTGCCCCCGCGTGATCATCCCCTGCTCGACCAGGATCTCCCCCAGCGCCCGCCGCTTCCCCGCCTTCGCCTGCATCGCCACCGCAAGGTCCATCTGCTCCTGCGAGAGCAACCCGCGGGATACCGCCAGACGGCCGATGAGGATTTCTTCAGCCAAGCCCCTGCTCCCTGTTGGCGCGAAACGGGCATTCTCGCGCATGAGGACGATTCGGGCAACGACGCGATGGGAGGGCGGACTTGGCCACGACAAAGCACAAGAGGTTCAGAAGTCGTTTTTGTGCCCTCTGTGCTTTTTCGTGGCTAATCAGGTTCGAGGCCGCGTCACGACTGCAGGGAGAGTGGCTTACTCCCACTCGATCGTGCCCGGCGGCTTGCTCGACACGTCGTACACCGCGCGATTAATGCCTTTGACCTCGTTGACGATGCGATTCGCGATCCGCGCGAGCACGTCGTACGGAAGGCGCGCCCAGTCGGCCGTCATGCCGTCGCTGCTCGTCACGCAGCGGATCGCAATGCACTCCTGATAGGTGCGCTCGTCGCCCATCACGCCGACCGAGCGGACGGGAAGGAGGGCCGCGAAATACTGCCAGAGGCCGCGCGAGAGGCCGGCGGATTCGATCTCGGAGGTCACGATGGAATCGGCGTCGCGCAGGAGGGAGAGGCGCTCCTCGGTGACTTCGCCCAGGCAACGCACCGCTAGGCCGGGGCCGGGGAAGGGCTGGCGCCAGAGGATCGCGTCGGGGAGGCCGAGGGCGGTGCCGACGCGGCGGACCTCGTCCTTGAACATGAATCGCAGAGGCTCGACGAGCTTGAAGCCGAGCTTTTCGGGGAGGCCGCCCACGTTGTGGTGCGACTTGATCTTCGCCGTCGGGCCGCCCCAGGCGCTCACGCTCTCGATCACGTCGGGGTAGAGCGTGCCCTGCGCGAGGAACTCGATCCCCTTCAGGTGCTTCGCCTCTTCCTCGAAGATCTCAATGAAGAGGTGCCCGATGCGGATGCGTTTTTCCTCGGGGTCGGTGATGCCCTTGAGGCGGTCGAGGAAGCGTTTGCGCGCGTCGACGGCCTTGAGGTTGATGTGGTAGTGGTCGCGGAAGGTCTGGACGACCTGTTCGGCCTCGCCTTTTCGCACGACACCGTTGTCGACGAAGATGCAGTGGAGCTGGGGGCCGATGGCTCGGTGGAGGAGGAGGGCGACGACGCTCGAGTCCACGCCGCCGGAGAGGGCGCAGACGACGCCGCGGTCGCCGACGCGGTCGCGCAGGGACGCGGTGGTTTCCTCGACGTAGTCCGCGACGCGCCAGGTGCCCTCGCAGCCACAGATCTTGTAGAGGAAGTTGCTGAGGATTTCGCCGCCGAGGGGGGTGTGGGCGACTTCGGGGTGGAACTGGACGCCGTAGAACGGAAGGGAACGGTGGCGGACGGCGGCGAGCGAGGTGTTTTCCGTGGCGGCGAGCGGGAGGAATTCCTCGGAGAGCGATGTGACGGAGTCGCCGTGCGAGTTCCAAACTTCGAGTTCCGCGGGCAGTCCCTCGAACAGTTTTTCCGCGCACGTCACGCGGAGTTTCGCAGCGCCGTACTCGCGCGCGGGCGCCGCCTTGACCTGACCGCCCAGCACGTCCGCGGCGAGCTGCATCCCGTAGCAGATGCCGAGCACCGGGACGCCGGCCTTGAACAGTTTCGCCTCGACCTTCGGCGCGCCCGGCGCGTAGACGCTCGACGGGCCGCCGGACAAGATGATGCCCCTGGGCTTGCGCGCGAGCAGCGCGTCGAGGTCGGTGTTGAACGGGAAGATTTCGCAGTAGACGTTGAGCTCGCGCACGCGGCGCGCGATGAGCTGGTTGTACTGCGAACCGAAGTCGAGGATGGCGATGAGTTCGTTCATGGGAAGGGGGAGAGTAAATCAGGGGAGGGGTCGGAAGTAAAGGCGAGTGTGCCGCGAAGCGGCCCCGTACCCATTCCCTCGCCCGCGCCCGGCACGGACACAGCGAATGTGGTGCGGCCTTTTGTCGCAGGAGCGGGCTCGGGCATGCGGCGGCTGACGGCGAAGGGCAATTTTGAATTATGAATTTTGAATTCTGAATTTGACACTCCGGACCAGGGCTGCCCCCGTTCGCAGTCTCAAATTCAAAATTCAAAATTCATCATTGCCCTTCGCCGTCCTCCCGCCCCTTCAGCCGTTCCCCCCTCAGGGCACGATCAACCCGCCTTCGCCTCCGCGGCTTCCAGCAGGTTCCGCAACGCCCCTTCCAGCTCCGGATACCTGAACTCGAACCCCTTCTCCCCCGCCTTCTTCGGCACCACCCTCTGCCCGGTCGTGAGGATCGACGCCACTTCCCCCAGCATCAGGTGCATCACGAACGGCGGAGTCACGAACAGGCTCGGCCGGTGCAGGACGCGCGCGAGCACCTTCGAAAACGCGCGGTTCGTGAGCGGATTCGGCGCGGTCGCGTTGAACACTCCCCGCCACTCCGGATCCTCGACAGCGCGGGCGAGCATGGCGCACAGGTCGTCGATGTGGATCCAGCTCCAGTACTGCTCCCCCTTCCCGATCGGCCCGCCGAAATATCCGCGGAACGGCGGCAGCATTTTTTCGAGCGCGCCGCCGTCGCGGCCGAGGACGATGCCGAAGCGGAGGATTGCGACGCGCGCGGGGGGGTCGGCCTTGCGCGCCTCGTATTCGATTTCGAGGCAGACGGACGAAAGGAAGTCCCACTGGTCGCCCGTGCCGTTCTCGTCGATTTCCTGGTCCCCGCGCGGCCCGTAGTATCCGATCGCGCTCGCGTTTACGAGCACCTTCGGGCCCGCCGGGTCCTTGCACGCCTCGACGCACGCCTTCGTCGCGTCGACGCGGCTCCAACGGATCGTCTTCCGCACGTCGGCGTTCCACTTGTGCGCGAAGATGTTCTCTCCCGCGAGATTCACGACGGCGTCGCACCCTGCGACCGCTTTTTTGAGAGCTTCCACGTCCCTGGCGTCCCAGGCCCGCGCCTCGGTCCCGCGCGGCGCCTTGGCCGGGTCGCGCGTCAGCGAGACCACGGTGTGCTTCTTTTCGAGGAGTGTGGCGCACAGGTGGCGCCCGATGAACCCGGTGGCGCCGGTGACGGCGATTCTCATGCGGTCCCTTTCCCGAATTGCTTGATGGCTCCGCGAAGCGCGGCTACCCTCTGCCGTTCTAACTTTTCCACCCACAACGTCAAGGAGAGCGAACGATGGCCATCGCGCGGGTGACGGAGCTCGTGGCGTCCAGCAGCAAGGGATTCGAAGACGCGATCAAGGCGGGCATCGAGCGGGCGGCGAAGACGCTTCGCGGCATCACCGGCATGGAAGTGACGCGGCAGACGGTGAAGATCGAGAAGAACAAGGTATCGGAGTACCGGGTGCATCTGAACGTCACGTTCGTGCTGGAGGGCTGAGTATCTTTCGGACGGCCGGAGCTACCCCCCCTTTTTCTTGAGCAGCCGCCCGATCCTCGCCTTGAACTCCTTGTTCGAGAACGGCTTGGTGATGTAATCGTCGGCGCCGGCCTCGAAGCCTGCCGCGACGTTGTCCTCGCCGGCCATGCCGGTCAGCATCACGATGGGCGTGCGGTCGTAGCCGGGGACCGCCCGCAGTTCCTTCAGGACCTGGAATCCCGACTTGTCGGGGAGCCCGGCGTCGAGAATCACGACCGCGGCGGGGCCCGCGCGCGCGGCGGCGACGGCGGAGGCCCCGTCCCCGCAAGTCACGGCCTTGAGCCCGAGGCCCGACATCAGCATCTCGAGGATCGGCTGGATCTGGGCGTCGTCGTCCACGCAGATCGCGCGGTCCGTGGCGGCGCCGGGGGCCTTTTCGAGGAACCTGTCGAGCAGGTCCGCCAGCTCCCCCGCGTGCGCCGGCCGGCCCGCCTTCGCCCGCGAACACGCCCGGGCGACGATCTCCTCCAGCTCCGCCGGCAGATCCGGTCGCGCCGCGCGCAGCTTCGGGGCCGTCTCGGTCGCGGCCCTGTGGAGCTGCTCCGCCGCGGTCCGCTCCGGGAACAGGTGCTTCCCCGTCAGCAGCGTGTAGAGACTCGCCCCGAGCGAAAAAACGTCGGAACGCGGATCGACTTCTTTCGCCATTCCGTTCGCCGCTTCCGGCGACATGAACGCCGGCGTCCCGAGAAAGACACGCGCCCCCGTCACCGTCATCCCCGGCGCCATCAGCGATTTCGCCAGGCCGAAGTCCATGACGAAGACGTGCCCGCCCGCGTCGCGCATCATGTTCGCCGGCTTGAGGTCGCGATGGACGATCTGCAGGGTATGCGCGAACCCGACCCCGCGGCACGCGTCCCGGACCGCGGCCACCACCTCGCGCGTGTCGGGCCAGTTCCCCGGCGTCACCCGGAACACGTCCTCCAGCGTCCGCCCCTCCACGAGCTTCATCACGATGAAATGCCGCCCGCCCGCCTCCCCGATGTCGTAGATCGTCGCGATGTTCGGATGGTCCAGCGCCGCCGCGGTCTTCGCCTCGCGCCGGAACCTCAGCAGGTCCTCCGTCGACACCCCCTGCTGCGCCATCACCACCTTCACCGCCACCCACCGCCGCAGCCCGTTGTCCCACCCCTTCCAGACCGCCCCCATCCCCCCGCGACCCAGCTCCGACACCAGGATGAACCGCCCCAGCCGCCGGCTCCCGTCCTGCGCCGCCGCCACCACCTCCGGCGGCACCGGTTCCGTCACCGCCTGGACCGGGAGCCCCGCCAGCCCCGTCGGAACCAGCGTGCCGCCGCAGTTGAGACAGGGATACCTCGACGCGGGGTTGTAGTTCGGCACGCGGAACTGTTTGCGGCAGGAGCTGCAGGCGAGGAGTGTTTCCGGGGCCACGCGACCAGTATAACGCGGAGCTTCAGTCCGCCGCGCGCGGGGGCCGATAGAAGAACTGAACCCGCGGGGAGCCGCCAAGCCATGCACGAGCACACCGGCCGCACGTTCGCCCGCGACCGCCTCATTCCCCTCCTGTTCGACCTCGCCGCCCGCCTCGACACGCGCCGCCATGAGCTCGCCAGCGCCGTCCGCGAGTTCACCGTGCGCCTGCAGGACGCCGCCGGCGACCCCACCCCCGCCCGCGCCCGCGCCGCCCTCTGCTGGCTCCGGCCCCTGTGCGTCTGCGTCCGCTCCCTCCGCCTGGGGAACGACTCGGACCGGCAGATGTGGGAAGAGGTGAAGGACCTGGCGGAAGAGGCCTCGCGGCTGGCGGATCTCCCGTTCAGCGCCGCTTCCTGAGATTCGCCAGCGCCTCCCGGTCCTTCTCCCCGAGAAGCGAGTGCGCGTCCAGGATCTGGTAGACGCGGTCGAATTTCGGGTCGCTCCAGTTCACCTCGCCCAGCGGTCCGCGGCCGCGGAACGCCCAGAGTTTGATCGCCGTGATCGATTCCGCGACGCACTCCTCCACGTTCATCGAAGCGTACGGCGTCACGAACCCCGCGCGCGGCGCGTAGGTCCCGTCGGACCAGAAGCTGGTCCGGTGGTACGCGCCGAAATCGAGCGCCCGCTGCAGTTCTTCCTTCAACTGCCCGAACCCCGGCGCGCGGGCGTGCGTCGCGTGGGCGATTTCGTGGACGAGCGCGTCCTCCGTCACCTCGTAGACCCCGATTTTCCCGTCGTCGTACCGCGCCCCGCGCTCCTCCATCCGCGGCAGCCGGTAGAAGCCGATGCCGGAGAGGTCCTTTCCGGGATAAACGGACAGCGCGCGCCGCAGGATGCGGAGCTCGACGTCGTCCCAGGAGCCGAAGAGACCGACGCTCCACTCCGCCCGGATCGCATCCGCCTCCGTCCCCCGCGGCGCCGTTTGACGCGCTGCGTCATAAGGAGGGGCCTGGGGTTCCGAGGCGCAACCGGCCGCGACGAGGAGCGCGGCGGCTCCGAGGAGACGCTTCACGCCGGCCGGTCCCCGCTGATGAGGTAGATCATCCGGAAATGAAGGTACTTGAGATCCACGTTTCTCAGGACCTTTTTCATCCCGCTCTCGATGTCGCGGTGCGCGTCTTTCCACCCTTCGGTGCGGAGCAGCCGCAGCATGGGGCCGGGTCCGAGGAACCACCCGGGCGGGAGGCGGTCGTCCGCGACGACCAGTCGCCCGCCGGGCTTCGTGACCCGCACCAGCTCTTCCAGCCCGCGCCTCCAGTCCGCCACGCTCGTCAGCACGTACGTGCACAGCACGCGGTCGAACGCGCCGTCGCGGAACGGGAGTCGCTCCGCGTCCCCCTGGGCCGGTTTCGCGCCGCGCCTCCGGGCGATCGCGAGGCTTCGCCCCGATAAATCGCACCCCGAGAAATCCCGGACGCCCGCCTTCGCGAGCAGCGGGAAGTTCCGCCCGGTGCCGCATCCGACGTCGAGCACGCGATGCCCCGCTTCGGCCCGCAGCGCCGCCACCGCCTTCCGCCGATAGGACAGATCCCGCCCGAGCGCGAGCGACTGGACGAGCACGTCGTAGTACGGGGCGCGGCGGTCGTAGATGCGGCGGACGAGCGGCCACGGAAAACTCATGGGGGAAGCGTAGCGGTTGAAGGGGCAAAGCCCTATTCGAAAGAGAGGGTCACGGTGGGGCGGGATAGCCATAAGCCATAAGCTATAAGCGGCGCGGGTCGAAGGGCCCGACACGCAGCTATGGGTGGATCCCTGGGCCGGAGTAAGGAGTGGCACG
The DNA here is from genome assembly GCA_016190145.1 of Planctomycetota bacterium. Taxonomy (GTDB): domain Bacteria; phylum Planctomycetota; class MHYJ01; order WSZJ01; family WSZJ01; genus WSZJ01. Next base: position 12,652 of record JACPRD010000025.1, on the reverse strand, counting down.
ACCGGCGGCCACGGGTATTGGCGGAGTCCTCGCGCACGCGCCCCGACTGTCGGGCCTCTCCCGGAGGATCCGCACCCCACTCCGATCTCCAGCGCGGCGGCCGCCGCTTATGGCCTATGGCTTATGGCGTCTCCGCAGCAATTCGGCCTTGGAGCCACCTAGACCTCCCTATGTCTCATTCGTGTCGACCCAATAATTCGGCGCTTCCTTCGTAATCGCAATGTCGTGCGGATGACTCTCCCTCACCCCGGCCGCCGTGATCCTGATGAACTTCGCCTTCGTCCTCAGATCGTCGATCGTCTTCGCCCCCGCGTACCCCATGCCGGCCTTGAGCCCCCCCACCAGCTGGTACACATAGTCCGCGAGCGACCCGCGGAACGGCACACGCCCTTCCACCCCCTCCGGCACCAGCTTGTCCGTGCGCGTCTCGCCCTTCTGCCCGTACCGCTCCGCCGACCCCATCACCATCGCCCCGAGCGACCCCATCCCCCGGTACGCCTTGTACTGGCGCCCCTTGTAGATGATCAGCTCGCCCGGTGACTCCGCCACCGCCGCGAACAGGCTCCCGATCATCACCGCGCTCGCGCCCGCCGCGATCGCCTTCGTGATGTCGCCCGAATGCTTGATCCCGCCGTCTGAAATCACCGGCGTCTTCGATTTCGAGGCTTCGGAAGCGACGTTCAGCACCGCCGTCACCTGCGGCATCCCGGCCCCCGCCACGATCCGCGTCGTGCAGATCGCCCCGGGCCCGATGCCGACCTTCAGCCCGTCCGCCCCCGCCGCGATCAGGTCGCGCGCCGCCTCGGCCGTCGCAATGTTCCCCGCAATCACCGGCACCTTCCACCGCTTCTTGATCTCCCCCACCGTCTCGATCACGTTCTTCGAGTGCCCGTGCGCCGTGTCCACCACGATCACGTCCACGTCGCTCTTCACAAGACGCTCCACCCGCTCCCAGTCCATCACACCGACCGCCGCCCCGACCCTCAGACGCCCGCGCTCGTCCTTGCACGACTGCGGGAACTGCTCCATCTTGTTGATGTCGCGCATCGTGATCAGCCCGCGCAGCCGCCGGTCCGGGTCCACGATCAGCAGCTTCTCCACCTTCGCCCGGAACAGGATGTCCCGCGCCTGCTCGAGCGTCGTCCCCGGCGCCGCCGTGACCAGGTTCTCCTTCGTCATCACTTCGCTGATCGGCGTCTTGTCCCCGCGCTGAAATCGCAGGTCGCGATGCGTCAAGATCCCCACCAGCCGCCCGCTTCCCTCCGTGATCGGAATCCCGTGAACGTTGTGCTCCGACATGATCCGGTTCGCGTCCCCCACCGTCGCCGTCGGCGGCAGACAGATCGGATCGTTGATCACCCCGTTCTCGCTCCGCTTCACCTTGTACACCTCGCGCGCCTGCCCCTCGGGGCTGAGATTCTTGTGGATGATCCCGAGCCCCCCCTCCTGCGCCAGCGCAATCGCCAGCCGCGCCTCCGTCACCGTGTCCATCGCCGCCGACATCAGCGGAATGTTCAGCGCAATCCCGCGGCACAGATCCGTCCGCGTGTCCACCGACTTCGGCGCCACGTCGCTCCGCCCCGGCACGATCAGGACGTCGTCAAACGTGATCCCCTCCCCCACGAATCTGTCCATCGGCGCCTCCCGCAGTTTCCGGCTCAGTTCTCGAAGCGCCCTTCCGCGGTGCGAAAGGGCGTGTTTTTGAAGCGAATCCGCCTCGGCGAACGTCCGGCCGAGTTCTTCCACGAAGAAGATCGGGTCGTACCCGAACCCGCCCGCGCCGCGCGGTGCCTCGAGCAGGCGGCCTTCGCAGGCCCCCGACGCGCGAAACCGGATCCCCGACGGATCCGCCAGCGCGACCTCGCACCGGAACCGCGCCGTCCGCCGCTCCGCCGGCACCCCGCGCAGCTCCGCCAGCAGCTTCTCCATGTTCCGCCGCGCATCCTGCTCCGGCCCCGCATACCGCGCGCTCACCACGCCCGGCCGCCCGCCCAGCGCGTCCACCTCCAGCCCCGAATCGTCCGCCAGCACCGCCGCGCCGAAATGCCGCGCCCACGCCAACGCCTTGAGCGCCGCGTTTTCTTCAAATGAAGCGCCCGTCTCGGAAACGTCGGGGGCGCCGTCGGGAAGCGGCCGGAGCGTGACTCCGGCGTCGCCAAGAATTTCGGCGATTTCCTGCAGCTTCTGCGGGTTCTTGCTGCCGATCAGGACTTCCATCGGGCTATCTAAGCAAGCGATCGGACGGCTGGCAAGTGTTGAACGGTGGGGCGTCGAGGGTTGAGCGTCCAGGGTCGAGAAGGGTGGTGATCGAGGCGGGCGTGAAACGAACGGCTTGCGGCGCAGGGAGAGGCGTCGAGGGTTCAGGGTCGAGAGTCGAGAAGGGCGGCGATCGCGGCAGGAGAATCCCGAGTTGCCGGCGGCCCAGAGATGGGGGACATCAAGGGGTGGAACGGCGGGCGCCGGTGACCTGAAGGCGCAGGGCGTGCAGCTTGCGTGCGAGGAGGTCGATGCGTTCGAACAGGTCGGCAGAGGGTGTATTCTGCAGGAATCCAAGCCGGCGACTCAGGAAGCAGAGGCTCTCGACCTCCGCCAGCGATCCCTCGGCCACATTCAAGAAACGCGCATAGTCTCTCGAACCTTCCCTCTTGGATCCCTCGGCGATGTTGCAGGAGATGGACACCGCGGCTCGCCTCACCTGTGATGTCAGCCCGAACTTCTCGTCGGCCGGAAACGACGCAGTGTTTTGATAAATCGTCGCCGCCAGATCCTGCGCCAATCTCCATACTTCCAGCTCCGTGAACCGTTGCATTCATCTCCTCCGCGAGGTGAAAGCCCCCCGCATCACCCAGACCTCGATCTATGCCTTTCTCAACCCTCGACCCTCAACCCTCAACGCTTCTTCGCGGGCACCTCCACCCGCAACACGACCGGCGCCTCGCCCTTCGCATTCCTCACCCACAGGTCGATCGAGTGCGGCTTCGTGTCGTCCTCGAACAGGATCGAAAACCGGTACCCCTTCACCGTCCCGACCTTGTCTTTCGCATCCTCCGCGCACCACGTCACCACCGGCTCCTTGCCGTCGTACCCGAGCTTGAGCGCGGCGCTTCCCTTGTAGTACCCGTCGAGTTTCGCGGACAGCTTCCCCGACTCGCCCTTGAGCGGCGCGCTCGCCGCGGAGCCCTGCGTTCGGAATTTCGAATCGTCCGTCGCGACGACGCGCCACGAATTCACGGCGGGGTCGAAGGCCGTGCCGAGATCGAACTCCGCGCCGTCCTGCGCGTCGCCGGCCTTCACCCCGTCGACGAACACCTCCAGCGACTTCAGCGCTGCGCCTTCGCGCGTCGCCTTCGCGGCGACCTTGAGCCTCCAGGCCCCCTTGGCCCCCGTCAATTCCCCCTTCACCTCGGGCCGCTGCGCGAACGGCTGCGTCAGAGGATCGCCGGCGACGAGGTTCATCCAGGGATACCAGGGGTGGCCCATGAAGAACGACTCGATTACGTTGTAGCCGCTCAGGTATCGCTGGATGTGCAGGTACTCCGGGTCCCAGGCGCCCGTCGTCGGCTCGCGCACGCACCCGTGCACGACCGTGGCGCCCGCGCGCGTGAACCAGGTCATCGGCGTCTGCCCGCCTTTCGAGCCGTCGACGAAGGACCGCCAGGTCATCGCCACCGAAGTGATGTTGTCGACCAGTGCGCCGGGCTGGTAGGCGTTCTTCGCCGGGAACGTCTCGTCCCAGCCCGCCTGGCCGAACGCGTACGTCGCGACGTCCTTTTTCCCCTCGAGCAGGACGTTGTTCGGATTGTGCGCCACCGTCTCGGTCTTCATCCCCAGCCCCTTGATGAAGTCCGCCAGCTGCGGAAAGCTCGGGTTGTACATCCCGCGCGGATCTTTCTCCGCCGATTGCCCGAGATACACCGTCCCGTCCGGGCGTTTCGAGTCCGACTGCACCGCCAGGTCGATCGCCCGCTTCGCGTCCGCCAGCGTGAACGCGTCGAGATGCCCCACGCAAAGGATTCGCCACTCCCCTTTCAAAGGCGCGGCAGGGTCGATGCTCTCGTCGCACTTGTAGAAGGGGCTCGGGTTGCCCCGCACGCCCTCGGGCCCCGTCCGCAGGTCGTCCTTCTCCACGAACATTCCGCCCAGCATGTGCGCGGTCGCGCGCACGATCTCGTTGCCCTTCGCGTTCTTCACCGGCGCGCAGACCGGAATCCCGCGCGTCAGCGCGATCGTCGTGATGTGGCTGCCCGGATGCGCGAGGATCCACGCGCGGACCGGTTCCTGCAGAAGCGTGCAGTACTCGTCGAAAGACGCGAACGATTCTCGCGGGTCCCAGCCGTCGTCGTCCGCCGGCGCCTTCGGATCCTTCTTCCCGCCCTTCTTCGGCTTCGCCGGCCCCCCGGGGATCCGCACGTGCACGACGTGGTGCCGCGGCACGTCCCTCTTCACCACGTAATACCGCGCGATGTCCACCGAGTCCGGACACAGGTCGTTCTGGACGACCAGCACGTTTTCGGGACCGCCCCCGGCGAACGCCGCGGAGGAGAGCAGCAGCAGGACGGCGAGGATGCGGGTCATGGGAATGAAGTTTCGGTGCGGCCCCTACCGGATGTCAACCTTCGCACTGAAAATCCGCCCGCGGTCGCGCGTCTCGTCCACCTCCTTCAGCAGCAGCGCGAGGCTCCGCTTGACCGTCCCTTCGTACTTCACTTCCCCGTCCTGAACGATCTTCACCGGCTTGTCGAGGTCCATCATGCGGTCGCTGAGGTAGACCGCGGACACGTTGCCCTTCACCGTCACGGTCTGGCCCGCATATTCCCCGTCGGAGTCGCCCCCGCACTCGAGCCAGTACCAGCGCCCCGAGCCGTTCCCGCGGTGCAGCTTCGACGCATACATGTTCCGCGCCGACTTCTTCAATTTCGCGACCAGCGGCGGATACTCCGACGGCGGCACCTCGTGCCCTTTGTCCTTCATCTCCCGGAAGGTCACGTCGTACCCGAGCTCCTTGAGCCTGTCGGCCGTGAGCTTCGCCGCCTTGTTGTCCACGTACGGATCCTTTTCGCCCACCACGATGTAGAAGCACACGTTCGAGAAATTCTCCGCGTACCCCGTCAGGTCCGAACACCCGATGAACGGGCACGCCGCCGCGAAAAAGTCCGTCCGCGCCGTGATCGTCGAACACACCCCGTACCCGCCCATCGAGCCGCCGTACACCACCACCCGGTTCGGGTCTATGTTGTAGTTCTCCTGCGCATACCCGATCGACTCCCAGATCGCCTCCTGCCCCTGCTCGCTTCCCCACCCGGTCGGCGTCGAGGGCACGACGAGAAGCGCCCCCATCGCGTCCGTCCACTTGCACAGCCACCCCATCATCTCCTTCGCGTGCGTCTTTCCGCTCTCGTAGTCGGAAGGACCTCCTCCGTGCAGCGCCACGAACAGCGGCACCGGCTTCGAGCTCAGCCCGGGCGGCGCGTGGAAATGCGTCGCCAGCTTTCCTTCCTTCGTCTCCACGTCGATCGTGTACTCGCCCCCGCGGATCCTCACCTTCGGATTCCCCGCGAGAACGATCTTCTCGACCGCGTCGGCCTGCGCGCGCGTCATCTCGATCGAGTCGAGCCCCGCTTCCCGGAGCGCGAGCAGCAGATCCGGGCGAGACTTCTCGTCGGCGTTGAGATACTCCTGGAGGTGTGGTTTGACGCGGTCGAATGCCGGCTTCGCCGCGGGCTCCTCGGCCCGGACAGGAACGGCGGCGATGGCGGCCAGCGCGACGAGGGCGGCGAGACGCATGCGGCGGGCTCCCGGTGGAAACGCTTTCCCCTGCGGGCATTGTAACGGTCTGCAGGAGTTACGGCGAACCGTCCCCGGAGATTCCAGCAGAATCCGGACCGCGAGGTACCCGCGGTTCTGGCGCGGGCTTTTCCTTTACCTTTGCCTTCCCCTTTACCTTTCCCTGTCGTTAGCCGCGCAAGGGCAGGAAAAGGTAAAGGGGAAGGTAAAGGCAAAGGGTACGGCGACGGCGCTTGCACGGTCGGATCCGCAGTCGCTTGCCTGTCGCTCTGCTCTCCGGCACACTTCTCTCCCATGCGCCTTCCGCTCCTCCTCCTCCTCTCCACCCTCCCCGCTTCAGCCCAGGACTGGGTCTGGTGGGAGGGCGAGGCGGCCGCGACGCACAACTTCAACAGCCGCGACTTCGCGCCGCGGAACTACGGCGAGAAGAAGGAATCGCTCTCCGGCGGCGACTGGCTGTTCAACGGCGGCGCCGTCGGCGCCGATCCGGTCGGGGCGACCTGGAAAGTCCGCGTGCCCGTCGACGGCGAGTGGCAGCTCTGGGCGCGCAAGTTCTGGAAGCACGGCCCGTTCGAATGGCGGTTCGACGCCGGCCCGTGGGCCGCGTGCGGGCGCGACATCGGGCTCGCCGACAACGTCGTGCTTGCGCCCAACATCTGCGCGAATTGGGTCGCGCTCGGGCCCGGGCGGCTCAAGGGCGGCGAGAGGACGTTTGAGATCCGGCTCTCGGCGAAGTCCGGCGAGCCCGGGACCGCCTGCTTCGACTGCTTCCTTCTCACGCGTGTGCCTTTTTCGCCGCGCGGGAAACTGAAGCCGGGCGAGAGGACAGGGTTGGCGGAGAAGGGCTGGTGGGCGTGGGAGCCGGACGCCGACGCGTTCGGGAAGGAGGCGGTTCTCGACCTGTCGTTCCTGAACGAAAAGGAAGCCGGTGCGAAAGGATTCGTGAAGGCGAAGGGCGAGGAATTCCTGCTGGGCGACGGCAAGCCCGTGCGCTTCTGGGGCGTCAACTGCGGCCCCGACGTCTGGGGCCTCGGCCGGGCCGGGCACGAGTATCTCGCGGGGCGCCTCGCCAAGTGCGGCGTCAACCTCGCGCGCCTGCACGGCCCGGTCTTCGACGCGAAGGCGCTCGACGGCCTCCACTCGCTCGTCTCGGCGCTCAAGGCGCGCGGAATCTACGTCTCGCTCTCGTTCTACTTTCCGCTGTGGGTGAACGCCGGGCCGGAGTTCGGCCTCGAGGGCTACGACACGATCGAGAACAAACGCCCGTTCGCCGCGATCTACTTCGATACGGAATTCCAGGCGAAGTACCGCGGCTGGGCGAAGACCCTCCTCACGACGAAAAACCCGTACACCGGCAAGCCGCTCGCCGACGACCCCGCAGTCGCGATCGTCGAACTCGTGAACGAGGACTCCCTCTTCTTCTGGACCTTCGCCGACCGCAACATCCCCGAGCCCGAGCGCGCCCTGCTGGAAAAGGCATTCGGCGCGTGGCTCGCGAAACACGGCGGCCTCCCCGCCTCCTGGCCCCGCCACGACCGCGACGGCGCCGGCCGCGCCGGCCTCTTCTCCGCCTGGGACATGACCGCCCAGGGCATCGCCCAGGGCGCCGCTAAAAAGACTCGCATGGCCGCCCAGGTCCGTTTCCTTGCCGAGACCCAGCGCGCGTTCTACGCCGACACCGCCGCCTGGCTGCGCAAGGACCTGGGCCTGAAGTGCCTCGTCTCCGCCAGTAACTGGCGCACCGCCGACGAGGCCCAGCTCGGCGCGATCGAGCGCTGGACCTACGCGGCCGGCGACGTCCTCGACCGGCACGGCTACTTCGGCGGCAAGCACGAAGGCGCGCGCGCCGCGTACGCGATCTCGGTGGGCGACACGTTCGAGGACCGCAGCGCCCTGCGCACGCCGTGGGCCACCCCCGTCCCGTTCGTCCAGTACGAGGGCCGCCCCCATTTCATCTCCGAAATCGGCTGGTCCGGCCCCAACCGCCTCCGCGCCGACGCCCCCCTCTTCGCCGCCGCCTACGGCTCGCTCGACGGCATGCGCGCCTTCGGCTGGTTCGCCGTCGCCGGCCCGTCGTGGCAGGAGAGCCCTTCCAAGTTCCCCCTGAGCACCCCCTCCGTCCTCGGCCAGTTCCCCGCCGCCGCGCTGATTTTCCGCCGCGGCGACATCAAGGAAGGGCCCGTCGTGCTGCGCCAGTCGCTCGACATCGAGCGCCAGCTCGACCTCGACGGCTGCGGATTCGCCGAAGAAGCCGCGCTCGACGATCTGCGCGCCGCCGACGTCCCGCGCGGCGCGAAGACGGCGCCGGACGCGCGATTCGACCCGCGCATGTTCCTCGTCGGCAAGGTGGTGCGCGCCTTCGGCCCGCCGTCGCTCGAGCAGGCCGACCTGCGCCCGTTCATCGACAATGGGAAGAAGGTCGTGAAAAGCGCGACCGGCGAGCTGACCTGCGACTACGGCCGCGGCATCCTCACCGTCGACACCCCCAACGCCCAGGCTGCCGCCGGCTTCCTCGGCGACGCCGGCCCCCTCAAGCTCGGCGACGTCACCCTCGAAATGAAGAACCGCTACGGCTGCATCGTCGTGGTGAGCCTCGACGGCAAGCCGCTCGCGACGAGCGCGAAAGTCCTGGTCCAGGCGTTCACGCAGGAGAAGACGTACGGCTTCCGCGTCGACGCCGGCGGCCGCATCGAGGACCTGGGGGCGGGACCGCTCAACATCGAGAACCTCGACGCCAGCGTGACGTTCAAGGGCACGGCGCCGCGGAAGGCGACGGCGCTGGATGAGCATGGGTATGCGAAAGAGAAATCCGAATTGAAGATTGCAGGCGGGGCGAGCGTGCTGAAGCTCAATACGGGAACGATCTACACGATCCTCGAACGGTAACCCCGAGCCGACCAGGTCGCTGGTTCTCACGCTCGGTTGAGCTACAATTGTGCATCGCGCTTCGAGGCCTCAGGAAATGCTCCAATCCCATCCACCGGAACCGACAGCGAAATCCGTGCTCGCGGACGCCCTGAGATTGCCCCCCGACGACCAGGCAATGGTCGCCGGCCGCCTCCTGCGCAGGATTGAGTCCGCGAAAAACAGAAATGCCGAAGCCGCATTCCAGGCAACCCTGTTACGCCGCTGGCTGGAGATGGAAACCGGCGCGGTGGAGAGCATCTCCGGATCGGCGCTGATGCGGAAACTCCGGGCGCGGGCAGCGAAGAAAAAGTGATCTCTGTGAATGGCGGTGGCTGGGCCGAAATCGTTGATCCCCCATCGCGTCCGGACGGAAGGGAGCAGAGTTGAATTCGAGCATCCGCAGGGATATCCTGAGCCTATGTCCACCGCTGAGCGCGCGAAAAAGAGCCGGCCGGAAGACCCGCTTTCCCCGCTGCTGGAGAGAATCCGGGAACTGGCCGCCCCGCAGCAAGCCGAAGTCGCCGACTTTGTCGAATTCCTGGCGCAACGCCGTCTCGACCGCCGACTGCTGAGAGCCGCAGCCAAGCTGTCTGAGCCTGCGCTCCGGAGGGTCTGGGACAACGAGGAGGATTCTGCCTACGACCGCCTCTGACTTTGGCCTGATTTTGCTCGTCCCATTTCCGTACACCGATCAAACCGCATCCAAGAAACGACCTGCGGTAGTCGTCAGTTCTGACGCCTACAACCGTTCCCACTCGGACTACATCGTCGCCGCCGTTACCAGCCAGCTCAGCCGACCCGAAGAACTCGGTGATGTCGCCATCACTAACTGGCGGCAGGCCGGGTTGCTCAAACCATCCTGCGTGAAGTCGGTGCTCACCACCATTTCCAGGACGATTGTCATGGCTCGCCTGGGGAGACTGGTGGCCGCGGATCGAGATGCGCTCAAGACGAAGTTACGAAAATGGCTCGGGTGATGTCGGACTTTAGCCGGAGGGGAGTATCTCCGACGCGCACGGAGCCGGCGACTCCCAGGGTAACCTGATTGTGTCCGGCCTCCACGGATCAGCCGTGCGGAGCTGGGCGCTGCCAACGAGAACATTCAACGGACGGCGCAACGCTCGCAAGGCATTCATTTCGATTCGAACAGCGTTTCCAGGAATTGCGGAAAATCCTGACCCATGACGATGGCGTTTTCGAAGTCGAGCGGAATGAACGGAACCCTCACGATCGTGACTTTGGCACCGCGAAAATCGAACCCGAATGCCTCGCCGCCGCCGTCTGACCCAAAGATGAACAACTCGGGTGCGAACTCTGCAACCTGGTAGTCCATGTTGATTTGCTGGAGGTCTTCGAGTTTCCACAGGATCGCGTAGGAGGAACCGATGAATCCTTCTCCACCATTTGCGATGCGCATGAATCGCAGGTAGTCAGCAGGAAGCCCGACGCCGGAGCGTGTGCCACAACTCACGATCACGGAGTCCGGAGCAGGCGGATTCCGGTTGAATCGCGCTAAAAGGACCTCGAATTCGGTTGGCATCCTCAGCTTCCTTCAGCCACTTCGCGGCCGCATGCGACTCCGTCAGTTTGTCAGATCGCCTTCGCAATCCTCTCGCAAGCCTCCCGGATCCTCTCCTCCGTCTGCGTCAGCGCCACGCGGAAATATCCTTCCCCGCTCGGCCCGAAGCCGTTCCCGGGCGTGGTGACGACGTTCGCCTGCTCGAGCAGAAGCGTGATGAACTCGACGCTCGTGCGCTTTCCCGGGACGGGCGTCCACTGGTAGAACGTCGCGGGCATCTTCTCGGCGGCGAGCCCGGCCTTCTGCATCGCGGCGACGAAGGTGTCGCGGCGGCGGCGGTACATCTCGCGGATCTTCTTCGACTCCTCGTCGCCCTGGTCGAGGGCGACGGCGGCGGTTTTCTGAAGGGCCATGAACTGGCCGCTGTCGACGTTGGACTTGATGGCGGCGAGAGCGGCGATGAGTTCGCGGTTGCCGGCGGCCCAGCCGATGCGCCAGCCGGTCATGTTGAAGGTCTTCGAGAGGGAGTGGAACTCGAGGCCGCAGTCCTTGCCGCCGTCGAGCTGGAAGAGGCAGGTCGGCGGTTCTTCGTAGTACGTCTCGCAGTAGGCGGAGTCGCTCGCGAGAATGAGGCCGTGCTTCCGCGCGAAATTTACCGTGTCCTGCATCCATGCTTTCGACGCGACGGCGCCCGTGGGATTGTTCGGGTAGTTGATCCACATCAGCTTCGCCTTCGCGAGCGCCTTCGGGTCCACCGCGGCGAGGTCGGGGAGGAAGCCGTTTTCCTTCCGAAGGGGCATGAGCACGGGCGTCGCGTCGGCGAAGACGGTGCCGCTGCGGTACGGCGGGTATCCGGGCTCCGGGATGAGCACCGCGTCGCCGGCGTTCACCACCGCGAGCGGGAAATGAAAGACCGCTTCCTTCGACCCGATCACCGGGTAGATCTCCGTCGCCGGATCGAGCGTCACGTTCCAGCGGCGCTTGTAGTAGCGCGCGATCGCCTCGCGGTACTCGAGCAGCCCCTCGTCGAGCGGGTACCGGTGAAACGACGCCTCGTCGATCGCCTTCTTCATCGCGTCGCGGATGAACTGCGGCGTGGGCTGGTCCGGGTCGCCGACGCCCAGGTTGATCACGTCCTTCCCCGCCGCAATCAGCGCCTTCTTCTTCTTGTCGATTTCGCTGAACAGGTAAGGCGGAAGCGATTTCAGCCGCCGGCTCTTTTCCCACGTCATTTCGTGTCCTTTCGTCTGGATGTCCCCGTTCCCCATTCCCCCGTTCCCCGTTCCCCGCGCCCGCCCAATAAAAAACCCCCTCGAACGCCGAGGGGGTTGCTGATCTCCAGACACTCTAGCGCTTACTGAACTGGAACCCTCTCCGCGCCCCGCGACGCCCGTACTTCTTGCGTTCTTTCATGCGCGGATCGCGCGTCAGGAACCCCGCATCGCGCAGCACCTGCTCCTGCGACGGATCGGCCTTCAGCATCGCGCGCGCCACGCCCAGCACGATCGCGCCCGCCTGCCCCGTCTTCCCGCCGCCCGTGCAGTTCGCGAAGACGTCGAACCGGTTCACCGCCTTGGCCGTGTGCAAAGGACTCAGCACGAGCAGCCGGTCCTGCACCGCGTCGAAATACTTCTCGTACTCCAGCTTGTTCACGATGATCCGCCCCGTGCCCTTCTTCAGGCGGACGCGCGCGACGGCCGTCTTGCGCCGCCCCGTGCCCCACCAGAACTGCTTGTCGCCGGTCGTCGCGGCCGGTGCCGACGCTGCCGGAGGTGTCGTGCCCGTCGTCATCAGTTTGCCTCTTCCCTCTAAATCGCCAGCGGCGCGGGCTTCTGCGCCTGGTGCGGGTGCTTGTCCCCCGCGTATACCTTCAGCTTCGTGAACGAGGCCCGGTTCAGCTTCGTGTTCCGCAGCATCCGCTTCACAGCCAGCCGCACGATCCGGTCAGGATGCTTGAGGAGCATTTTCTGGAAGGGGATGATGTGGAGGCCGTGGGCCCAGGCGGTGCCCTGGTGTTTGCCGCCGCGGCTCATGGTGTCGTACTGCTTCTGCGTGGCCTTCTTGCCGGTGAGCTTGACCTTTTCCGCATTGATGACGACGACGAAGTCGCCGCAGTCGCGGTTGGGAGCGTAGCTCGGCTTGTGCTTGCCCATGAGGATCGTGGCGATGCGCGTCGCCATGCGTCCGAGGGTCTTGCCGTCGGCGTCGACAAGGAACCAGGACTGCTTGATGTCCTTGATCGCCGGCGTGCGTGTGACGTCCTTGCCCATGGCCAGCCTTTCCTTGCGAACGTGGGTATCAGGGAGGGGGAATTATAGGAGTGGGGGGGGTGGAGTCAATCCTTATCCGGCGGCGGTCTCAGAGTCTGAGAAACATTCGCGTGCCGCCCCTCGCGTCACGTCCTGCACCGCGCGTCAAGTGAGGTCGGTCGAGTCGGGGTCC
>JACPRD010000024.1 GCA_016190145.1 Planctomycetota bacterium | reverse complement strand
GGGAGATGGTCTGGAATTCGGCATGAGTGTGGGGGGGAGACTAAGCGTGACACAAAGGCATGTGGAATAGTGGGTTGTGGCATAACAAAAAGCCCACGAGATTATTTTTAGGAATTCTGCTTGACAATTGCGCGGGATACTTTATATTTTGTAAAGTGTAAAGGACAGGTTCATCCAGCTTCCTCACTTTTCGGGAACCGACTCCCATGGGCACCAAGGGGAAACTCACCATCATCGCCGTCCTCATGTCGGGTATCGTCACCCTCCTCGTCTGGAGCAAGAACGGCGACCGCAAGAAAACCGCTCTGCCCCAGGGCGCCCTCAATCACGGCGCCGTCGAAGGCGCCGGACCCGCAGGCGCCGGCGTCGATACCCCCATCCCCTTCGGCGGCAATGAGTCCGCCGACCCCCACCACACCCCCGCCGCCGATGCCCTTCCCCCAGACCCCGCTAATCACACCGAACTCGCCGGCCCCCCCGGACGCGAAGCCGGCCCCGCCGACGTCGCCGTGAAGCCCGAGCCCGATCCGGCCGCCCTGCCCTCCAAGTCCTACACCGTCGCCGCCGGCGACTCCCTCTGGGTCATCGCCAAGAAGGTCTACGGGAAGGGGACCGAAGGACGACGCATCTTCGAGGCCAACCGCGACAAGATGGCCAATGAGGACGACCTCCTCAAGGTCGGCACGGTCCTCGTGATCCCGGCCCTGCCCGAGGCCCCGCGAAATCCGGTCCCCGAAGTCGCCGAAGCGCCGCGCGCGCCGGAACCGGTGCCCGCCGCCGCCGCGGCGGGGAAAACCTATAAGGTCAAGGCCGGCGACACGCTGTCTTCCATCGCCAAGACGACGCTCGGCGACGCCAACAAGTGGAAGGCGATCTGGACGGCCAACAAGGCGAAGATCGCCCACCCCGACGCGCTCGTCGAAGGCGTCGAACTCGTCATACCAGAAATCAGGTAGAACCTGGGGCCATTCGGAGAGGGATGCCCTCAGGATGTTCCGGGAGGTCAGCGTGGGGCTGACCTCCCATTTTATTTGGGAGGGCGACACACGAGCGGCAGGCTCGAATGAAACTCCAAATTCCAAAGCGCAAGGAGCAAGTAACTTCAAAGGACGGAATTTCAACTTCAACTCGGCCGCTCCAAATCTCCGCTTACCGACCCGAACGAGTTGTTCATTGAAGTTCTCCCATTGAAGTTACTTGAAAATTGAAGTTGCCCCCCGTTGAAGTTGCCCTCCCCCCTTGACGGTCCGCCCCCCGCCGTGTATCTTCCTCCCCCTTCATCACTCCTTCAGCAGGAGACCTCCCCGTGGCACACAAGAAAGGTCAGGGCGCCAGCCGCAACGGTCGCGATTCCAACGGGCAGCGCCGCGGGATCAAGTGCTACGCGGGCGAACTTGTCCAGTCCGGCAATATCATCCTGCGTCAGTGCGGCACCAAGTTCGTCCCGGGCCGCGGAACCCGCCTCGCGCGCAATTGCGACATCTACTCGGTGGCCGAGGGGTTCGTGAAATTCCAGGGGAAGAAGGTCCACGTGCTTCCCAAGGGCGACCCGCTCCTCACCGCGATTCCCGGGAAGGCCAAAGCAGCGCCCGCGGCGAAGCCGGCGACGAGTTAGCCCGCCGGCACCTCCCCCACACGGAGGGATTCGTGGCCGTACCCCATGACCGAGCGCGCTCAAGACCCCGCATGATCGCCGCGCTCGCCGGCGCCGCGTTCGTCATCGTCGCCCTTTTCGCGATCGTTCACGACATCCGGCGCGCCAGGGAACGGAAGCGCGTCGCCGAGAAGGACGCTGCGAGAATGCCGTCGGGTCCGATGCGAAACGTCCGGGTCGAACCCTCGCTGGAGGGAGGATTTCCCCGCCTCGTCAATTCGACGGGTGGCATCCTCGTGCGGGCGGAAGGGCGCTCGCGGTGCTTTCCGGAAGTGCGCCCGGCGAGGCGGAGCTGTCTGGAACCGTGCTGCTGCGGATCGCACTCTCCCGGCAGGTCGAGGTGGTCGAGGTCGGGCGCATGACCGACCCCCTTCATGAGGCCACTGTCGTCTGGGAAAGCGGCAACGTGCGGATTCTGAAATAACCCAGGAGCTACTCCGCCGCTTCGCCTTCGTCCTCCGCCTCTTCCCCCTCCTCCAGCAGCTTCCTGCGCTGCACGGCCTTGATCAGGATCGTCGCGAACGACCCTCGCGGCAGGGCGAAATTGAGCCGCACGAAGGAGAGTCCGGGGTTGAGGGGGTCGGACTCGAAGCCGCCGAGCGCGAGGCCCGCCGGGCGGATCAGGATTTTCCGGCGGAAGGCCCGGAACGTGTGCTTCTGGAGGTCGACCTTGAACTGGGCGATCGTCAGTCCTTCCCGCGCGAGGACGCGCTCGACGCGCGCCCGCTCGTCGTCGCCGCGGATGTCGGCGCGGTGGCAGGGGACGGGCAGCTCGAAGTCGCGGAGCCCCGCCTCCTCCTCCGGCGCGAGCGAGAGCGGATAGACGAAAACGCCGCGGCTGTAGGCGAGTTCCTCGGTGTCCTTCACTTTTTCGCGGAAGACCTCCGCGGCCATTTCGTTCCAGAGCCACGACTGGTACGCCACGAGCGTGAGCCCGAGCAGGTTCCGCTCGATCCGGTTGCAGGCGCCGTGCCAGTCGCCCGGATGCTCGATCAGGTACTGCACCAGCGCCCGCTCGTGCGTCCGCGGCAGCTTCTCGATGATCTCCTTCCACCGCCCCCAGCCGTCGCGGATCAGGCTCCGCGCCCGCTTGTCGCGCGCGCTGTCCTTGCGCGCGGGGCAGCCGATCATCAGCCGGAGCGCTTCCTCCCAGTCGCCTTTGATCGCCGCCTTCGCGAAGAATCCCTGGCCGTGGCGGGCGCTGCCGAAGCGCTGGTCGTCGAAGTAGTTGGGGAGCCCGGTGCGGCGGATGCGGTCGATGACTTCGCGGATGACGGGGACTTCGTCGGCGCGTATGGCGCGCAGGGTGATGGTGAAGCGGTTCCCGACGAGGGTGGAGGGCTTGACGGGCTTGTTCGCGCGGCCGGCGAATTCGGCGCGCCAGTTGTCGCCGCCGCCGTCGCGGCGCGGGCCGTGGAGGACGGTGACGATCTGCTCCGTGACGGCGTGGCGGTCCTTCAGCCCGGAAAAATTCACGCGCGCGCGCGTGACGCCGAACTGCCGCGCGAGCTGCTCGATCACGTCGAACGTGTTCAGCCCCGTCTTCGTCACGCGGTACACCGCGAACGGTCCGCTCTCGTTCCAGTCGACGGTGTTCTCTTCGACGACGACGAAATCCTCGGGCTGGGATTTCAGTTTCATGGGGGAACCGGAAGACGGGGGTTGGAAGTCGGAAGCGGGTCCTTATAATCGAGCCGCGCCATGAAGACGATCAAAAGCGGGTTGCCCGTCCTGTTGCTGCTCTGTTCCGCCGCCGCCGCCCGCGAGGCCGTGTCGCCGAACGGGGCGTGGTCCATGACGGTCCCCGAATCGTGGGAGCCGCTGGACGCGGCGGAGTACGACAAGCTCCAGCGCGGCGTCCACTCCGTCTGGAAGGCGCCGGAGGACGAGAACAAGTTCAGCGACTACATGATGGTCACGGTGCTGGAACAGACCCTTCACGTCGCCCCGGCGAGTCGCGAAGATTTCCGCCAGAAGCTCCAGACGGAGCTGGGGGAGGACAAGCGGATGCAGGCCGGCATCGAGAAGGTGGACGTCGCCAGAATCGCCGATCGCGACGCCTACCGCGTCGAGGGCTTCCTGATCGCCCCGAACGGGCCGCCGCTGAAGAACGTGAAGTGGTACGTGCCGGCGGGCGAGAAGGTCTACGTGTTCAGTTTCACGGCGCCGGGCTCGACTTTCCCCTACAAGCTGCTCGCGTTCGAGACGATGGCGCAGTCCATCCGCATGAAGGACGCGGCGCCGGCCCCGCCCGGTCGCGGTGTGGACTGGCGCGGCGGCGTCGCGGTGATGGGAGTCCTGGTCGCGATCGTGTGCGCCATCGGCATCCTCGTGGTCGCGAGGAAGCAGTTCCGCGCCGCGACGGAGTCGTAGGGGACATGGGAGAATCCTCGCCCCTTTTCCCCGGGAAGGCGCCGATCTTCGCGCTTCCCGGCACCGTGTTCTTCCCCGGCACGCGCCTTCCCCTTCACGTCTTCGAACCGCGCTACCGGGAGATGACCGAGCGCGCCCTCGAGTCGGACCGGCTCATCGCGGTGGCGCTGCTCCGGCCGGGCTGGGAGGCGGACTACGAGGGGAACCCGCCGATCCACGAGATCTGCACGGTCGGTCAGATCGTCGCCGACGACCGCCTCGAGGACGGCCGATTCAACATCCTCCTCGAGGGAATCGCGAGATTCCGTCCGGAGTCGCTGGTCCAGGAGAAGCCGTACCGCATCGCGCGCGGGAAGCTTCTCGGCGACAGGCTCGACCCCGTCACCGCGAAGAACGTCCCGGGACAGGCACTTCACCTCGCCGCCATCCTCAACCGTCTCGCCGAGGAAGACCGGGCATTCGCCGAACTGTCGAGCCGGCTGGTGTCAGCGGGTCTTCCGCCTGGAAGGCTGGCCGACGTGGTCGCGGCCGCCCTGCCCGTGGATATCGCGCTCAAGCAGGCTCTTCTCGAAACCGTCGACGTCGCGGCGCGCCTGTCGGCGCTCCTCGCGGCCTCGACTCACAAGCTGGAGGAGATCCTCCGCAAGCGGCGCGAGGAGAGCGGAGGGCCGTCTTCCCAGTGGAACTGAAGCCGGCGCCGGGCCCGGCCGAGCGCGCCCGGGACCAGATCGGGTTGTTCTTCTACGCGCTGTCCGTGCCGCTGGCCTGCGGCGTCGTCGCGGCCGCGCGCGCGCCACGGGCAGAATTCCTGCGGCACACCGCGTGGTGGTGGACCGGTTTCGCGCTGTGCTTCCTGGTGCCGGCGCTGTGCTTCACGGTCATCCCGTGGGCGATGCGCCGCGTCTACGGCATCGCGCCCGGCGGCGCCGTCGTTGACGCCACGCGCGGCTTCTACGCGCTCGTCGCCGCGACGCTGGCGATGGGAGCGCTCGATTTCGCGGTGGCGACGGCGGGGCTGAAGGGGCCGGCGGGGTGGGCCCTGGGCCGCGGGGCGGCGCCGGCGATCCTGGTGGCGGGGATGCAGGTGGTTTTCCGGGGGAAGGGTGTGGGGTGGGG